>NZ_SLUR01000008.1:0-197940 GCF_004340725.1 Curtobacterium sp. PhB128
CACATCTCCACCTATCGAAGGTGCTCGGGCAGATCGTCGACATCGTGCAGCAGCATAGACACCACCACCGGCGCCCTCGTCTCACTGAACGATCGACTACCGGACTCCGTCTGGTCCCGCCTTCGACTCTCTGGTCACTCGGGGTGACCGAAGATCGACAGGGGGATCCAGATGATGCCAATCATCGCAGCCCTCCAGCGAGAACACGCACGAGCCCCGGAGTCATCGCACGCTTCGGACCGCGGCAGCTCTGCTGGGCGTCAACGAAATACTGCGCGATCGGCACCCGACGCACCAACGCGGCGACCGCTACCGCAACGATTGCCGGCCCAGCGATGAGTCCGGGGATCCACAGGGACTCCACCCAACCAGGTCGACTTGATGGCAGTGAGGTGTAGCTGTCCGGTGTCGATCGTCAAGCGGCCACAGGTCAGGAGCCGGCAACTGTAAGAGCCAGAACGATGACAGTCGCGCCGATCACGACTCCGATCGCGCCAGCCCCGATCATGCCCATGCGCGCGAGTCGCGGCCGGAACGGTACTCCGAACCTTCCCCAGGATGCCTCAGAGATGGCGCGCGCAAGTCCGCGTGAGGTTGTAATCACGCCAATGCCGGCGACGATCACAAAGCACCCCATGGTGACCATCTCGACTTGCTGTCCAGACATCGGGGCTCCGTTTCTGCTCCCAAGCACGCTACCCAAACCTGGGACGCTCGTGCTTTGAGCTGTCCCGAAAGCCGGTCTTGGGTTCAGCGGACGAGCTTGCTCGAAACTGTCTGGCCGCGTCCGTTACGGTTCCGGTCGCAGGTGAGGCTCCGCTCTCGAACGCCTGCGTTTGAGAGCGGAGCTGGGGGGTTAGCGGTTGGGATGTGCTTGTCGTTCGATGCAGCGGTAGACAGTGGCTCGTCCGATACCGAACAGCTCGGCGAGTTCAGCGACCGAGTGCGTGCCGGCTTGGTGGACCTCGAGGAGGTGGCGTTGTTGCGCGTTGCTGAGTTTGGGTTGCCGGCCGCGGAGATGGCCCTTGGCTTTCGCGATCTGCATCCCTTCCCGTGTTCGGGCTCGGATCAGGTCGGATTCGAACTCGGCCACCATGGCGAGGACGTTGAACAGCAGCCGGCCGACGGGATCGTTCGGGTCGTGGACGGAACCGCCGATGTTCAGCTTGACGTTCTTCGCAGTGAGCTCGTCGACGATGTCCTTCGCGTCGCGGAGGCTTCGTGCGAGCCGGTCGAGCTTCGCGATTACGAGAGTGTCCCCGTCACGACAAGATGCGAGCGCTTCGCGCAGCCCTGGTCGAGATCTGTTCGTGCCAGTCAGGCCATGATCGGTGTGGATGTTGGGCGGGAGGACTCCAAGCCGTTCAAGCGCGACTCGCTGAGCGGTGAGGTCCTGTTCGTAGGTTGAAACGCGGGCGTACCCGATGAGTAGAACGTTCATGGCGCGAGGATCCGCCGACTTCGAGGGTCCGCCTCGTCTCGCAACGCGATCGGCTACCGGACGCCCGTAGCGTCGTGATCATCAACTGCCGCTGAAGAGTTCGATAAGCAGGAGGGTGATGCCCGTCACCGCCACAGCAGCATTGCGCGCGCACAGCGCCTTCCGGGGGCGATGGCTCGGCTGCCTTCGCTGACGAGTTTGCTGCAACTCCGATCCGCGACCTCCGAAAGGGGTACAAGCTAGTGGGGCGAAACACCCGCTCGAGACATCGCGGCTCGTCTGTACGGTTATTCAGGTACGCCGACAGCAACGAGAAAGGCTTCAACGATGAAGTTCAGAACCGCCGCCTTCAGCGCAGCGACCCTTGTCCTCCTCAGCACTCTCGGGCTTGCTGGCCCCGCCAGCGCGGCCACGTCAGCGACCGACGACAACGGCGCAGCTGGTCAAGCCTGCGTCCAAGCGGCAACCGACCTCACCAGCAGCGGTGGAACAGGCGACTTCGCCTGCCTCATCACCATGTCCTCCGAAGAGGCGGCGAACCTCGCGCCACAGTCGAACGCCCGTGCCGACAGCGTCGGCTGCTATAACAGCACCCCCGTGCGCACGATCTGGGCTCCATCGTCGAGCGACATCGTCTACGGCGTGATCTACGGACAGGCGAACGACCCGACCAACGGCTCCTGGAGCAACTGCATCGACCTCACGTTCACCATCGGACTGCAGACCGACAAGCACATCTTCGGCCTGTCCGCTTTCTCCGTCCTCCGCAACTACAACGTGGACCTCAGCGGTGGCATCACTCTTGAGCAGATGGAAGGACTCCTGCCCAGCCGGACGGTGGACTCCACGGGGTACTCGAACCTCTCCGGCGACGGCTTCAACTTCACCGGCTCGATGGGCGGAACACACAACGGCACCTACATCTTCAAGCTCGGCAACATGAAGATCCAGGACTACGAGCGTGCGCACACGTTCAACCTCAACCTCGACCTCTCCACGTACCGTTTCCTGTGCACCCCGGGAGACAGCTGCCGGTACCCGGACGGCAAGGAAGCGCCGGTCTTCGGCTGAAACACCTAAGAGGAGGAGCGCACGTGAACAACCGCATCGAGGCAATTCGTGAAGCCATCAGAGCAGACACCGACCGTAGCGTCACCGCGACAGTCCTCATGCAGGACTTCAACGGTGTCGACGAGTGGAGTGTGAAGACCGACCTCCGGGACGCCAGCTGGACCGCCATCCACGTTGCAACGCAACGCACCATCGTCTCCGACGGCTACAACGAGCGCATCGGTGAGGGGCACAGCAAGCGCCCCCATCCGGCCGCGAGCCTCATCTATCCCGACAGCATGTTCATCTGGGGTGGTGATCAGTCCGACTGGCATCCGACCGACGCAGAAGACGGGGACGGCTTCACCGTGCTCGTCCTTCGACACCGATTGGACCGTTCTCTCCTTGCTTCCATCACCTACGACCAAGAGCTGAATCTCTTTAGCAGGTTCGACTCGCCAACCCGCCTCATCCACCTTCGAGACGCCGCAGTCAGCCGGTGACAGGTACGTACGCCGTCACCCTTTCGTTGGGCGATGACGAGGGCATGAGGTCGTCCTTCTTCCCACGGATGAGGAAGATCGCCAGGAGCGATGCGATGACCATGGCGATGCCGGAGGCGAGGAACGCGGCTGAGTATTCGTCGGTGAACGCAGTCAGCTGGTCACCACCGGCGGCGAGGGTGTGCTCGACGGCGCTGGCGTAGAAGACGGTAAACACGGCCAGGCCGATCGATCCGCCGATGTGGAAGGTCGAGTTGACGGTCGCGGAAGCGACGCCGGCATCCTCGGGCTGCACACCGGTGAGGGCGAGGTTTTGCAGCGGCACGAAGAGCATCGCCAGTCCAATCCCGAGGAGCACGAGCGCAGGGAGGCTGAACTAGGACCAGCCAGTAAATAGGCGGCAGGCCAACGAATCGAGGGGTGCGATGGACCTGTCTCGGTAGACAATCCCTCAACGGTCTCCTCTCCCGAGTGACCCGACATCTCTCCGTGTGCCTGCGAGACTCGCACGATGGACCTCGACGAGCTCGGTCAACGGATCTGCATTCTCGGGCCGTCCAACAGTGGCAAATCGACCCTTGCGGCCGCCGTCGGCCGAGCCCGCTCGCTGCCGGTCGTGCACCTCGACCAGTACCGACACCTACCCGGAACAGACTGGCTCGAGCGACCGGACCTCGATTTCGAGTACATGCACAACGAAGCAATGAGCACCGATCAGTGGGTCATCGAGGGCAACTATTCGCGTTGGTTGCCGGCCCGGTTGCAGCGAGCAACCGGTCTGGTGCTGCTGGATGTCTCGACCGCCGTGGGCATCGTCCGCTACTTTCAGCGCACCTTCTTCGAGCCCGACCGTGCTGGACGCTTGGAAGGCACTCGTGACCGAGTCCGCGTCGAGATGCTGCGCTTCATGCTCGGGCCTGCCAGGAGGAACCGGCTCCGTTATCAGCAGGCCTTCGACGAGTTCGAGGGGCCGAAGGTGTTCCTGTCGGACCGCGCTGCCTTGGAGACCTTCTACCGCCGCAACGGACTGGTCCGTCGAAGCCGATGACGCTGTCCGACAGCCGATCGATCACTGGACAGCAGTCTGGACGCGCTCAGACCCGTCGGAACAGTTGCTGTCCAGTGATCGATGAGTCACCGGACGCCGCTAGTGGAGAGTTGAATGCAAGCATGTTGTCCCGTATTCAGCCTCGCGTGCTCGGCCTTGCGATCGGCGTCGGGGCTCTGGTTGCGGGACTCGTCATGGCCGTCCTCGGCGCCGGCGTCGGTTACGTCGGGCTCGTAGCCGGCGGGCTGGTCATCGCTGCGATGGGACTGCTGGCGGCAATCGTTGGTGCGATCGGCTTCGCCCGACACGGGTCCGCCCGAACCGAGCGTGAGTGAACGAAGTGAATATGAGCGACTGATAGGCGTGTCCGGTAGTCCATGGGTCACCGGGCACCCTTGAGCACGCGCAAGGGCCTAAGTGCTCCGCCATCAAGGTTCCCGGCGGTCAGGTGCCCGTTGACGGGGATCTTGATGCTGAGCGCCGTGATAGCCACGCACACGATGCGTGATCATGCGGCGGCGTCCCGTCGGCGCCGCTAACTGTGGTGTCCAGCGGGGATTGGAGATGTGGATGCGCTGGCAACTGCAATCTGGTGCGATTTACGCAAGACGGGGACGCGGACGGGACTTACCGTTCGGTGCGCACGATCGCGGGCGGGGTCCAGCGCCCGTCGAGGACCTCGTCACCTGGCTCGTACATGCGCAGGACCGGACGGAATCGTCCCGCGGGGCTCGGCAACCAGTTCGCATCGGGCGACTCGGGCTGCTGGTGCGCGATGGTGACCGTGAGTGCACCGTCGGCGTCTTGGGCGACGTCCGGCGTGCGGTCGCCGATCGAGTAGCGGTTGATGGGGTTCGCGACGAGGAAGAAGTCCGGCACTCCGTACATCGTGAGTGACCAGAACGCGCCCACCGGTGGTGGTGGTGCGAGGCGGAAGGTGTACTCGTGCGTGCCGTCGAGCTGGTCGCCGTGATCGTCGACGAACGTCATCACGTAGGCCGCTTCGTAGGCGTGGTTACCTCACAACCCGCCGAGCGCCGCACCGGCACGCTCGGCGTAGCGAACGGTCGGATCCTCGATGCGGAACCGCTCGTCGTCGAGCGCGCCGACCTCGAAGAAGTCGAGGTTGTAGTCGAACACGTGCAGCGTCATCTTCCAGCCGTTCACCTGCGGGCTGGAGCCGGACTCGAGGATCTGCCGCAGTCGGGCCGAGGCCCCCTCGAGTGCGGACGTCAGCGCCGCCACGGCATCGTCGGGCAAACCAACGTACGGCGACGCCGCCGAATTCACGCCGAGCCCCGCGAAGGACCGTTGCACTGCGGCGTCACGCGGCGCCGGCGGGAACTGCTGCGACCAGACACGGAAGCGCTCGAGAAACGCCAGCGCGTCCGGCACCTCCGGGTCGGGAACGGCCAGCCCGTGCGGTGCAGCATCAGGCGTGCGGGGAGTCAACGTCGTCGCGTCTTGGAGCGCGTGCACCGTCGGGAGGTCGGTGTCGCCGTCGACTGCCCACCGTCCGACGATGGAGGCAACCGCGGTCGGGAACCTGATGACCGTGTCGTCATCGTCAGGTTCGCCGTCCCAGTCCGGTGGCACGAGCAGGTAGTCGCCTGCGGCGGTGCCGGTGGCGCGGTGTCCGACGTAGGCGAAATTGTTCGTCCAGGCATCGACGAACTGCAGCACGTAGTACCGCCCCGCCGTGTCGGGCACGTGCAACGCCACCGGCCCGCTGCTGAGGTCGACTTGAGCCATCGAGTAGAGCGTGTCGTTGTTGATCGTCACGAAGGTGTCATCGGGGCCGGCAAGGGTCCGTCCGTGGCTGAAGGTGTTGAACGCAGCGGCCGGTACCGCGCCGATGCCGTCCGTCGTGAACCGCAGCACCTGGAGCAGGTTGAACACCAATGGGAACCCGTAGATGTACGCGTTCGTGACGAGCTGCACATCGATCTCGCCTGTCAGGGGATCATTCGATTCGGCCATGCAGCTGAGTCCATCCGCCCAGCCCGCCGAGGTCGCCACCCAAAACAGGTGGTCTTCCGTGCGGCGGCCGCGCCGCTGGTCACAGGGAGCGCGGTGCAGATCACCACTCTCCTTGGGTCGCCGGCCAACGCAGAAGGCGGGGGCGAAGCTCGCCTTTAGAAGCCCCACCCCCCTCGGCACGGCACCTGACCACCACCGTGACAGCGCAAGCGACAGTAGGCGGGCAGCGTGTCAAGCGCGGCGACTGTCCGTCGTCCCTCTCATGAGAATCGAGCCAGCGCAAACCGTCCCGGTAGCCGGTCGACTACCGCGACTTCGTGCGCAGCGGTCCAGCTCCCCCTCGAACCCCGTGCTTCCTGATGGGGGCGTTCTCGGATAGGTGGTCCGAAACGATTCCGAATGACGGGACGTCAAACGAGGCGTTCCACCGACGCCCACCACGTGCGGAGGAATCAGCGCCGCCGCACCCCGAGCCCCACCACCGCCACGAGGTTGACAGCACTCCCCACCAAGAACCCCGTCGTCCCACCCGCGACGCCGGCCACCGGCCCGAGCACCGCCATGAGCCCAGCACCGACGACGAACCCGGCGACCGAGGCCAACGCCACCTGCCGTGACCGCCCCGATGCGAGCAGCAGCGCCGCAGGCACGAGCCCGACGGTGAACACCCACACCGCGACCATCAAGTACCGCAGGTCCGCCACGGCGGCAGCGCCCTCGGCGGGGTAGACGATCGGCAGGAACCACCCGGCGAGCAGCGCCACCAGACCGAACACAACGGCAGAAGCAGCGGCGAACCCGACGACGAGCATCAGCGCTCCGCGAGACCGCAAGGACCCACCATCCGTCTGGTGCGCAAACGCCGGTACGAGCACCTGCCCCAACGCCTGCCCGAGCATCGACGCCGGCGTCGCCAGGGTGAACGCCGCCGCGTAGACCCCGGCCTCGTGCGCCGACGAGGTCACCTGCGCCGAGATCATCGTCAACTGCAGCAACCCGTTCGAGGTCACCACCGCCAGCACGTTCCACGCCGCGAACCCGAGCGCCCCGGCAGCGGGTTCACGAGCCGCAGGGCCGAAGTCGTTCCCCCGAGGCCAGCACGCGATCGCGAACACCGTGTACCCGATGGCCAGCGGCAGCAGCACGAAGGGCTCGAGCCGAGTGACGCACGCCACCACGAGCAACCCGAGCGCGAGCACGCTCGTCACCGAGTCCCAGAGCGCGACCCGCGGTGCCCGACCGTAGCCGAGCTGCGCTCCGCGGGCGTAGCAGTACAGGCCGTAGCCGACGACGACCCCGACACCACCGAGCACCATGCCGGGGCCGTTGCCCCAGGCGACCGCGACCGGCACGGTGACCGCGGCGAGCACCACGGTCGACACCAGCATCGACAGCCCGAGCACCCGGTTCACCGCGGCGTCCGACCGCCGACCCAGCAGCGCGATCGCCAGGTACCGAGAGGCGGTGTTGCCCGCGGGGTTCGGCCAGAGCAGCGCGACGAACACCGACAGGGACAGCAGCGCCGTGGTCTGCCCGAGGGTCTCGGTGCCGAACACCCGACCGACGACGACGGTCACGAGCAGCTTCGCGACGCCCTGCACCCCGATCCCGACCGTGGCGAGCACGGCCGACGACGCCACAGAAGACGACGGAGCCACAGGCACAGAAGCCCCGCTGGAAGAACCAGGCCCGCTCACCGCGCCAAAGCCTGTTCCACCCATCCACGCCGATGCGCGCGCACCCCGAGCGTCACCGCCCGGACCCCGATGTACCCGAGGGCGAACGCCGCCCACAGCCCCGCGAGCGTCCCGCCTGCCCACCACAGCAGCGGCAGGTACACGACCAGGTTCACGCCTCCCGCGATCGCCAGGTACCGCGCATCCCCTGCGCCGATTAGCACCCCGTCGAGCACGAAGACGTACCCGGCGACGGGCATGCCGACGGCGATGAGCACCAGCACGAGCGGCAGCGCGTCCCGCACAGCGGACGAGTCGGAGAACACCGGCCCGAGCACTCCGCTCACGGCCAGGGTCAGCGCCCCGAGCAGCGCCCCACCGACGATCCCGAGCAGCACGAGCCGCCGCGTCACCAGCCGTACCCGGGCCGGGTCCCGCGCCCCGAGGCCGTGCCCGACGAGCGCCTGCCCGGCGATCGCCAGGGCATCGAGGGCGAACGCCAGCGTCGAGAAGACGGTCAGCCCGACCTGCGTGGTCGCGAGTCCCGCGGTCCCGAGCCCGGCAGCGGCCCCGACGGTCGCGAGCATCGCGATCCGCAACGACGCGGTCCGCAGGAACAGCCAGGCCCCGGACCGCAGCGCCCGGACGACGCCCGAGGCGCCGGGCCGCAGCGGCGCTCCCGACGATCGCGCGGCGCGCACCGCGATCCGGACGTAGACGATCGCCATGGCCCACTGCACGATGACGGTGCCGGCGGCGGACCCCTCGACGCCCCACCCCGCGCCGTAGATCAGGACGGCGTTCAACAGCCCGTTCGCGACGAACCCGATGGTCGCGACGACGAGCGGGGTCTTCGTGTCCTGCAGCCCGCGCAGCAGCCCGGTCGAGGCGGTGACGACCAGGATCCCGGGCAGCCCGATGAGCGACACCGTCAGGTACGCGGTCGCCGCCGCCGAGACGTCGGGCGACGCACCGAACAGGTCGACGAGCGGCCCGGCGAGCGGCCACCCGACGAGCGCGAGGACCACTCCCAGCACGAGCGCGAGCCACATCCCGTCGATGCCGGCGTGGACTGCGCCGCGACGGTCACCACCGCCGAGCGCGCGCGCCACGGCCGGAGTCGTCGAGTACGCCAGGAACACCAGCAGCCCGGTCACCGTCGACAGCACGGCACTCGCGAGTCCGACGGCCGCCAGGGGTGTCGCACCGAGGTGGCCGACGAGTGCGGTGTCGGTGAGCAGGAAGAGCGGCTCGACCACGAGCGCGCCGAGCGCGGGTACCGCCAGCCGCACGATGTCGCGATCGACCGCACGCCGTTCGCTGGTCAATGCGGGTCGCGTCGGTCGGGGCACCGGCCCATTCTGGCGGCGATGCGCACCCGTCGTGTCGGCAAGCAAGGTGAGTGTGGCCGCAGGGCGGGCAAGGGGCCTACCGTCGCGAGGAGTCCTGGTGTCGGACGCTCCTCCTCGATAGAATAAAATAAATACGATTCGGAGGCCCCGATGGTCGAGACAGCACCGTCCCCGTTCACACCGGGCTACGGCAGGAAGCCTGTCATCTTCGGCGGGCACAGGGAAGAGCTCACGGATCTCCGTGCCGTGTTCGACACGCTCGACTTCGGCGAGAACCATTCCGTCCTCGTCTCTGGACTGCGTGGTGCTGGCAAGACCTCGTTCATGACGACCCTCGAAGATCATGCCCGTGACGCTGGTTGGCTGGTCATCAGCGATGACGCCAGTGCGGGGCTCATGGGACGGGTGATGGACTCAACCATCCCTACCCTCATCAACGACATGACCCCGGCGAGTCGAGCGCGACTGACCTCGTTCGGGGTCTGGGAGTTCAGCGCGGACATCGAGTACGTGAACCGGCACCGCAGTGTGAAGCCGCAGCTGCGCTCCGACCTCACCGCCCTTTCTTCTGCGCTCGGAACGAGCGGGGGCATCCTCATCACCATCGACGAGGTGTCCTCCGGCAAGGTCCGTCTCCGTGAACTGAGCCGTTTCGCTCTGCAGATCTCGCACGCACTCCGTGACGGTGCGCAGATCATGGTCGTGTTCGCCGGGGTGAAGGTGAGCCTCGACGCACTTCTCGCAGAAGAGCACACCACCTTCTTGCGACGCTCACGCGAGGTGGAGTTCGAGCGCCTGACCGCACCGGAGACGCGGCGGGTGTTCGCCGAGACAGCGCGCGTCGGTGGTCGGCGCGTAGAAGATGAAGCGCTTACCAAGCTCGTCTCCCTCTCCCAGGGCTACCCCTACCTTGTGCAGCTCGCTGGCGACTACGCGTGGCGGAACAACTCGACAGCACCCACCATCACCCTCGCCGACGCCAGCGTCGCCCACGACAAAGCCATCAGGGCGGTCGAGAGTCGAGTCATTAGCCGTGTCTACGGCGACCTCTCCGATGTCGATCAGAAATTCCTTGACGCAATGGCCCAGGACGACGATCGCACGAAAGTCGCCGACATCGTCAAGCGCATGGGTGTGTCCGATGCGTACGTGCAGGTCTACAAGAAGCGCCTCATCGACAGTGGGTACGTCCACGCAGCCGGACACGGGTACGTGCAGTTCTCCCTGCCTTACCTCGGCGCCTACATCCGCCGCCAGCTTGCTGCCGAAGCACGCGACGGCGGTGGCAGCGGCGGGTGGGACGCCTATCCGGCGCCTGACTTGCCCTCGTGAGCAGACAGGGCACGGCCAGCGGCGTCGTTCCGTTCCGCGCGTGACGCGGGATCTCCGACCCGCGCCGTGACGGACGGGAGGCCCGTGGCCGTGTCCGCCACGGGCCTCCCGTCCGGTGGTCCCACGTCGTCAGGCCGGACGCGCGTTCCGGCCGACCACTCGCGTCAGTCGGCGCGTGGTTCGGCGGGGACACCGCCGGTGGCGGCGTGCGCGTCTTCGGAGGCGACGGGCGTCGCCTCGTCGGTGCCGCGCGCCCGCCCGATCAGGTCCATCAGGTGGTACACGACGATCGCGGCGATGGTGCCGAGGATGATGCCGCCGAAGCTCGCCTGGCCGAACGCGAACGTGAAGTCCGCGATGCCGATGATGAGCGCGATGCCAGCGGTCAGCTGGTTCTTCGGCTTCGAGAAGTCGACCCGGTTCTCGACCCAGATCCGGATGCCGATGACACCGATCAGACCGTACAGGGCGGTGGTCGCGCCGCCGAGCACGCCGGCGGGGACGGAGGAGATGACCGCACCGATCTTCGGGGAGAGGCCGAGCAGGACGGCGGCGATCGCGGCGACCCAGTACGCGGCGGTGGAGAAGACGCGGGTGGCGGCCATGACGCCGATGTTCTCGCCGTAGGTGGTGGTGGCGGAGCCGCCGCCGGCACCGGCGAGCACGGTGGAGATGCCGTCGGCGAAGAGCGCCCGGCCGGTGAGGGGCGTGAGGTCGCGTCCGGTGAGCTGTCCGACGCCCTTCACGTGGCCGACGTTCTCGGCGACGAGCGCGAGGACCACCGGCACGAACGCCAGGTAGATCGCGAGCTGCGACGGGTCGAACGCGGGAGCGGTGAACGTCGGCAGGCCGATCCACTTCGCGTCGGCGACCTTCGAGTAGTCGACCTGGCCGCCGATGAGCGCCGCCACGTAGCCGATGAGCACGCCGATGACGATGGACAGGCGACCGATCAGCCCCTTGAACAGGACGGTGACCAGGATGATCGCGGCGAGGGTGATGACCGCGACGACCGGGGCCGCGGTGAAGTTGTTCTTCGCCGCAGGCGCCAGGTTGAACCCGATCAGGGCGACGATCGCACCGGACACCACCGGCGGCATCAGGCGGTCGATCCACCCGGCGCCAGCCAGGTGCACGACGAGCCCGACGATCGCGAGCAGGGCGCCGACGACGATGATGCCCGACAGGGCGAGGGGGATGCCGCCGATCTTGGTGGCAGCACCGATCGGTGCGATGAAGGCGAACGACGAACCGAGGTAGCTCGGCAGCCGGTTGCCGGTGATGAGCAGGAACAGGATCGTGCCGATGCCGCTGAACAGCAGGGTCGTCGACGGCGGGAAGCCCGTCAGCAGCGGCACCAGGAAGGTGGCGCCGAACATCGCGACGACGTGCTGCACGCCGAGACCGATCGTCCGGCCCCAGGTCAGTCGCTCGTCCGGTGCCACGATCGTCGTCGCGGAGACGGTCTTGCCGTCGCCGTGCAGCTTCCACGGAAGTCCCATGCGATGACCGTACCGGCAGCCGTGGGCCCGTGACGTCCCGCGATTCCCACCTGTGGACAACTTGTATATGGTGTGTGGAGTACCACCGGAGGAGCACCATGCCGCATTCGTCCCCGTCCATCTCCCCAGCACGTCGCGCCCTGGCGACCGTCGCCGTCGCGGCGGTCGCGCTGTCGCCTGTCGTGGCTGCCACATCGGCCAGCGCCGCGAACGGGTCCAGTGCCGCTGCGACGCGGCAGACACCGCGGGCCGACTTCACCGCCGGCGTGCGGTCGATCGACCACGGACTTGGTGTCGTCACACTCGTCGGGACCGGGCCGGCCGGGGGCAGCGTGGGCATCACGGGCGACGGCGTCGAGACCAGGTGGACCGAGGCCGGCCCTGACGGGTCCTGGAACACCCCGGTCCGGGTGCGATCGGGCGCACGCGTGCTGCACGTCACCTCGCAGGTGACCGGACGACAGGTCGACGTCCCGGTGGACGTCCTCGTGCTCACCCCGCCGGAGATGCTCGCCACCGTCGACGGCCTCGCCCGCACGATCACCCTCGACGGCTCCGGGTACCCCAGGGCGCACATCGTGATCAAGGACGACGGGGAGACCGTCGCCGAGGCCGATGCGGATGCGGACGGTGCCTGGTCCGCCACCCTGCGGGACCTGGCCTTCGGCGACCACCACATCGAGGCGTGGCAGTACTTCGACGGCACGCACAACGGGGGTGTCGACGACGTCTACACGGTCTCGGGCGCCGCGATCGTGTCCACCGCGACCGCTTCGCGTGAGATGGAACGGGTGTCGATCGCCGGACGGGCACCGGTCGGGACGACGCTGCGGTTCGCGGACGCCGACGGGCCGGTCCTCGACCCCGACGGCCGCCCGGTGACGGCGACGACCGCGGCGGACACCTCGTGGTCCGTCGAGCTGCCCATCCCGGCCACGGCCCGCTTCTACTCCGTCACCGTGACGACCTTCGACGGCGCGACCGAGCTCGGCGCGACCGAGGCGCGGGTCACCGTCCCGCTCGCACTCACCGGCACGGTCGACGTCCTCGCCGACGGGTCCGTCCGGCTCGCGGGCACCGGCGAGATCGGTGGGGTCGTCGCGCTCGAGGCCGAGGACGGCACCGCGATCGAGAGCGCCGACGGACACCCGATCGCGACGTCGATCGGACGCGGCTGGGAACTCACGGTCCCGCGCACGCTGCTGCCGGGCGACGTGGTCGTCGCGCGACAGCGGGTGGACGGCGTCGAACAGGGCGCGCTCCGCCTGGTGCTGCCGAAGCTCCCGGTCCACCCGACGCCGCGGCCGGAGCCCGGCCAGGGCCCCGGTCACGGCACGGGCTCCGGACCCGAGGTGTCCACCGGGACCCACCCGACGGCCCAGCACGCGGCAGCGGGCCGGATCACCGTCGCCTCGGCGAAGCAACTGGCGTACACGGGAACCGACCCCGGCGTACCCATCCGGATCGCCGCTGCACTCCTGGCGTCCGGCCTCGGGGGGCTCGTCGTGGCCCGCCGGTTGCGTGGTCGCGCAGCCCACCGCGACTGACTCCGCTCGAACATGGCGTCGGTGGCTATCGTGGACGGCATGACCGACGTCGCACGTGCCTCCGGCATCCACACTGACGAACTCGACCCCGCGGTGCGCCCCCAGGACGACCTGTACCGCCACGTGAACGGCACCTGGATCGCCGAGACGCCGATCCCCGACGACAAGGCCCGCTACGGCTCGTTCACGGTGCTGGCCGAGGCCGCCGAACTCGCCGTCCGCGCGATCATCGAGCGCTCGCAGCAGGCCGCCCCCGGCACCGAGGAGCGCAAGGTCGGTGACCTCTTCTCGTCCTTCACCGACGAAGCACGGCTCGAAGAGCTCGCCACCGCGCCGATCGAGCCGCTGCTCGCCGAGATCACGGCCATCGAGTCCGTGCCCGAGCTCATCGCCACCGTCGGACGCATCGAGCGCCTGGGGCTGCCGAGCTTCCTGCAGCTCTTCGTCGACAACGACCCGGGCGACCCCGAGTCCTACGTCGTGTTCCTCGAGCAGTCCGGTCTCGGCCTGCCCGACGAGTCCTACTACCGTGAAGAGCGCTTCGCCGACATCCGGACGAAGTACCGCGAGTTCGTCGCGGCGATGTTCCCGCTCGCCGGGTTCGAGGACGGCGGCGACCGCACCGAGCACGTCATCGCGCTCGAGACGGCCCTGGCGTCGAAGCACTGGGACAACGTCACCACCCGCGACAGCCAGAAGACCTACAACAAGCTGCCCTGGGCCGAGGTCGCGGCGCTCGCCGAGGGCATCGACCTGCAGACGTGGTGGCAGGCCATCGACGCACCGGCCGGCGCGTTCGAGACGGTCGTGGTCCGCGAGCCGTCGTTCATCACGGGCCTTGCCGAGCTCCTGCGCGACCAGCCGCTCGAGGTCTGGAAGGACTGGCTGCGCTGGCAGGTCATCCGTGGCTCGGCCGCGTACCTGACGAGCGCGTTCTCGGCCACGAACTTCTCGTTCTACGGCACCGCCCTCACCGGGGCGCCGAAGCAGCGCGAGCGCTGGAAGCGCGGCGTCTCCCTGGTCGAGGGCGCGATGGGCGAGGCCGTCGGCCGGATCTACGTGCAGGAGCACTTCGACGAGACCTCGAAGGCCACGATGGACGACCTCGTCGCCAACCTGGTCGAGGCGTACCGGCAGAGCATCACGGCGCTCGACTGGATGACCGACGAGACCCGTGCGCGTGCCCTCGACAAGCTCGACAAGTTCACGCCGAAGATCGGGTACCCGGTCAAGTGGCGCGACTACTCGGCGCTGCCGGTCGTGCCCGACGACCTCGTCGCGAACGTCCGCGCCGTCGCGTCGTTCCAGGTCGACCGCGAGCTCGGCAAGATCGGCAAGCCGATCGACCGCGACGAGTGGTTCATGACCCCGCAGACGATCAACGCGTACTACAACCCCGGTTTCAACGAGATCGTGTTCCCCGCGGCGATCCTGCAGTTCCCGTTCTTCGACGCCGAGCGCGACGCCGCCGCCAACTACGGGGCGATCGGTGCCGTCATCGGCCACGAGATCGGGCACGGCTTCGACGACCAGGGCTCGCAGTACGACGGCGACGGCAAGCTCGAGAACTGGTGGACCGAGGCCGACCGGACGGCGTTCGAGGAGCGCACGAAGGCCCTCATCGCCCAGTACGACGCGCTCGTCCCGACCGAGGTGCCGGACGGCCACGTCAACGGTGCCCTGACGATCGGCGAGAACATCGGCGACCTCGGTGGCCTGTCGATCGCGTGGAAGGCGTACCTGCTGTCGCTCGACGGCCAGGAGCCCCCGGTCGTCGACGGCCTGACCGGTGCCGAGCGGTTCTTCCTGAGCTGGGCGCAGGCGTGGCAGATGGCGATCCGTCCGGAGGAAGCCGCGCGCCTGCTGTCGATCGACCCGCACTCGCCGAACGAGTTCCGGTGCAACCAGGTCGTCCGCAACATCGACGGCTACTACGACACGTTCGGCGTGACCGAGAAGGACGCGATGTACCTCGACCCCGCCGAGCGCGTCGCGATCTGGTGATGGTGGAGCCGGACGCGGCTCGGTCGTCACGCCGTCGGCGGCCGGAGGACCGCTCGGGTGGTGGCGGTCGGGCGCGCGGCCGGCACAGCGGTCGGCCGGACGACCGGTTCGGCGCCACGACCGAGGCCCTCGGCGCGCTCGCCCTCGACGGCGCCGGGGTCAGTGCCTCGGTGATCGACACCTCGACCGGCAAGGCCCTGCTCGCGATCGACGACACCGTCGTGCAGCCCGTCGCGAGCCTCGGCAGGGTGCTGCTGCTGATCGAGGTCGCGGCGCAGCTCGAGGACGGCCGCCTGCACGGTGACCGCCTGCAGCGCATGGCGCGGGACACCGCGACCGGCGCCGGCCTGTGGCAGTTCCTGCAGGAACCGACGATGCAGGTGCCCGACCTGGCGACCCTGGTCGGTGCCACCGGCGACACCTGGGCGATGAACGCACTCTTGTCGACGGTCGGCATCGACGCCGTCCGCGAGCGTGCCGAATCGCTCGGCATCGAGCGGACCGCGCTGATCGACCGGGTGCGCGACCGTCGTGGTCCCGATGACGCCCCGGATGCCTCGGTGGCCCCGACGGGTGAGCTCGCGTGGGTGATGCGCGGACTGGCGCTCGGAGAGGTCGTGGACGAAGCGGTCTCGAACCGGGTGCTCGGCTGGCTGTCGCTGGCGAGTGACCTGAACCTGGTCGCCGGCTCGTTCGGCCTCGACCCCCTGGCACACCGTGCGCTCGACCACGGGTTGCAGGTCGTCGCGGTCACCGGATCGAGCACCGGCGTCCGCGCCGAGGCCGGGATCCTCCGCGGCCCGGGCTCGTCGGTCAGCTACGCCGTGACGGTGACGTTCGACGACGCCTCGTTGCAGCGGCGCCTCGCGGTCATCGAGGCGTTGCGGACCATGGGCACCGAACTGCTCGAGGCAGTGCACGCCCCGGCGCGCCGCTGACCGGGTCGCTCAGTTCCCCTCGGACGTTGCGTCGGGTGGCGGCACGCAGGCCGACTCGGCGGTGAGGCTCAACCCGTCGACGGTGCCGCGGATGCTGGCGGTGGCCGGGTCTGCGCCGGAGGAAGACGACCAGGAGTCGCGGCCCATCGCGCGGTCACTGACCCCGAGGCCCTCGGACGTCCAGAGCGCGGTCACGGCGTCGAACGGCTCCTGGGCGTCGTCGACCACGTCGAACACGGGCACCACGCTGAGCGCCGTCGCCCGGGTGCCGGTCGGGTCGGACGACCCGGACGTCGCGCACTGTTCGGTGCCCGTCGTCACGGTCGCCGGGACCCCGGCGGCGGCTGCTGACCGCTCGAGGAACGCGCGGAGCACGGTGGCGCGGTCGTCGACGTCTGCAGGGACCCACGGGGTCGGCGTGGGACTCGTCGGTGCGTCGCCGTCCGGACCGGCATCCCGCGGCTTGGGTGCGTCGAGGGGGAGCCCGAGCCACCCACTGACCGCGCCGCTGCCCAGGTCGAAGGCGGTCCGCGGTGCGCGGTGTGCATCGGCTGCCTCGTCCGTCGTCGCGGCGAGGGTCTCGGCGACGTCGCCGAGCGGACGCACGCCGATCGACAGGGACGGCCGATCGGCCACTGCCGGGAGGCCGGAAGCGTCGTCGGGGGCCCGCGCCGCGTCTGCGTACGTCGTCCCGGGCGAGTAGTAGAGGCGCTCCACGTGGTGGTCGTCGGCGAGTGTGTCGATCATGCGCATCAGGGCCCGGCCGGGGTGCGTGGCCGTGACGTCGACGGACACGTCGCCGCGGCTCAAGGTCGTCGTCCTCGTCGTACTCGTGTTCGTCGGCTCTGGACCGGTGATCGTCCGCGCACGTTTCGCTGCATCGCTGAAGCTGACGTCCCGCACGAGCCCGATCCTCGAACCGGTCGGGGTCATCCACAGCTGTCGCACGAAGGTCCGCGTGCGCAGCCGACCGGCCAGGCCGACGACCCTGCGGTCCATCGGATCGAGGCTGACCGGAGCGGTCTTCCGCGCAGACGGCACGTCGAGTGTCACCTGCAGCGTCGTGCCGGTGACACCGCGCTCGGCCGTCCGCCGGACCCGCTCGGCGACGGCGAGGTCGGCGGTGTCCGCGGTGACCCGGAGCGAGGTGAGCCAGTTGTCCGGGTCGTCCTTGGCGTCGAACTGGCGGATCTCGCCCTCGGTCGAGCCCACGCCGGGCAGCCGATCGACGTCCGCGATCAGGTCCGCGAGCGCCGACTCCGACCCGTGCGGCGGCGGTGGCATCGTGCACGCTGCGAGTGCCAGCAGGGCCCCGAGTGTGGTCGCGATCGCTGCCGCGGACCGTGTTCGTCTTCGAGCCCCCATGCCGTGAGTCTAGGAACGGGCCGTCGCAGTGCGGTATCGGTCGCGAGACCCATCGGTGCTCAGCGGAGGACCACGAACGACCGCAGCGGCTGCGGGGCGACGTCGTGGACCTCGACGAAGCCACGTGACTCGTAGAACGCGCGCTGACCTGGCTCCGCATCGGTGAGCAGGACCGTCTGGCGGACACCCGCGTACCGCTCGAGGACGGCGTCGAGCAACGCGCCGCCGACGCCGGACCGGTGCGCTTCCGGCACCACGAGCAGGTCCTGGACGTAGACGATCGTCACGCCGTCGGACACCGTGCGGACGAGCCCGAGCATGCGGTCGTCGTCGTCGCGTGCGGTCAGCACGGTGTGGGAGCCGGCGCTCGCCCTGGCGAGGGCGGCGGGGTCCTGCGTGTACACGGTCCACCCGACGGCGTCGTAGAGGGTGAGGAGTTCGTCGGTCCCCGGTCGTTCGTCCCTGATGGCGAAGGTCATCGGTCCATCGTGCACGAGGCCCGAGGCGGCCAGGCCGAGGCCGACACCGCCGCCGGGCCTCCGGTGAACTGCCGGAGGTGCCCTTCGTGGGCATCACGGCGATCCGGCTGCCTGACGAGCCAGCCGTCACCCACCCGCTACGACGTCGCCTGCCCCTCCGGCACGAGCGCCTGCACGGACAGCAGCGACGCATCGGCGGACGAGCACGCCTGGTAGTCGGCGTCCTTCACGAACAGCGACTGCTTGGATCCGGGCGGGTACACGCGGAAGCCGTCCGGGGTCTTCGGTGAGCAGTCGGCCTTCGAGTAGTTCCCGGCCTGGACGATCTTGAGCGGTGCCACGGCGGTCTGCCCGGCGGCCAGGGTCACGGTCGGGTGCGGTGAGCTCTTCTCCTGCGTCGCCGCAGCACCGATCTGGGTGCCGTTGCCGCCGCCGACGAACGAGACGCCCGGCCAGCCCTGCAGGGTGCAGGTGGTCGACCCGGTGTTCTGCAGGGCGAGGTGCACGATGACGCTGCCGGCCGCACCGCCGCTGCCCGGCTCGATGCTGGCGGCGAGCGAGGACGCGGCACAGCGACTGCCGGCGGCCGACCCGGACCCCGACGACCCGGACCCCGACGAGCCGGATCCGGAGGACCCGGAACCGGTGCCGGCCGACGCCGACGAGCCGGACGACGGGGTCGCGGACGACGACGCCGCCGACGAGGACGACGACGCGGACGGCGACGGCGCGGGTGCGGTCACCGTCTCGGTGGCGGAGGGCTCCCCGCCGGAGGCACAACCCGCCAACGCCCCGACTGCGACGAGCCCGGTGACGGCGAGCAGGAACTTCGATCGACTGCTGCGTTGCATGGTGCACAGGCAACCACCACCGGGAGATCGCGGTTCGGTCGGCATCCAGGGACCGCGAGCACACTCCGGAGCAAGGAACCCGAGCAGCGGAGGTCGGACATGACGGGCAAGCACGAACAGGCACGTGGCGACGAGGGCCGAGCGGACGGGGTCGAGACCCGCGCAGGTGCCTTCACGGACAGCGACATCCCCGGCGAGGAGCGCGTCACGACGACGGAACCCGTCGGCGAGTTCGTCGCGAGCGACATCCCGGGCGAGGCCCGCCCGGAGTCGAGCGGACCCGACGGCGAGTACGTCGAGTCGGACATCCCCGGCGAGGCCGAACCGACGCAGGACGGCGAGACCGGTCACTACGTCGACAAGGATCAGGCCTGACGACTAGTCGATGCGCTCCGCCGCCACCAGGCGGCGGAGCGTCTCCACGCCCGCTGGCGGGCAGCGACCGGCGTCCGCCGAGGTCACCCACTCGACCTCGTCGACCTCTGCCGAGGCGACGGGCGTAGCGGAGTCCAACGGGCCTCCTGGTCGGACCAGGAACAGGGTCATCGCGACCATGGTGCCTGGTGCCTGCCCGTGGGCCGGCTCGAGGACGACGCCGAACGGGTCGACGTCATCGGCGGTCACCCGCAGGCCGGTCTCCTCGTGGGCTTCGCGGATGGCGGCGTCGAGGTCGGTCTCGCGCGGCTCGGCCTTGCCGCCGGGCAGGTAGAGCACGTCGCGCGATCGCGCGCGCACCATCAGCACACGTCGATCACGGATCAGCAGGAGCGCACTGACACGCAGCGTGGGTGGCTGGGTCGTGTCGGCCGGGAGGCTCAGCTCGCGTCCGCCTCGTCGGCGCGCTTCGAGACGGTCGGGTCCAGGGCGGTGCGGTCGGCGAGCGGGACGACGGGCGCCGGCAGCTCTGCCTCGGGCTCGGGTCGCACGCCGAACAGGGCGTCGATGGCCCCGACGAACTCCTCGCCACGGCCGGCGCGGCCGAGCTCGCGGGCGCGGACCGACGGGCGGTGCAGCAGGACGCCGACCAGGTGCCGGAGGGCGCGCTCGGTGTGCTCAGCGGACTCGCCGTCGGCGTCACCGCGGCGCTTCGCACGGTCGATCTCGTCGTCGAGGATGTCGAACACGTGCTTGCGGAAGGCGACGAGGGCCGGGGTGGTGGACTGCTCGAGCGCCTGCGCCCGGAAGCGGGACACGGCGTCGTCGACCATCGCGCGGGCCTCGGACTCGGCGTTCAGCTCGGAGATCGGGGCGTGCAGGCTGATGGTCTCGAGGTCGAGCAGCTCGACGCCGTCCACACCGGCAGCGGCCGGGTCGACGTTGCGGGGGAGTCCGAGGTCGATGACGATACGGCGGATGCCGTCGTCGAGGTCGGCCGGTGCGACGACCGGGAGCTCGCTCGACGTGCAGGTGATCACGACGTCGCTGGTGCCGATCGCGTGGCGCAGGTCACGGGCGGCGACGAGGTCGTGCTTCGCGGCGAACCAGGCGGCACGGCCCGAGGGCGAGAACACCTGGATGTGCACGGCGCCGCGGTCGCGCAGGGCCGCGATGGTGGTGGCCGCGTAGCTCCCGGTGCCGATCAGCAGCACGCGGGTGTCGGCCCAGTCGGTGACGCGCGACGACGCGAGCTGCAGGCCGAGGCGCACGAGCGAACGACCGGCGGCACCGATCCGGGTGCGGGTCTTGACGCCGCGCGAGGTGTGGGCGGCTTCCTGGAACAGCCGCTCGAGGTCCGAGGTGGTGGTGCCGTTGCTCCGGGCGTCCTCGAGCGAGCGGCGGACCTGGCCGGAGATCTCGGTCTCACCGACGACGACGGACTCGAGTCCGCTCGACACGGCGAACAGGTGCTGCACGACGTCCTTGCCGCCGAGCACGTTGACCGAATCACGCAGTTCGGTGGCGTCCAGGTCGCTCGCAGCGGCAACGGCCTGCACGGTGGCGGCGACGGCGGAGTCGCGGTCGTCGCCGGCGATGTCGAGGTAGGCCTCGAAACGGTTGCAGGTGGCGAGGACGACGGCGCCGTCCAGGACGTCGGAATCCGTCACGAGGTGGCCTGCTGCGGCCGGGGCAGCGATGCTCAGTCGCTCCAAGAGGTCGAAGCTGGCGTTGCGATGCGACGCCGTGAGACAGATGAGCACGTAGCCAATGGTAACGCGCTCGATGGGACAATCATCCGGTGACCGACGTGACGACCACATCCCTCCCCGACTCCCACCCCCTGGCATCAGGGCGGACGAGCGGGTCCCGCCTCGTCCGGGCCCTGCGGGGTGACCGTCCGGAGACGCTGCCGGTGTGGTTCATGCGGCAGGCCGGTCGGTCGTTGCCCGAGTACCGCGAGCTCCGGGTGGGCACGGCCATGCTCGACGCGTGCCTCGACCCCGAGATGGCGTCGGAGATCACGCTGCAGCCCGTCCGCCGGCACGGGGTGGACGCCGGCATCTTCTTCAGCGACATCGTCGTGCCGATCAAGCTCGCGGGCGTGGACGTCGAGATCGTCCCCGGTCGCGGCCCCGTGCTCGGCTCGCCGATCCGCACCGCGGCGGACGTCGACGCCCTCGAGCCGCTGGACGCGGCGGCCCTCGAGCCGATCCGGCAGGCGGTCGCCCGCACGGTCGAGCAGCTCGGCGACACCCCGCTGATCGGATTCGCAGGCGCACCCTTCACGCTCGCCGCGTACCTGGTCGAGGGCGGCCCGTCGAAGGACCACATCCGCGCACGCACCCTCATGCACGCGGAGCCGGAGACCTGGTCGCGGCTGCTGGCCTGGGCGGCCGAGGTGTCGGGGGCGTTCCTCCGGGCCCAGGTGCTCGCCGGGGCCTCGGCCGCACAGCTCTTCGACTCGTGGGTCGGGTCCCTGTCGCGCGCCGACTACGTCCGGTACGTCGCACCGCACTCGGCGCAGGCGCTGTCCCACGTGACCGACCTGGGCGTGCCGCGCATCCACTTCGGCGTCGGCAGCGGCGAGGTCCTCGCCGACATGACCACGCTCGGCACCGACACGGTCGGCGTCGACGCGGTCGGGGTCGACTGGCGGCTCCCGCTCGACGAGGCCGTCCGCCGCGTCGGCACCGGCGTCAGCGTGCAGGGCAACATCGACCCGGCGATGCTCGCGGCCCCGTGGGAGGTCCTCGAGGCCCATGTGCGCGAGGTCGTCCGCCGCGGTGGCGCCGCCCGCGCCCACGTCGTGAACCTCGGCCACGGTGTGCCGCCCGAGACCGACCCGACGGTGCTGACGCGCGTCGTCGAGCTGGTCCACTCGCTCGGTGACGGGTCTGCCGCGTGACCGACGTCGTCGTGGTCGGCGGCGGGATCGCCGGACTCGTCACGGCCCGTGACCTGGCGAAGGGCGGCGCGGACGTCGTGCTCGTCGAGTCGTCCGGCGTGCTGGGCGGCATGATCCGGCGGCACACGGTCGGCGGCCTCGACCTCGACATGGCGGCGGACTCCTTCGCGACCCGCACGGACGCCGTCGGCCGCCTGGCGATCGAACTCGGGCTCGGCAACGACGTCGTCGCCCCGGACCCGCGCGGTGCCTGGTTGATGACCCGTGACGGCCGGACGTCGCCGATCCCCGCGACCGGGCTCCTCGGCATCCCGAGCACCCCGATGGCCGCCGACGTGCTCGCCGTGGTCGGGCAGAAGGGCGGGCTCCGTGCACAGATGGACTCGCTGCTGCCCGGACCGGTCGGCGCCAAGGCAAAGTCCCTGGGCGAACTCGTCCGGCGGCGCATGGGGGAGCGGGTCCTCGACGACCTGGTCGTCCCGATCGCCGGCGGGGTGCACTCCACCCACCCGGACCAGCTCGACCCGGAGCGGGTGGCTCCCGGCCTCCGTGCGGCACTGCTCCGCGAGGGCTCGCTGGCCCGCGCGGTCCTGGCACTCCGGGCCCGCGCGGCCGCCGGTACCCCGGTGCAGGGGATCCGCGGCGGGATCGTCCGGCTCGTGGACGAACTCGTCGCCGACATGGAGACCTACCGCGTCGACGTCCGGCTGCACACCCGGGCAACCCGGATCGAGGCGCACGCGGTCGAGGTCGTCTCCGCCGACGGCACGGTCGAACGCCTGCCCGCGCAGCACACCCTGTCGTCGGTGCCCGATCCCGAGCGCACCGTGGCGCCGGACCGGACCGGGATCGAGCTCGTCACGCTCGTCGTCGACCAGCCCGAGCTCGACGCAGCCCCCCGCGGGACCGGGATGCTCGTGCACCCGGACGCGCAGGCCGTGTCGGCGAAGGCCCTGACGCACGCGACGGTGAAGTGGCCGTGGCTCGCCGAGGCGGCTGCCGGCCGCCACGTGCTGCGCCTGAGCTACGCGACGCCCGCCGACGCGACCAGCGCACCGGGCGCGAGCGGTCCCGACGACGCGGCCACGAGCCTCCCGGTCGACCCGGACGGACCCGTCGGCACCCGAGCGCTGCACGACGCGGCCACGCTGCTCGGCGTCCCCCTGACGGCGACGCACGTCGTGGGCGCTGCGCGCGTGCGCTGGCACGGTCCGGACCTGACCGCTGCCGGCCTCGGAGCAGGGGTCATCGGCATCGGTGAGGTCGCGACCGGACGGGGCCTGGCCGGGATCATCGTGGCCGCCCGCACCGCCGCTGGACAGATCCTGGATTCCTGAGCGGACCCCAGACCGCCCGGGGGCTACTGTTGGTGAGACCGTCGGACGTATTCCGTTCGGCGCATGACCACCGCACACTGAACCAACGGAGGAATCGCACATGCGCGGAAAGCTCCTGTTCGTCGCCGGCGCCGCACTCGGGTACGTCCTGGGATCGCGAGCCGGACGGGCGCGGTACGAGCAGATCAAGACCGTCAGCGGCAAGGTCTGGAACAGCAACGGCGTCCAGAAGGGCGTGCACGTCGCCGAGGACTTCATCGCCGACAAGACCCCGGACGTCGCCGAGTTCATCGGTGAGACGACCAAGAAGGCCGTCCGCAAGGTCGGTCAGAAGAAGGACACCACCACCTCATGACCGACACCCGCGACCGCAAGTCGCGTTCGCTGTTCGGTCTGGTGGGCGACGTCCCGAAGCTCGTCAAGGGCCTGGTCAAGGGTGAGATCGACCTGCTCAAGGCCGAGATGCTCACGAAGGCCAAGATCTTCGGGCTCGCCGCGGGGCTGCTGGTCGGAGCACTCGTCATCGTGCTCTACGCGATCGGTGTGCTCCTGACCGCCGCCGTGATGGGCCTGGCGACCGTGATGCCGGCCTGGCTCGCAGCGCTCGTGATCGCCGTGGTGATGCTGATCGTCGCCGCCATCCTCGGGTGGATCGGCTGGAAGCGCCTGAAGAAGGGCCTCCCGATCACGCCGAAGCGCACGATCGACAGCGTCAAGAACGACATCAACGCGGTGAAGGGGATGGGCAAGAAGCCCACTCCGCCGAGCCAGTACGGCAGCCGCAAGCCGGACGTCGGCGGCCGGTTCTGAGCCCCGACAGCCGCACCACCGACGGAGGAACCGTGACCGATCCGCACGACGATCTCGCAGACCGCGTCGCCGCGACCCGCGCCCAGCTGTTCGACACCCTCGACGCGATCGAGGACAAGCTCAACGTGCCGAAGCAGATCGGCATCGCGGCGTCGAAGGTCAAGCGTGGCATCGACGAGAAGCCGGTCCCGTACCTGGCCGGCCTCGCAGCCGGGGTAGCGGTGGTCGGGGGTATCGTCGTGATGGTGCTCCGACGGCGGTAGACCGCCCGAGCGCGGTCCACCGGGTGCGGGGCGGCCACAACCCTGGCAACCGATAGGACAAGGACCCATGAGTTCCGACGCGCCCGCTCCTGCAACCGCGCACACCTCTCCGCACGAGACCGACCCCGCGACGGGGATCGATCCCAACCTCATGACGGCGTACGCCCTCTGGGCCGTGTTCCGCAGGCCGCTCGGCCCGGTCCACCGCGTCGGTGACGACGCCGTGGCCGAGCTCGACGCCGTGGTCGCGTCCGCCGCTGAGCGCGGGGTGACCGTCCGTGGCTTCTACGACGTCTCCGGCTTCCGTGCCGACGCCGACGTCATGATCTGGCTGCACGGCGACGACGCGCAGGTCATCCAGGCCGTGCTGCGCGAGATCCGCCGCACCGGGCTGTTCCAGGACACCGAGCCGGTGTGGCACGTCATGGCGATGCACCGCGAAGCCGAGTTCAACAAGCGGCACACGCCCGCGTTCCTGCGTGGCAAGGACCCCGAGGCGTGGATCACGGTGTACCCCTTCGTCCGTTCCTTCGAGTGGTACCTGCTGCCCGAGGACGAGCGCTCGAAGATGCTGCGCGACCACGGGATCGCCGGCGCCAAGTACCGCCGCGTCCTGACGAACACCATCGCCACCTTCGCCCTGAGCGACTACGAGTGGATCCTGCCGCTCGAGAGCCCCGAGCTCGTCGACCTCGTCGACCTCATGCGCGACCTGCGTGCCACCGAGGCCCGTCTGCACGTGCGCGAAGAGGTCCCCTTCTTCACGGGTCGTCGCGTGACGACCGCCGAACTCCCGGAGGTGCTGTCATGACCGACACCAGCCTGATCACGAACGGTCAGCCCGTCCTCGCCGCCACCCCCGCGGCCGCTTCCGGCCCGGAGCACGTCGAGGTCCCGACCGCGTACGACGCGATCCTGCTCGCCGGCTTCGGTGGCCCCGAGGGCCAGGACGACGTCATCCCCTTCCTGCGCAACGTCACCCGCGGCCGCGGCATCCCCGACGAGCGGCTCGAAGAGGTCGCGCACCACTACCGGCACTTCGGCGGCGTGAGCCCGATCAACGCGCAGAACCGCGCGTTGAAGGCGGCGCTCGAGGCCGAGTTGGCCTCGCGCGGCATCGACATGCCGGTGCTCTGGGGCAACCGCAACTGGGAGCCCTACCTGGAAGGCGCCTTCACCGAGGCCGCCGACAAGGGCTACAACAAGCTCATCGCGATCGCCACGAGCGCCTACTCGTCGTTCTCGAGCTGCCGCCAGTACCGCGAGGACTACGCGCGCGTGCTCGACGAGACCGGTCTGCTCGGCACCATCGAGATCGACAAGATCCGGCAGTTCTTCGACCACCCCGGCTTCGTCCGCCCGTTCGTCGACGGCGTCCGTGACGGCATGGCGAAGGCCATCGCCGAGAACGACGGCCTCGACGTCGCGACCGAGCTGCACGTGCTGTTCTCGACCCACTCGATCCCGTCGACCGACGCTGCGAAGTCCGGCCCGGACTACCGCGGCTTCGACGAGCACGGCGCCTACGAGGCCCAGCACCTCGCCGTCGCGCAGGTCGTCCTCGACCAGGCATGGGCGGAGCTGCTCGAGCAGCCCGAGCACGCGCACCTGCAGGGCACGTCCAAGCCCGCGTGGAAGCTCGTCTACCAGTCGCGCTCCGGCCCCCCGACGCAGCCGTGGCTCGAGCCCGACATCAACGACTACATGAACGAGGAGCTCAAGGGCGGCTCGACCCGCGCCGTGCTCATCGTCCCGCTCGGTTTCGTGAGCGACCACATGGAGGTCATGTGGGACCTCGACGAGGAAGCCACCGAGACCGCGCAGGAGCTCGGCTTCTGGTCGGTCCGCACGCAGACCCCCGGTGTCGACCCGGCCTACGTCTCCGGTCTCGTCGACCTGGTGCTCGAGCGCGTCAACGGCACCCCCACCAGCGAGCGTCCGCACCTGACCGACATCGGCCCCTGGTACGACGTCTGCCGCCCGGGTTGCTGCGAGAACGTCCGCGCCGGCTTCAAGCCCGCCGCCGCTGGCGTCGCTCCGTGACCGACGCACCGACCCCGATCCGGCTGGGCACCCGCGCCAGCCGGCTCGCGGTCGCGCAGTCGCAGGACGTCGCCGACCGCCTGGCAGCGGCGTCCGGTCGCCCGGTCGAGCTCGTCACCGTCACGAGCGAGGGCGACACGAACCGCGCCTCGCTCGCGTCGCTGGGGGGCACGGGTGTGTTCGCCAGCGCCCTGCGTGAAGCCCTGGTCGCCGGCGAGGTCGACGTCCTGGTGCACTCGCTCAAGGACCTGCCGACCGCGCCGTACCCGGGCCTGACGATCGCGGCCGTGCCGAAGCGTGCCGACGCCCGCGACGTCCTCGTGGCGCGGAACGGCGCGACCGTCGAGAGCCTGCCCGAGGGGGCGAAGGTCGGCACGGGCTCACCGCGTCGCGTCGCGCAGCTCAAGGCGAAGCGCCCCGACCTGGACGTCATCGACATCCGCGGCAACATCGACACCCGGCTCGGTCGCGTCGACGACGACCTCGACGCCGTCGTGCTCGCCGCCGCCGGGCTCACCCGCATCGACCGCCTGTCGGCCGCCACCGAACTGCTCGACCTCGGTTTCTGGCCGAGTGCTCCGGGGCAGGGCGCGCTGGCGATCGAGACCCGTGCTGCTGAGACCGACACGAACCTGCTCGCCGCGCTGCGCAAGATCGAGCACGCCCCGACCCGCCTGACGGTGTCGGCCGAGCGCGAGGTCCTGGCGAAGCTCGAGGCCGGCTGTTCCGCCCCGATCGGTGCGACCGCGGTCGTGGACGCCGAGCTCCTGCTCGTCTCCGCCACCGTCTACAGCCCCGACGGCGCCGAGTACCGCACGGCGTCGCACGCGGCGGTGCTCGAGGGATCCGCGCAGGACCGTCTCGCCGAAGCACTCGAGGTCGGTGGCCGCGTGGCCGCCGAGCTGCTCGAGAACGGTGCCGGCGACCTGGCGGACCTCACCGACTCGGTGAAGTAGAGCCCGTCACGGACACGCCCGCTCCCGTCGTAGTCATCCCCCGGGGTGGCGCGTGGGGCGAGCGCGTCGCGACGGCGGCTCGGCAGCGCGGGCTCGACCCGCGGGTCGTCCCGCTCATCACGACCGAGCCGCCGCTCGACAGCGGCCCGCTCGACCGTGCCGTCGCCCGCGTGGCCGGGTACGCGTGGGTGGTGGTGACCAGTGCGACGGCCGTGACGGTGCTCGCAGAACGCGTGGCGGGCCTCCTGTCCGGTGTCCGCGTTGCGGCGGTCGGTGAGCCGACCGCCCGTGCCGCGCGTGCTGCGGGCTGGGTCGTCGACCTCGTGCCGGAGCAGGCCTCGGCCGCTGCCCTCGTCGACGCGCTGCCGGACACCGACGGCACCGTGCTCTTCCCGCGCTCCGAGATCGCCGCGCCGACCCTCGTCGACGGACTGCGGGCCCGCGGCATCGACGTGGACGACGTGGTCGCGTACCGTACCGTGGGGACCGGCGACGAGCCGATCACCCTCGACGCGGTGCCCGACGCGGTGCTCGTGACGAGCGGCAGCGTCGCCCGCGAGATCGCCCTCCGGATGACCCCGCTCGACCCCCGCACCCTCGTGGCCTGCATCGGCCCCGGAACCGCCGCCGACGCGCGCGCGGCCGGACTGCCGGTCCACGTCGTCGGACCCACCCGGTCCGCAGAAGCCCTGCTCGACGCCGTCGTCGAGGCCCTGAACCCCACCGCCCCCGAACAGGAAGGCCACCCGTGACCGGCCGTTTCCCCCAGGTCCGCCCCCGTCGACTCCGCGCCACCCCCGCGATGCGACGGCTCGTCGCCGAGACCCGGCTGCACCCCGCCGAGCTCGTGTTGCCGATGTTCATCCGCGAAGGCGCCACCGACGCCGTCGACATCTCGAGCATGCCGGGCGTGCAGCAGCACTCGCTCGACTCGTTCCGTCGCGCACTCGTCGAGGCCGCGGAGGTCGGGATCGGCGGCGTGAACCTGTTCGGCGTCCCGACCACGAAGGACGCCACCGGTTCCGGCGCGACCGACCCCGACGGCATCCTCAACGTGGCCATCCGCGTGGCGAAGGAAGAGGTCGGTGACGACCTGGTCGTGCAGTCCGACCTGTGCCTCGACGAGTTCACCGACCACGGCCACTGCGGCGTCCTGGCGGCGGACGGCTCCGTCGACAACGACGCGACCCTGCTGCGGTACCGCGACATGGCCGTCGCGCAGGCCGAGGCTGGCGCCGAACTGGTGTGCCTGAGCGGCATGATGGACGGCCAGATCGCCGCCGCGCGTGACGCGCTCGACGTCGCCGGGCACACCGGCACCGCGCTGCTGGCCTACGCGGCCAAGTACGCCTCCGCCTTCTACGGCCCCTTCCGCGAGGCCGTGTCGTCGTCGCTCGTCGGCGACCGGCGGACCTACCAGATCGACGCCGCCAACGGTCGTCAGGGGCTGCGCGAGGTCGCGCTCGACGTCGACGAGGGTGCCGACGTCGTCATGGTGAAGCCGGCGATGAGCTACCTCGACGTGCTCGCCGAGACCGCTGCGACGTCGCCCGTGCCGGTCTGGGCCTACCAGATCTCCGGCGAGTACGCGATGATCACGGCAGCCGCGCAGAACGGCTGGATCGACCGTGACGCCGCCGCGATGGAGTCGCTCATCGGCATCAAGCGTGCCGGCGCCGACGCGATCCTGACCTACTTCGCCGTCGACATCGCGCGGAAGCTCAACCAGGAGGCCGGTCTCCGCACCTCCGGCACCACCGCCGCTGTCGCCGGCATCGCCTCGACCGGGAAGGCCCCCGAATGACCACGAACGACCAGCTGTTCGGCCGCGCCAAGAACGCGATCCCCGGCGGCGTGAACTCGCCCGTCCGTGCCTACGGATCGGTGGGCGGCACCCCGCGCTTCCTGGTGTCGGCGAAGGGCGCGTACGTCACCGACGCCGAGGGACGCGAGTACGTCGACCTCGTGGCGTCGTGGGGGCCCGCGATCCTCGGACACGCACACGCCGGCACCGTCGAGGCCGTGCAGCAGGCCGCCGCGCGCGGACTGTCCTTCGGCGCCTCGACCCCGGGCGAGACCGAGCTCGCCGAGCTCGTGAAGCAGCGGGTGTCGGTCGACGGTGACGGCCCCATCGAGAAGCTCCGCATGGTCTCCACCGGCACCGAGGCCACGATGACGGCGATCCGGTTGGCCCGCGGCTACACCGGCCGCGACCTGCTCGTGAAGTTCGCCGGGCACTACCACGGGCACTCCGACTCCCTGCTCGCCGAGGCCGGTTCGGGTGTCGCCACCCTGGCCCTGCCGGGCAGCGCGGGCATCACCGAGGAGACCGCGGCGCAGACCCTGGTGCTGCCGTACAACGACCTCGACGCCGTCCGCCGCGCGTTCGACGAGCACTCCGAGCGCATCGCCGGCGTCATCGTCGAGGCCGCCGCGGCGAACATGGGCGTGCTCGCCCCCGAGCGCGGGTTCAACCGTGCGCTCGCGCAGATCGTGCAGGCGCACGGGGCGCTGCTCATCGTCGACGAGGTCCTGACCGGGTTCCGCGTCGGGTCGGCCGGCTGGTGGGGCCTCGAGGCGTCGAAGGTCGTCCCCGACGGCGCCGGGTGGAAGCCGGACCTGATCACGTTCGGCAAGGTCATCGGTGGCGGCATGCCCCTCGCCGCGCTCGGCGGCCGACGCGAGGTCATGGACTTCCTCGCCCCGCTCGGCCCCGTGTACCAAGCGGGCACCCTGTCCGGCAACCCGCTCGCGGTCGCCGCCGGCATCGCCACGCTCCGAGCCGCGACGCCGTCGGTGTACGAGTCGCTGAACCGCACGGCGTCGGTCATCTCCGCGGCCACGTCGGACGCACTGTCGGCCGAGGGCGTCGCCCACACCGTGCAGCGCGCCGGCAACCTGTTCTCGTTCGCCTTCACGGACACCGCACCGCGGAACTACGACGACGTGCGGGCACAGGACGTGTTCCGGTACGCCCCGTTCTTCCACGCGATGCTCGACGCCGGGGTGACCCTGCCGCCGAGCGTGTTCGAGGCGTGGTTCGTCACGGCCGCCCACGACGACCGGGCCGTCGGACGGATCCTCGACGCCCTGCCCGCCGCGGCGAAGGCAGCGGCCGCCGCGGCGGCGTAGGCAGGAGCCGCCGCGGCGGGATAGGGGTCGGTGCTCCGTGCCGGAGCCTCGGCTGGTTGACTGGCCGCATGCAACTCGCCGAGGCCCTGATCGAGCGCGCCGACCTGCAGAAGCGCATCGAACAACTGCGCGGCCGCATCGCCGCGAACGCCCGCTACCAAGAGGGCGAGGAGCCCGACGAGGACGCCCGCGAGCTCCTCGCCGAGGCCGAACGGTCGATCGACGCGCTCGAGGTCCTGCTCGCCCGCATCAACGCGACGAACGCCAGCACCACCGTGGCGTCCGGACAGACCGTCACCGCACTGCTCGCCCGACGCGATGCCCTCCGGCTGCGGCACGCGCTCGTCACCGGAGCGGCGGACGCCACGGCCGGCACGAACGGCGGTTACCGACAGCTCCGCAGTGAACTCCGCACGTTCGCCGCGCTGCCGACCGCCGAGCTCCGGTCGCGGGCCGACGCCCTGGCGAAGGAGATCCGCGAACTCGACGCGGTCGTCCAGCGCACCAACTGGGAGGTCACCCTGGTCGACTGAGCAGCGGGCGGTGCGTCGGTAGACGGACCGGGGCGGGTACGGACCCGACGACCGGCGGGCAACCCGGTCACCTGTCGGCGCAGTGGGCAGCGCCATGGCGAGAGCCGTGCACATCGCAGCCCAGCACGTCGCACCAGGTACGGTGCACACCGCACCACGCACAACCGCGTACCGACCGGACCGACGAGGGCGGGACAGGGGACAGCACCGCCCCACCCTCGACGGGTCAGGAGCAGTCGGCCTTGGTGAAGGTCGTGTCGAGCGTCTTCGAGGTGCCGTCGAACGCGTAGGTGTACCGCATGTCGACGCCCTCGTCGAGGAGGTCCTTGGTGTCGCTGTTCGAGCAGAGCGTCGGGCCGACCGAGTCGCGGATGGCGCTCTCGGTGATCGACGCCGGGTCGACGCTGGACGACACCGTGTAGTCGTAGTGGATCGCGTTGCCCTCGGCCTCGACGCCCGTCCACGACGTCACGGAGTCGACCTGCTTCGGCAGGTCGCTCTGCTCGCGGATCTGCACGACGGCCTTCGAGACCTTCTCCTCCGTCGAGTCGCTGAACGCGGCGGTGAGCGCCTGGCGGACCAGGAACGCGACGACCACGGCGACGACGACGCCGAGCAGCGAGATCAGGACGCGCTTGCCACGGGACTGCTTGGGCGGCGGGGCGTACGGAGCGCCGGCGGGAGCGGGCTGCGCGTACGGCTGCTGGCCGGGCTGCTGCTGCGCCCAGGGCTGCTGGCCCGGCTGCTGCGGACCGGGCTGCTGTGGGCCGGCGTTCGGCTGCGGCTCGGACCCCGGGTAGGGCGGCGGCGTGGTCGTCATGGTGTTCCCCCTCGTTGCGGTGCGCGGCCTGACACCGTCGTCCGGCATCGGGTCCCTCCCCGAAGCGGGCCGCGGACACCTGAGCAACCATCCAAGCACAGGCCGGAGCGCCGCAACGCGCCTGTCCGGCCCACGCGACGCGTCAGGCGGAACGGCGAGCTGCCCAGCGCCCCTCGGAGCGCAGGATCGCGAGCGGGAAGTCGAACGCGTGCGACACCGCCGACGACGTGATGACCTCGTCCGCCGTGCCCTGTGCCACCACGGCACCGTCACGGAGCAGCATCGCGTGCGAGGTCGACACCGGCAGGTCCTCGAGGTGGTGCGTGACCATGACGCTGCCGAGCTCGGGGTGTCGGTGCCGCAGCGCGTCGACGGTCTCGAGCAGGTGCTCGCGCGCGGCGACGTCGAGCCCGGTCGCTGGTTCGTCGAGCAGCAGCAACTGCGGCTCGGACATCAGCGCCCGGGCGATGAGGGTCCGTCCGCGTTCGCCCTGGGACAGCACGGGCCAGCGTGCGTCGCGTCGTGCGGCGAGCCCGACGTCGGCGATGTGCTGCTCGGCCAGTGCGACCTGCGCGGCCGTGGGCTCCCACCGCATCATGAGGTCGGTGGTGCCGGTCAGGCCCGTCAGCACCGTCTCGAGCACGGTGAGCGGGGAGAGCATCCGGTGCCGCGGGTCGACGTGGCCGATGTGCTCACGCAGCTCGCGGACGTCGACGCGTCCGAGGCGTCGGCCGAGCACCTCGACCGTGCCGGCGGTGGGGTGGCCCGTCGCGCCGAGCACCGCGAGCAGCGTCGACTTGCCGGCGCCGTTCGGCCCGAGGAGCGCCCAGTGCTCGCCCCGCCGGACCGTCAGGTCGACGTCGTGCAGCAGGTCGCGGCCGGAGCGCGTCACACGGACGCCCTCGGCACGGAGCAGGACGTCGTCGGCGCGGAACTGGGCGCCCGCGGCGCGGAACTGGTCGGTGTCGGTCACGACTCCATCGTGGCCGACGTCAGCGCCGTTCGGTGCCGTCGGCCAGCGCGCCGCCCTCGGCGACGAACGCGCGGGCCTGCACGGTGTGCTCCTCGACGGTGCTGCTGAGCGAACGGATCACCGCGGCCGCTGCTTCGCCGTCTCGCTTCGAGATCGCCGCACGGAGCGGGTCGACGAAGTGCTTGACGTCCCAGAACATGCCGCTCTGGTGGGTCAGGGCGAGGAAGTTCGCGCGGGGCAGCAGCGAGGTCGACAGCTGGACAAGCAGGTCGTTGTCCGCCGCACCGATCAACTGGGTGACGACCGCGCCGACCTGCGTCGAGACGTCGCCGGCGCGCTCCTGCTCGGCGGCAGTGCGCAGGGCTTCCAGCGTGTCGACGAGGCGTGTGGCCGCTGCGTCGTCGAGCTTCGGGACGGCCCAGCGGGCGGCGAGCTCCGTGACGCCGGCGAGCACCTGGATGGTGTCGTCGAACTGCTTGGCGGTGGGCGACGCGACCCGGGTGTACCGGTTCGCCTCCATCTCGACCAAGCCGTAGTCGACGAGCTTGGCGATCGCCTCACGGATGGGCGTGCGACTGACGCCGAGCCACTGGACCAGTTCGTCGTCGTTGAGCCGTTCGCCGGCCTGCAGCGTGCCGTCCTGGATCGCGGCCAACATCTTCTCGAGGACCACGTCGCGGAGCAGCTTGCGCGGCGAGTTCTCGACGGTCGACTTGGGTACCGGCATGACGGACTCCTCGTATCACGGACGTTTGGTATCCAAACCCTAACGTGTCAATATGCAATCGTTTGCGGAATAACAGCATCCCAGAACATCAGCCACGCACGTCGACCACCGTGCGTCCGTGCACCCGACCGGCGACCACCTCGGCGCCGATCTCGATCGCCTGCTCCGGGGTGACGGTCCGGGTGACACCCGCCAGCAGCGCCGGGTCGAGGTCGGTCGCCAACCGCTCCCACGCTCGGTGCCGCAGTTCCGACGGGGCGTCCACCGAGTTGATGCCGAGCAGCGACACCGCACGCAGGATGAACGGCAGCACCGTCGTCGGCAGCGCGGAGTCCTGCGCGAGCCCGCACGCCGTGACGGCTCCACCCCACCGGGTGCCGGCCAGCACGTTCGCCAGGGTGGCCCCGCCGACGCTGTCCACGGCGCCGGCCCACGCGGCACGCTGCATCGGCTTGCCGGGCTCGGACAGGGCACCCCGGTCCACGACCTCGGTCGCGCCGAGGCGTCGGAGCGAGGCCTCGTTGGTGCTCCGTCCGGTCGACGCGGTCACCTCGTACCCGCGCGCGGCGAGCAGGGCGATCGCCACCGTCCCCACCCCGCCGGACGCACCCGTGACGAGCACCGGCCCGGCACCGGGCTCGACGAACCGTTCGAGCGCGAGCACGCTGAGCATCGCCGTGAACCCCGCCGTGCCGATCGCCGCCGCGAACGAGTCCTCGATCGCCTCGGGCAGGACCACGAGGGAACCGGACGGCACCACGGCGTGCTGCGCCCAGCCACCGTGCCGGGTCTCACCGAGCCCGGCACCGTTCAGCACGATGCGGTCGCCGATCGAAACGTCGTGCACACCCGGTCCGAGCGCCGACACGGTCCCGACGACGTCGATGCCGGGCACGAGCGGGTCGACCCGCGCGACGCCGGGGTTCCTGGCGAGGGCGAGGCCGTCCTTGTAGTTGACGCTCGAGTACGTGACGTCGACGAGGGCTTCGCCCTCGGTCGGATCGGGCAGGTCGACGTCGGCGACGGTGGGCGGGGCTGAACTGGACACGACTACGGCGCGGGTCATGCGCCGGACGCTACCCCGGGCCTCCCGGCCAGCGGTCCGTTCTTTCCCAGAACGCGTGCGATCCCTGGCGGAACCGGGCGTACCGGGCCGGAAAAAACGACCAGGTACGCCCGAAACGGCCAGGTACGCGTGCAGCGAGCGCTCATCCGAACATGATGGCGGCCTCGTCGAAGCGCGCCTGCGGCACGGTCTTCAACTCGCCGAGCGCCTCGTCGAACGAGACGTGCACGATGTCGGTGCCCTTCAGGGCGACCATCCGGCCCCATCGTTCCTCGACCACCGAGTCGATGGCCGCCAGGCCAAGCCGCGTCGACAGCACCCGGTCGTACGCGGTCGGCGTTCCGCCGCGCTGGATGTGCCCGAGGGTCGTGGCACGCGTCTCGATACCCGTCATCTCCTCGATGAGCGGCGCGAGGCGCTCGCCGATGCCACCGAGCCGCGGACGCCCGAAGGCGTCGAGCCCGCGCTCGGTGTGCGCGTTGTCCTCGTGGTCGGGGACGAAGCCCTCGGCCACCACGACGAGCGGTGCACGCCCGCGGTCGTAGGCGGCACGCACCCACTTCGCGATCTGCTCCATGCTCGTCTTCTGCTCCGGGATCAGGATCGCGTGCGCGCCCGCGGCCATGCCGGAGTGGAGGGCGATCCAGCCGACGTGCCGGCCCATGACCTCGGCGACCATGCAGCGGGAGTGCGACTCGCCGGTGGTGCGGAGGCGGTCCATCGCTTCCGTCGCGATCGCGACGGCGGTGTCGAAGCCGAACGTGTAGTCGGTGGCGCCCAGGTCGTTGTCGACCGTCTTCGGGACGCCGACGATCTTCAGCCCGGCGTCGGTCAGGCGCTTCGCCGCGGCGAGCGTACCCTCGCCGCCGATCGCGACGATGGCGTCGATGCCGTGGCGGTCCAGGGTCTTCGAGATGTTCTCGACGCCGCCGTTCGGGCCCTCGAAGGGGTTCGTGCGGCTGGTGCCGAGGATCGTGCCGCCCTGCTTCGCGATGCCCTGGATGTCCTTGCGGCCGAGCGGGACGATGTCGCCGTCGACGACGCCGCGCCAGCCGTCCCGGAACCCGACGAACTCGTGGCCGTGGATGGCGATGCCCTTGAGGACGATCGCGCGGATGACCGCGTTCAGACCGGGGCAGTCGCCTCCGGAGGTGAGGATGCCGATGCGCATGGGAACTCCGTCGTCGGGTGGTGCGGGTGGGGGTCGTGGGGGACTGCGACCATCATGACTGACGGTGGTTGCGCATTACCATCCCGGTGTGACCCTGCTCGACTCCACCTCGTCGTCCGGCGACGCGTCCGGCGATGCGTCCGCCGGTGCGTCCGGCGACGCGTCTGGTGCTCCTGGTGCGTCCGTCGATGCGTCTCGCGTCGACACCGTGTACCGACCGGGAGGCCCGGTGAACGTCACGTCGACCCTGCGGCCCCTGCAGCGCGGCTCCGCCGACCCCGCCTACAAGGTGGTCGGGTCGGTCGTGTGGCTCGCCCTGCGGACGCCCACCGGCCCCGCTGCCGTGGCGATCCGGCCGGCTGGCGTCACCATCGCGGTCTCGGCCTGGGGCGACGGCGCTGCGTGGGCGGTCGAGCACGCGCCGGAGCTGCTCGGTCGCGGCGACGACTGGGACGGGTTCGACGTCTCCGGGCACGCGTTCCTCGCTGCCGCCCGACACCGGCAGCCCGGACTCCGGCTGCTCCGGACGAACACCGTCGTCGCGATGCTCGTGCCGGCGATCATGGAGCAGAAGGTGACCTCGCGGCAGGCGTGGGGCGCGTGGCGGTACCTGCTCCGCCGGTACGGCACGCCCGCGCCGGGTCCCGCGCCGGACGGTCTCATCGTGCCGCCGACGGCCGACGAGTGGGCGCGGATCCCGAGCTGGGAGTGGCACAGGGCCGGCATCGAGCCCGGACGGTCGGCGACGGTGATGCGCGCGGTGCGTGTGGCTCCGGCGCTCGAACGGACGCTGACGCTCGGTCGCGGCGGTTCGGTCGTGTCAGCGCGGCTCCAGTCGATCCCCGGCATCGGGAAGTGGACGGCTGCCGAGACCGCGCAGCGCTCCCACGGCGACCCCGATTCGCCGAGCGTCGGGGACTTCCACGTCCCCGCGCTGGTCGGGTGGGCGCTGACCGGGGGACCGGTCGACGACGACGGGATGCTCGAGCTGCTCGAGCCGTGGCGGGGGCACCGGGAGCGGGTCGTGCGGCTGATCGGCGGCTCGGGGTTCCGGAAGCCGTCGTTCGGGCCGCGGCTCACGATCCAGGACCACCGCGGGCACTGAGCGGTCGCGCGCTGCTCGCTTTCGTCCGCACCTGTTTCGCGACACGACACCAGGTGATCACGTGGTGTCGTGTCGGAGAACCGGTGTCGCGCCGGGTCAGGGGTGACGGACGCCCTCGCCGGCCAGCACGGCGCGGTAGCCCTCGCGGAACGTCGGGTACTGCGGCGCCCAGCCGGTGGACCGGAGCAGCGCGTTCGACAAGCGCTTGTCACCACCGGACTGCCGGGCACCGCCGTCACCGGTGACGGGCTCGGGAACGCCGAGCTCGTCGGCCAGGAACCGCAGCACGTCGTCGAGGCGGCTCGGTTCGTCGTCGGTGCCGAGGTACGTCGGCGCCGGGTCCTCCACGGTCGCCAGGTGCACGAGCGCGGCGGCGGCGTCGTCGCGGTGGATCCGGTTCGTGTGCGGCGAGGCACCCGGAGCCAACCGGGCCGAACCGGAGCGGACCTGGTCGATCAGACGCTCACGACCCGGACCGTAGACACCGGACAGCCGCACGAGCACGGCGTCGGGAGCACGGTCGCGCAGCAGTGCCTCGGCCTCGACCAGGACCTCGGCGGTCGGGGTCGCACCGTGCGCCGGGGTGTCCTCGGTCACCTCGCTGCCGTCGTCGACGTCGTACACCGCGGTCGACGACACCACGAGCAGGCGTGGATCGGCGTCCGAGGCGTCGATGCCATCGAGCACGTTCCGCAGGCCGTCGACGTAGGTGGCGCGGTACTCGTCGACGTCACGGCTGCCCGCGGCGAAGGCCACGACGACGACGGAGGTGTCGGCGGGGATCTCGGGGACCTCGTGCCGCAGGTCGGCGCTGCGGCCGGTGATCGGGGCCGGGACCAGTTCGGCGCGGCGTCGGAGGCCGATCACGTGGTGTCCCTGCTGCGCGAAGCGGAGGCCGGCTTCGGTCCCGAGGTCGCCGCAGCCGGCGATCACGACGGTGTCGTTGTTGTGCACCCGTCGACCTTGGCACGGGCAGCTGGTGGACGCTCCAGCGCCCGGCCTGCTGCCGCTCAGAGCGCCTTCCGTCAGTCCGAGGTGCGAGCGGGTTCTTCGTCCTTCGCCTCCACGCCGTCGTGGCGCATCCGCACGACGCTGGCCAGGGTCGACAGCGCCATCGCGGCGATGATCACGATCAAGGAGACCCACGTGTTGATCTCCGGCGCCCACTCGATGTGCTCGCCGCCGTTCAGGAACGGCAGCTCGTTGTCGTGCAGTGCGTGCAGGACGAGCTTCACACCGATGAACGCGAGGATCACCGCGATCCCGTACTTCAGGTAGACGAGCCGCTCGAGCAGGCCGCCGAGCAGGAAGTACAGCTGCCGCAGACCCATCAGGGCGAAGACGTTCGCGGTGAACACGATGAACGGGCTCTCGGTGATGCCGAAGATCGCCGGGATCGAGTCGAGTGCGAACAGCAGGTCGGTGGTGCCGATGGCGATCAGCACGATCAGCAACGGGGTGAAGTGCCGCACGCCGTCGTGGGTGGTCCGGAACTTCATGCCGTCGAACGTGTCGGTGAGGCGCACGCGACGGCGGAGCAGCCGGACGATGAAGCTGTCCTTCTGGTCGTCGTCATCGTCCTCGCCGCGGAGCTGCTGGATCGCCGTCCAGATCAGCCAGGCGCCGAAGATGTAGAAGATCCACGAGAAGTTCTCGATGAGCTGGGCGCCGACGAGGATGAAGATGCCGCGCAGCACGAGCGCGATGATGATGCCGAGCATCAGCACCTCTTGCTGGATCTTCTTCGGCACCGAGAACCGCGCCATGATGATGACGAAGACGAACAGGTTGTCGATGCTCAGGCTGTACTCGGTGAGCCAACCGGCCAGGAACTCACCCGCCGAGTCGCCGCCCGCGAACACGAGCATCAGGACCGCGAAGACCAGCGCGAGCCCCACGTAGACGCCCACCCACGTCGCCGACTCGCGCAGCGTCGGCACGTGCGGCCGGCGCGCGACGATGAGCAGGTCGGCGAGCAGGATCGCGACGATCGCGATCAGCGAGCCGACTTCGAACACGACGGGGAGTTCGGGCATCTGGTGCGTTCCTTGCTGGTGAGGGCGGGCACTCGAGCACGGCCGGGCTCGGGTGCTGTCCCCTCTAGTGTCGGGGACGTTCGCGCGCTGAGCGACCGCGTCCCGCGTTCAGCGACCGGGGCCGTCGATCGGTGGGCGCGGTGGGAACGGCCGTCGTGCGACCCAGATCTGTACTCCGACGAGCACACCGAGCATCCCGCCGAAGCACAGGAACACCCATCCGGCCGCCGGGTGGCCGCCACTGATGAAGACCGCACCGATGACGAACCCCGCTGCGGCTCCGAGCCCGTGGAACACCAGCGAGACCACCGTCCAGCCCGGACTCGCGTTCATCGACAGCTGAGCGTCCCGGACCCATCCCGCATCCCGCGTGCGCCGGAGCACGACGACCGTCGTGGCGATCGAGACGCCGACGGCCACCAGCAGCATGACCAGTTCCACGGCGCATCGACCTCCTCCGGCATCGTCGTCACGTCGACGATGAACGATCCAGCCTGCCACCTCGTTGACCGGGTATGGGACTCCGCACACGCACCAAGGTCATCATCGGCATCTCCACCGGCGTCGTGGTCATCGCGGCCGCCGCCGTCATCGCCGGTCCGTCCATCTACGCGAGCACCGTCAACGGACAGGCCGCCGCAGCTCCCTCCCTGGAAGCGACGTCGTCGGCCAGCCTCGACGCAGCGGACGCCGACGGCACCTGGACCAGCACGAAGACCTCGTACGCCGGCTACCGGGTGCACGAGGTCCTGCAGGGGAATGATGTGAACGTGGTCGGACGCACGAAGGACGTCGAGGGCACCGCCGAGGTCGACGGCGGCTCCCTCGCGACGGCGACGGTCACGGTCCAGGTCGCGAAGATCTCAACGCCCGAGTCCGCGCGCGACGCCTACTTCCGGGACACCGCGCTGGAGACGGACAAGTTCCCGACGGCGACGTTCACGCTGACGAAGCCCGTCGACGTCTCGAAGGCGCTCGACGGCAGCACGCAGGACGTCACCCTGACCGGCACGATGGACCTGCACGGCGTCACGAAGGCCGTCACCGCCGACGCGCAGGTGGCGGTCGGCACGGGAGGCACCGTCCAGGTCGCCGGCTCGGTGCCGATCACGTTCGCCGACTACGGCGTGAAGGCTCCCTCGCTCGGCTTCGTCACCGTGGACGGGAAGGGCTCCGTCGAGTTCTCCCTCGACCTGCAGAAGTGACCGTGTCGAGTCGTTCCGCCGACGAGCTGCTCGCGACGCTGTACCGCGAGCACGGTGACGCGCTCACCCGGTACGTCCGGCACCTGACGCGGGACGGCTCGGCGGTCGAGGACGTCGTGCAGGAGACCATGGTCCGCGCCTGGCAGCGCCCAGCGGTGCTGGAACGCGCGCCGGACAGCGCCCGCGCCTGGCTGTTCACGGTCGCGCGGAACCTGGTCGTCGACGACGCGCGATCAGCTCGGAACCGCCGGGAGTTCGGCACCGAACACCCCGTCGACCGCGCCGAGTCGGACCGCACCGACGCCGTGCTCGACCGCATCGTCGTGGCCGACGCGCTCGCATCGCTCTCCCCGGACCACCGCCGCGTGGTCGTGGACGCCTACTGGCTCGGCCACACGGTGCCGGAGATCGCACGACGACACGACATCCCCGAGGGCACCGCGAAGTCGCGGTTGCACTACGGGCTGCGAGCCCTGCGGCTCGCACTGCAGGAACGAGGAGTGACCCGATGAGCGACGACCGGCACGCAGAGTGGGACGCGGCGTACGTGCTCGGGTCCCTGAGCCCGGACGAGCGGCTCGAGTACGAGCAGCACCTGGAGACCTGCGACCGTTGCACGGCCGCCGTCGCCGAGCTGGTCGGCCTGCCCGGGCTGCTCGCCAAGCTGCCGGCCGACCAGGCGATCGAGATCGCCGAACCGGACGGGAGGCCCGACACCGGTTCCGAGAGCACCCTCGCCTCGGTCGCGCACCGCGTTCGACACCGTCGCCGCCGTCGCCGGGTCTGGGTCGCCGCCACCGCGGGGCTCGCGGTGGTCGCTGCCGTCCTGGGCGGACTCGCCGTCGGCACGGCGGGGGACCGCGGCTCGGTGCAGGCCGGTCGTGACGTCTCAGCATCGGCGACCGCGGACCGCTACGACATGACCGGCGCCCAGGGGCTCGACGTCGACCTGGCCGTCAGCGGTGAACAGTGGGGCACCCGCTTCGACTGGGGTTGCTCCTACGGCGGCAAGGAGTGGGCGGCGGACGGCTCGGTCATGTACGACCTGGTCGTGGTGCGGTCGGACGGCACCGCGCAGATCGTCGGCTCGTGGACGGCCGCAGGCGAGGACGCGAAGGGGCTGTCGGCGTCGACGGACATCCCGCGCGACGACATCGCGAGCGTGCAGGTGCGGCTCCGTGGCGAACAGGGAGCCCTCGCCGTCGTCGACCTCTAGCTCCCGTCCCGCCCCGCCGCCCGCCCGCCCCCGAGCCCCCGAGGTTCCGAAATCTCGGCATCTCGGCGCAGCTCAGGGGCGTTCGTGGAACCTCGGCGCTCCCCGGACGGCGAGTCGTGGAACCTCGGCGGACGTGCGGGGGCAGCTAGCCCGAGACGGCCTCGTCCGACACGTCGGGGCCGATCGCGTCCTGGACGCGCGCGCTGACGGACCGGAGGATGTCCGCGTCGGTCCCCACGGGCCTCCAGAACAGGTCTTCCAGCGCACCGGTGTGCGCGCGGATGCCGGCGAGCACCGCGCGGCGGCCGTCGGGGGTCATCTCCACCCAGCTGCCGCGGCCGTCGGTCGGGCAGTCGGCGCGTCCGACCAGGCCGCGGGAGACCATCCGTGTGACCTGGTGACTGACGCGCGACTTCTCCCAACCGATGCCAGCGGCGATGTCGCGGACGCGCAGCCGGTGGTCCGGCTCGCGCTGCAGCCCGATCAGGATCTCGAACTCGGGGATGGAGATGCCGGCGCCCGCCTGGACGGCCTGGTCGAGCGCTCGGTCGAGGCGTCGCCAGACGTCGTGGTAGGCGTCCCACGTCGCCCAGTCGTGGCCATCGTTGCCCTGCGTCGACATGCCGACCAGCGTATCCACCGTGGGGACCGACCGACCCCGCCGCCGCGTCTTTCATCCGTCCGGATGACCCGAACGGGGCGCTGCGGAGCGATCCGCACGGCCCGTACGATGACCGGGCCGTGCAGCGCTCGGCGCGACGAGACAGGAACCCGCATGACGAACCCGTACGCACAGCCGCCGATCACACCGGTCCGCCCGACGAACACCCTGGCGATCATCGCGCTCGTGCTGGGGTTCGTGGTGCCCATCGGCGGGGTCGTCGTGGGGCTCATCGCGCTGCCGCAGCTGCGGCGGACGGGCGAGGCCGGACGCGGTCTCGCGATCACGGGCATCGTCGTCGGCGCGGTCATCTCCGTCTTCACGGTGCTGCCGCTGCTGCTCATGCTGCCGGAACTGATCCGGGTCTTCGGCTGACGTCATCCCCCAGGACGGTTCCGAGCCGACGTGCGGCGCGCTCCAAGGTGAGGTCGGAGGTGCGGCATACGATCGGAGCATGCCGAGCGCCCGCCTCCAGGACTGCACCGACGACGCCGTTGCGCTGGTCCGCAAGTGGCTGGCGGCGTCCGCCGGGGCGAAGCCGGACGCCGGTGCCGCCCGTCTCGCCGAGGCCCTGCGCGACGAGCGTGGCCTCGACTTCACGCGCAGCTTCGTCGACAAGGTCATCCGCCCCGAAGACCCCCGGGTCGCGGCCCGCAACCTCGAGCAGGTCAGCCGCGACGTCCCCGACTTCCTCGCCTGGTACCTGCGCGGTGCGGTGACCCTCGGCGGCGGGTTCGCGACGATGGCGCCGTGGGCGGTCATCCCCACCGCACGGCGGATCCTGCGCCGGATGACCGGCCACCTGATGATCGACGCGAGCACGGCGAAGCTCGGTCCGGCGCTCGCCAAGGTCGGTGGGCCGGGCACCCGGCTCAACGTGAACCTGCTCGGCGAAGCCGTGCTCGGCAGCGCTGAGAGCGACCGTCGGCTGCAGGGGACGATGGACCTGCTCGCCCGCGACGACGTCGACTACGTGTCGATCAAGGTCAGCTCGGTCGTGCCGCAGATGTCGATGTGGGCGTTCGACCAGACGGTCGAGCGGGTCGTCGACCGGCTCGTGCCGTTGTACCGGCTGGCGGCGGCTCCGCTGGCCTCCGGCGGTCAGGCGAAGTTCATCAACCTGGACATGGAGGAGTACCGCGACCTCGACGTCACCCTCGCGGTGTTCCGGACCCTGCTCGACCGTGACGAGTTCGCGGGGCTGCAGGCCGGCATCGTGCTGCAGGCCTACCTGCCCGATGCCGCCGGGGCGCTCGAGTCCCTGACGACCTGGGCGCAGGAACGCCGGGCCCGGGGTGGCGCTCCGATCAAGGTGCGGCTCGTCAAGGGCGCGAACCTGGCGATGGAGCACGTCGACGCGATCGTGCACGACTGGCCGCTCGCGACCTGGGGCAGCAAGCGCGAGACCGACTCCGCCTACCTGCGGCTGCTCGACGCCGCGCTGACCCCGGAGCGCACCGACGCCGTGCGCATCGGGGTCGCCGGCCACAACCTGTTCGACCTGGCGACCGCGTGGGTGCTCGCCCAGCGCCGCGGGGTGACCGACGCGGTCGACGTCGAGATGCTGCTCGGCATGGCGTCCACGCACGCCGACGCCGTCCGCGCCGACGTCGGACAGATCCTGCTCTACACACCCGTCGTCCAGCCGGACGAGTTCGACTCCGCGATCGCGTACCTCGCCCGCCGCCTGCAGGAGAGCTCGAGCCCCGAGAACTTCATCGCCGCGGCGTCCGACATCGACCACGACGCCAGCGTGTTCGACCGCGAACACGGCCGGTACCTGGCGTCGGTCGCGGCACTCGACGAGCCGGTGCACGCGACGCACCGCACCCAGGACCGCCACCGGGCACTCGGCGAACCGGTGCTGCGCGACGCGTTCCGGAACGCCCCGGACACCGACCCCGCCGTCCCCGCCAACCGTGCGTGGGCGCTCGACGTCCTGCGCCGGGTACCGCGCTCGCAGCTCGGCGCGCAGACGATCCGCGGGGCCAAGGTGGCCGACCGCTCCAAGCTCGAACGGATCATGGCCCGCACCGCGCAGGCCGGCGTCAACTGGGGGCGGCAGGACCCCTCCGACCGTGCTGAGCTCCTCGACCTGATCGGGCACGAGCTCGAGACCCGCCGCGCCGACCTGATCGAGGTGATGGCGGCGGAGACCGGCAAGACGTTCTCCGAGGCTGACACCGAGGTCACCGAAGCCGTCGACGCCGCCCACTACTACGCCGAGCGCGCCCGCCGCCTCGGCGACATCGAGGGTGCCCGCTACGTCCCGCCACGCCTGACGGTCGTCGTGCCGCCGTGGAACTTCCCCGTCGCGATCCCCGCCGGTGGGGTGCTGGCGGCGCTCGCCGCGGGCAGCGGAGTCGTGCTCAAGCCGGCACCCGAGGCGAAGCGCAGTGGTGCGCTGCTGGCCGACGTACTCTGGGACGCCGGCGTGCCGCACTCGTTGCTGCAGCTCGTCGACCTGGCCGAGGACGAACTCGGCCGTGACCTCGTCGGACACCCCGCAGTCGACCGCATCATCCTGACCGGTTCGGCCGACACCGCGCGATCGTTCCGCTGGTGGCGCGCCGGTCTGCCACTGAGCGCCGAGACGAGCGGCAAGAACGCGATCGTCGTCACGCCGAGCGCCGACATCGACCTCGCGGTGCAGGACATCGTGCAGTCCGCCTTCGGCCACGCCGGCCAGAAGTGCTCGGCGGCGTCCCTGGTCGTCCTGGTCGGCACGGTCGGCGAGAGCGAACGCTTCCGTCGGCAGCTCGTCGACGCCACGCGCACGCTCCGGGTCGCCTGGCCCGACGACCCCACCGCCCAGGTCGGCCCGGTCATCGCCGAGCCCGAGGGCAAGCTGCGGCAAGGGCTCACCGAGCTCGGGCCGGGGGAGTCCTGGCTCGTGCAGCCGACGGCCCTCGACGACTCCGGGCGGCTCTGGTCACCCGGCATCCGTGACGGCGTCCGGCCGGGCAGCGACTTCCACCAGATCGAGTACTTCGGTCCGGTGCTCGGCATCATGCGCGCCGAGACGCTCGAGCAGGCGATCGCGATCCAGAACGGCACGGACTACGGCCTGACGGCGGGGATCCACTCGCTCGACGCCGACGAGGTGGCGGACTGGCTGGCGAGCGTGCGCGCCGGCAACCTGTACGTGAACCGCGGCATCACCGGTGCGGTCGTCGGCCGGCAGCCGTTCGGCGGCTGGAAGCGGTCGTCCGTGGGCACGGGCACGAAGGCGGGCGGACCGATGTACGTCGCGACGCTCGGCCGGTGGGAACCGGTCCCGCGCACGGTGCACAAGAGCATCCAGCTGCACGGTCTCCCGCCGCGCGTGACCTCGGTGATCGAGGCCGCACGCAGCGGCTTGTCGTTCGAGGAGTTCGACCAGGTGCGGGCCGGTGCGCTCAGCGACGTCCGTGCGCGCGAGGAGCTGTACGGCGGCTCGCACGACCTGTCGGGGCTCGTGGTGCAGCGGAACGTGCTGCGCCACCGACCGCAGTCCGTCATCGTGCGGCAGGCCGAGGACGCCTCGGCGGGCGACCTGGTCCGCGCGCTCGTCGCTGCCACGGCTGCACGCGCCCACGTCCTGCTCAGCACCGCCCGCCCGTTGCCCGGCCCGCTCAGTCAGCTGCTGGCCTCGAGTCGGTCGCCGCTGGACGTCGTCGACCACCTGGTCGAGTCGGACCAGGACTTCCACGCCCGCGCTTCGTCCGGCGCCGTGTTCCAGGCGAACTGGACGAGTGGTGAGGACGACGAACCCGTCGACGCACTCGGGGACATGCTCGCGCAGGGGCAGGACCGACCCGTGCACACGGCGTTCGGCGGCCCCGGAGCTCGGATCCGGCTCATCGGTGGCGATGCCCTGGCGCTCGAGGAGGCCCTCGGGGCGAGCATCGACGTCGCGATCCACGACGCACCCGTCGTCGAGGCCGGGTTGATCGAGATGCTCCCGTTCATCCGTGAACAGTCGGTCTCCATCACCGCGCACCGGTTCGGGGACGTCGACGCGGACTTCGCTGACCTGCGCGTCTGACGTCCCCGGCTCGGGTCAGTCCTCGGTGTCGCCTGCTTCTTCGTCCTCGACGCCGGTCTCGTCCATCCGGTCACGCAGGTGGTCGGCCATCGCTCCGGCGCCCTCGCCGTGGTGGTCGTGGTCGACCTGTTCGATCAGGCCGTGCAGCTTCTCGTGGTTCGTGGCCTCGTTGGCGCCGTCCATGACGGGCTCGGTCTGCTCGTTGTCGCTCATGGCTCGGACGCTACGCCGGGGTTGCTGCGGACCGGTAGTGCAGCTCGACGGCACCGCCGGTGAACGGCGTCGTCCCGACCAGCTCGAACACCTGGGTCGGTGCCGCGACCGGTAGCAGCGGCGCACCGGCGCCGAGCGCCACCGGCATCACGGTGACGCGGAGCTCGTCGAGCAGCCCTGCTTGCTGGTACTGCGCCGCGAGCAGTCCGCCGCCGACGACCCAGACGTCGCGCTCGCCGGCGGCCCGTTCGAGGTCGGCCTGGTGGTCCGCGACCTCGCCCGACACGAAGTGCACGTCGGCGCCGTCCGGCACCGGCAGGTCACGCGTGGTGAACACCCACGTCGCCAGGTCCGGGTACGCCCACGTGTCGTCGTGCTCGAGCAGCCACTCGTACGTGGTCGAGCCCATGACGATCGCGCCGATGCCCGCGAAGAACCGGTCGTGGTGCTCCTGGAACGGCTCGAAGCCGAACTGCAGCAGCCAGTCGAGGTCGTCGTCCGGTGCAGCGACGAAGCCGTCCAGCGAGGACGCGACGGAGTAGGTGGTACCCATGCCCCGGACGCTACCGAGCACCCCCGACAGATGTCAGCGCCGCCCGCCGTCAGCGCCGTCAGCGCCGTCAGCGCCGCCCGCCGTCAGCGCCGTCAGCGCCGGCTGCCCCGACCGACGACGGCGACCTCGGCGACGGTGAGCACCGTGGCGATCCACACCTGCTGCAGGGCGAACCCGCGGCGTCGTGGGTCGAGGGCGAGCGGCACCATCGTCACGCCGTGCACCGCGTCGACGGCTGCGCTCAGCGTGTGTGCGTTCCCGGTGCCCGTGCGTGCGACGAGGGCGGCCTGCACGAGCTGCCGGACGCCGAGCACGCCGTGCAGCACGGCCTGGTCGCGACCACGAGCCGCTCGGCCCAGGTGCCACAGGCCGAGTCCGGCCCGGCACAGCTCGACGACGGCTGCACCCCGCACCGACGATCCGTGGCGGCTCATCGTCGTCGTCCGGCCACGAGTGCGACGGCCCCGGCCGCGCCGAGTGCCGCCCCGATGATGCCGTTGCCGATCCGTCGGTGTTCCACCCACCAGGTCTGCGGCGACCAGGCGTGTGCGGACTCGTCGAACACACCGTGCGCGCCGTGGTCGCCCGGCACCGGCTCGTACAGGTTTTCCTGCAGCTCCTGCCCGTCCTTGTCGGGCGCCTGCTGCCCGGAGACGAGCGTCTTGGCGGCGTACCAGTCGGCGAAACGCCCGCTGATCCGGTTGCCGAGGATCGTGTAGACGGTCGACTCGCCGACCCAGGTGCGACGGCGCGGCCGCTCGGCCACGGCAGCGATCGCGCGGGCACCGACCTCGGGCTGGATGATCGGGGCGACCGGCTGCGGGTGGTGCGGCAGCTTCGACTTCACCCAGCCGAACTGGATCGTGTTCAGGGCGGGCATGTCGACCCGCGACACCTTCACCTTGCTGCCCTGTTCGAGCAGCTCGGAGACGACGGACTCGGTGAACCCGACGATCGCGTGCTTCGCGCCGCAGTACGCGGCCTGCAGCGGGATGCCCCGGAAGCCGAGTGCTGAGCCGACCTGGACGACGTGTCCCTGGCCGCGGGGCACCATCCGGGAGAGCGCGGCACGGGTCCCGTTGACGAAGCCGAGGTAGGTCACGTTGAGCGCCCGCTCGAAGTCCTCGGGCGCGGTGTCCAGGAACTTGCCGAACACCCCGACCATCACGCCGTTCACCCACAGGTCGATCGGCCCGAGTTCCTGCTCGACGCGGTCGGCCGCGGCCTCGACGGCCTCGCGGTCGGACACGTCGGCGACCAGGGCCAGCCCGCGACGCCCCGCGGCCTCGACCTCGGCGACCGCGGCGTCGACGCCGTCCCGTCCGCGGGCGAGGACGGCGACGTCCCACCCCCGCGCGGCGAGCTCCCGGACGGTCGCACGCCCCAGTCCTGCGGATCCACCGGTCACCACTGCCACTCGAGTCATGGCTCACTTGTACCTGCGGCCGACCATGCACCACTCAGCCGGTGTCCCCCGACGGCCCGTGCCTGCGGACGGTGGCGAGCATGATGGTCGCGTGGACACGCGAGACGACCCGGTGGAACCCGAGCCGGACGCGGAGCCGCAGCCGCGCTGGATCCGCCGGGCGCCGATCCTCCCCGAGCAGTGGTGGGGTCCTCCGATGGCCCAGGCAGTCGGGGCGCTGGCGGTCGTGGCGATCGGCATCTGGCTGCAGCGTCCCGCCCTGCCCGTCGCGGTCCTCGTCGGTGTCGTCGGGCTGGTCGGCGCGGTCGTGCTCGCGTTCGCCGGACGACGGGCGTACTGGTACCCGAGTTGCACGACGGCTTGGCGCTTGCACCGCACGCGTGTCGTCGTCTGGAGCGCCGCCGGAGTCGCGTTGGCGGTGTTCGCCCTCGCGGTGGGCGCGCAGACGCTCCTGATCGGCTACCTGGCTGCCGCGACGGGCCTGTACACGGTGCGGCGGGACGAGCCGACGCGGTTCGAGCTGTGGGGGCGTTCGGCGGCGTCGGCTGCTGTCGCGGTCGTGTCGGCTGTGTACGCGGTCGTGGCGTTGACGGTCCCGAGCGTCGACGAAGCACACTCATCGCGGTGGATCGGGTGGAGCATCGTCATCGTCCCGGTCGCTGTCGTCACTGCGGTCCTGCAGTGGCGAGCCGCCTCTGGGACGGCCGACCCCGACCAGAACGGAGCGGCGGCGGACGCCGGCGAACCGGAACCGGGACCAGAACAGCGACCGGGACCGGAGCCGCCGGCCGACGACCCGCTCAGCGCCCCCGACCGAACCGCGTCGTGACCCCCGCCGAGTAGAGCACCGAGTCCGGCTCGAGCTCCGTCAACCCGAACGGCAGCCCCGCAGCGCCGACCAGGTCGTCCCGCAACGACACGACCGAGGCCCGGTGCAACGGCCACGCGTCGTGCTCGTTCGGCCAGAACCGGGTCCGCCCGGCCCGGTGCACGTGCATGCCCCACCGCGCGGTCAGGAACGTCTCGAGCAGCCCTGGCTCGTCCAGTACCTCGCCCACGCGGACGTCTAGCATCGACCGCAGGTGCGTCCCGTGCCGCCGCATCGCGTACCCGACGCGGCCGTCGCCGCTCCGCGACTCGGCGTCCGCCCACCAGTAGGGCAGTCCGGTGGCCACGCGTGCGCCGAGGGTCGGCAGCAGCTTGCCGGCGTCGAGCGACAGGAACACGACACCGTGCTGGCCCTGCTCGTCGACCGTGTAGACGCGGACGTTCACCTCGACGAAGTCGCCGATCGAGCCGGTCCGCCCCAGCGCCCCGAGGGGCGGGAACCGGGTGTCCTCGAACCGGAACCCGATGAGGCCCACCCAGGTGGTCACCCCGTCGTCCGTCCCGTCGAGCGCCATCGTGTCGGGTCGCGTTCCGGCTGGCAGCAGCGGGGCCACCGCCGACACGTCGACGCGCCAGTGCACGAAGACGACGTCGAGCCAGTCCTGCGAGATCCAGGGGCGGCCCGGCAGGCCGGGGGCGGTTCCCGGGAGGCCCGGGGCACTCTGGGTGGGTCGGGTGTCGGTCACGATGTGGTCGCCTCCGGTTCGATGTGGCCCGCGACGGGCGCGTCGTCCCACCCCTGCTGCGGGGTGTCGCAGGTGCCGCGGAACACGTACTGCGATGGCCGCTTCCGCTCGCTCGACGTCCAGTCGATCGCGGGGCGGCGCCGTTCGGGCGGTAGGTACCCGATCCGGTAGACGGCCATGAGCTCGAGCGACTCGGGCACCCGGAGCAGCCCCTCGATCTCCGCCCAGGCGCCCGGGGTCTCCATCGGGAAGGACACGAACTGGATCCCCAGCCCGAGCTCGGTCGTCGCGAGCCAGATGTTCTCCATCGCCGCGCCCATGCTGAACACGGAGTAGAAGCCGGACAGCTCCTGCTGCCGGTACTCGTGGCGGTCGAGCATCACGCCGAGCAGCAGCGGCGACCCGGCGACGAGCTTCCGGTTCTCCTCACCCAGGCTCTGCGGCACGCGGAGGGTGTTCATGAGCAGCTGCCCACGCTTCGTGAACACCTGCTTCGTGAACGGCCGGAGCGGCCCGGGCAGCTTGTCGAACAGCATGCCGTCGCGCCGCTCGTCCATCTCGGCCTTCGAGAACCGGAAGTACGGCTTGTACCGCTCGAAGAACGTCCCCTCGGCCATGGTGCGGGTCATCGAGCTGCCGCTGATCGCGGCGACCCGGTCGATCGTGTCGCGCTCCTCGACCAGCACGAACCGCCACGGTTGGCTGTTCAGCTGGGACGGGGCCCGGCCGGCGAGCTCCATGAGCAGCCGTTGGTGCCCCTCGGACACCGGGTCGGGCAGGAACGCCCCGTTCGTGGTCCGTCGGCGTCGGATGGCCTCGAAGAGCTCCACTGCTTCCCCTCGTGTCTCGTGGTCACGGTCGGCGCCGCACCAACAGCGCCCCCAGGTAGGACGGCACGGCGGCCACCGCGATCTTCCAGTGTGCTCCGGAGCGCGGGTTCGTGCGGGGCGCGAGCGCGAGCGGGACGAGTGCGGGCAGCAGGAACAGCGCCGAACGGTCACGGGTCCACAAGAGCGTCGTCGCGGCGGCCCCGGTGAGCGTCGCCGTCACGACGAACAGGCCGTGGTGCACGACGCGGAGCTTCCTCGTCCGGATCAACCGGACGGCGACGGCCGTGCCCCAGAGGCAGTTCGCGACGTAGGCGAGGCCCGCAGCGGTGACCAGCCGACGGGCGGGACGCGATCCCGTGGGCGGTGATCCGCGCCTCCCGGTCGTGTTCCGTGCCATCTGCCGGACGTTACGCGGTGTCGCGACTGACCAGCTTGGAGAGCACGATCGCGGACCGCGTGTGGTCCACCTGCGGCGCGAGGCGGACCTTGTCGAGCGCCTCCTCGAGCGCGGACAGGTCCTTCGAGCGCATGTGCACGACGGCGTCGGCGCTCCCCGTGACCGTGCCGGCGTCGATGACCTCGGGCACGGTGTCGAGCAGCGCACGGAGCTCGTCGGGGGAGACGGTGCCGCGGCAGTACAGCTCGACCCAGGCCTCGGTGCCGCGGTCCTCGACGGCGGGGTCGACCTTGATCGTGAAGCCCTGGATGACACCATCGCCGACGAGTCGGTCGACGCGGCGCTTGACGGCCGATGCCGAGAGTCCGACCACCGACCCGATGTCGCCGTAGCCGGCGCGGGCGTTGTCCCGGAGTTGATCCAGGATGCGGTGGTCGAGCGAATCCATTGCACCCATCGTACGCGGACTTCTTGCGAGGTCGGCGGTTCGGACGCACGAAACGTGCGTCACCCGAACGGGTGCCACGACGCTTCGCTCCCGGTACTGCACTTGCCGGACGGTCTGTGTCAGGATCGACGTGGCGTCGACCTGGTCCGCTACGGCGAGTGAGCCTGCATCTCGCCGGAGCACCTCTCCTTCGTTCCGTTTCGGTTCCTGGCAGGCTCGGGCCCCGGTCCCTTCTCAGGAGGACTGATGTCGAACACCGCACCCTCGACCACCGATGCACCGGCCCGTACCGCCACCAAGCGGACGATCCTGATGTGCAAGCCGGACTTCTACACGGTGAGCTACCGGATCAACCCCTGGATGCACCCGGAGGAGCCGACCGACACGTCGAAGGCCGTCGCCCAGTGGCAGACGCTCGTCGACGTGTACGAGCAGCTCGGCTTCGACATCTCGTACATCGACCCCATCGACGGCCTGCCGGACATGGTCTACGCGGCCAACGGCGGGTTCGTGCTCGACGGCATCGCCTACGGCGCGAAGTTCCAGTACCCCGAGCGCCAGCCCGAGGGCCCGGCGTACATGGACTGGTTCCGTCAGGCCGGCCTGACGGTCGCCGAGCCCGAGCAGACCAACGAGGGCGAGGGTGACTTCCTGCTCATCGGGAACACGATCTTCGCGGGCACCGGCTTCCGGTCGGACAGCACCTCGCACGACGAGCTCGCGACGATCTACGGCCGTGAGGTCGTCACCCTGAAGCTCATCAACCCGAGCTTCTACCACCTCGACACCGCCATCGCCGTGCTCGACCCGGAGCCCGACGCTTCCGGCCGGTCGAACATCGCGTACCTGGAGAGCGCCTTCGACGAGCCGTCGCTGGCGATCCTGCGCGAGCGGTTCCCGGACGCGATCATCGCGACGGAGGAGGACGCTGCGATCCTCGGCCTGAACTCCTACTCCGACGGGTACAACGTCGTGATCGCCGCGCGGGCTGTGCGGTTCGCCGAACAGCTCAGGGAGAAGGGGTACAACCCGATCGGCGTCGACCTCTCCGAGCTGCTGCTCGGCGGTGGCGGCGTGAAGTGCTGCACGCTCGACCTGCACCCGGTCGGCACCGGCAACTCGGTCGCCCGCTCGCTCGGGGTCAGCTGATGTCGGCGGCAGCGTCGCTCGGGGTCAACACCGCGGCGGCGCTCGCCGTCGAGGACCGCGCCCTCGCGCACAACTACAGCCCGCTGCCCGTCGTCATCGCGTCGGGGGCCGGAGCGACCGTCACCGATGTCGACGGCAAGCAGTACCTGGACGGCCTCGCCGCGTACTCCGCGGTGAACTTCGGCCACGGCAACCCGCGGCTGCTCGACGCCGCCCGGGCGCAGCTCGACCGGGTGACGCTCACGAGTCGTGCGTTCGTGAACGACCAGCTCGGGCCGTTCGCCACGGCACTGGCGGCGTTGACGGAGACCGAGATGGTCCTGCCGATGAACACCGGTGCCGAGGCCGTGGAGTCCGCGATCAAGGTGTCCCGCGCCTGGGGCTACCGCGTCAAGGGGGTCCCCGCGGACCGCGCGACGATCATCGTGGCGTCCGGGAACTTCCACGGCCGCACCACCACGATCATCTCGTTCTCGGACGACCCCTCGGCCCGCGATGACTTCGGTCCGTACACCCCGGGGTTCCGCACCGTGCCGTACGGCGATGCCGCTGCCCTGCGCGCAGCGATGGACGAGACCGTCGTCGCCGTGCTGCTCGAACCCATCCAGGGCGAGGGCGGCGTGGTCATCCCGCCGGCGTCGTACCTCCCGGAAGTCCGGGAGGTCTGCGACGAGTTCGGTGCGCTGTTCATCGCCGACGAGATCCAGTCCGGCCTCGGACGCACCGGCCACACCCTCGCCGTGCAGCGCGTTGGTGTCCGTCCCGACCTCATCACGCTCGGCAAGGCACTCGGCGGCGGCATCGTGCCGGTGTCCGCGGTCGTCGGCTCGGCTTCCGTCCTCGGGGTGCTGCGTCCTGGCGAGCACGGTTCGACCTTCGGTGGCAACCCGCTCGCCGCTGCCGTCGGCGCCGAGGTCGTGGCGATGCTCGGTGAGGGCACGTTCCAGCAGCGCGCCCTCGACGGCGAACCGTTGCTGCGCGGGCTGCTCGACGACCTGCTCGGCAAGGGGGTCGTGTCGCACCGCGTCGCCGGACTCTGGGCGGGGATCGACATCGACCCCGCGCTCGGCACCGGCAAGGAGATCTCGAAGGACCTGGCCGACCGCGGGCTGCTCGTGAAGGACACCCACGGTTCGACGATCCGCTTCGCCCCGCCGCTCGTCGTCACCGACGACGAGCTGCGCACGGCGATCGGCACGCTCGCGTCGGTCCTGGCCGCGCGCGCCTGAGCCGCGTGCTCGGCGCCACGCGCTCGGCGCCACGCGCTCGCTTCGTGAGCAGAAATGGTCGGGTCGCCACACGGCGCCCGACCATTTCTGCTCACCAAGTGCGGCTCACACCGCCCAGCGCGCCGCCAACTCGTCCATGAGCGCATCGAGGCGCTCGTCGACGACCTGCGCGTCGGGGTTGGCCTCGAACCAGGCGATGACCTCGCGCACACCCTGCCGGTAGGGCGTCCGCGGCCGGTACCACGGCACGAGCGACCGGATCTTGCTGTTGTCGAACACCGAGCTGTTCGCCTTGTCGCCGAGCAGCGCCGCACCCCACTCCGGGTCCACGGCGTTGATGGCGTCCGCCGGCACGTGCACGATCTGCAGGTCGGACACCCCCGCCGCCGCCGCGATCTCGTGTGCGATGGCGTTCCACGTCGGCGCCTCGTCGCTCGTGATCGTGAAGGCCTCACCGATCGCCGACCCGTTGTCGAGCAGCCCGGTGAACCCGACCGCGAAGTCACGGCTGTGCGTCAGCGTCCACAGCGACGTGCCGTCACCGGTGATGATGATCGGCTTGCCGGCGCGCATCCGCGCCACCGCAGTCCAGCCACCGGTGAGCGGCAGCTTCGTCTCGTCGTAGGTGTGCGACGGCCGCACGATCGTCACCGGGAAGTCCTGCTCCCGGTACGCCTCCATCAGCAGTTCCTCGCACGCGATCTTGTCGCGCGAGTACTGCCAGTAGGGGTTCTTCAGCGGCGTCGACTCCGTGATCGGCAGGTGCGTCGCCGGCGTCTGGTACGCCGAGGCCGAGCTGATGAAGACGTACTGCCGCGTCCGTCCGGCGAAGAAGTCGATGTCGGCCTGCACCTGGTCCGGCGTGAAGGCGATCCAGTTCACGACCACGTCGAAGTGGCGGTCGCCGAGTGCGTCCGCCAGGGCGCTGCGGTCCGACACATCGGCCTGGAGGCGCGTCACACCCTCCGGGATCGGCCTGCCCCCGGTGGTCCCCCGGTTCAGGACGGTGACGACGTGGCCTTGTTCGGTCGCCTCCCGCACACAGGAGGCGCTGATCACGCCGCTCCCGCCGATGAACAACACGCTCGCTCCGGTCATGGATGCTCCCTCGCTCTCCGCGGCGCAGCCCTGCGCCGAACCCCTCCGATCCTGCACCTCCTTGTCGGAGCGGGCGCGGAGAACGGCGCGGAGCCGAGTGGCTTGTGTCCTACAGCGAGGTACTTGGAAGAGCAACTCGATGAGTCCATGGGCCGTAGCCCTGACTACTTCAGCTGTGACAGTTTCCATCATCTTTTCGAGGTCCATACCGATCATGTGCCCGGTTCCTCGAAAACCGCGGACGTGTGGTCGGGGGAGGACCGCTGTGCTTTGGCTCCGACCTGGGGACTACCGTCACGGGTCGAGCCGCACCGACGCGGCCACGACAGGAGTGACACGCACATGGAGTACCGCTACCTCGGCAACTCGGGCCTCAAGGTCTCCGAGATCACCTACGGCAACTGGCTCACCCACGCATCCCAGGTCGAGAACGATGCGGCCATCGCCTGCGTCAGGGCCGCCCTCGACGTGGGCATCTCGACGTTCGACACCGCCGACGTCTACGCCAACACCGGCGCGGAGACCGTCCTCGGCGAAGCCCTCAAGGGGGAGCGTCGCCAGTCGCTCGAGATCGCCACGAAGGTGTTCGGGCCGACCGGGCCGAAGGGGCACAACGACACCGGGCTGTCTCGCAAGCACATCCTCGAGTCGATCGACGGCTCGCTCGGCCGCCTGCAGACCGACTACGTCGACCTCTACCAGGCACACCGCTTCGACCACGAGACCCCGCTCGAGGAGACGATGCAGGCCTTCGCCGACATCGTGCGCCAGGGCAAGGTCCTGTACGTCGGCGTGAGCGAGTGGACCGCGGAGCAGCTCCGTGCCGGCGCCGCGCTGGCCAAGGACCTCGGGTTCCAGCTCATCTCGAACCAGCCGCAGTACTCGGCGCTGTGGCGGGTCATCGAAGAAGAGGTCGTGCCGACCTCGAAGGAGCTCGGCATCTCGCAGATCGTCTGGTCCCCGATCGCCCAGGGCGTCCTGACCGGCAAGTACAAGCCGGGTCAGCCGCTGCCCGAGGGCTCACGCGCCACCGACGACAAGGGCGGCGCGGACATGATCAAGCGGTTCATGCGCGACGAGGTGCTGTCCTCGGTGCAGGAGCTCGAGCCGATCGCGAAGGAGCTCGACCTGTCGATGGCACAGCTCGCCGTCGCCTGGGTACTGCAGAACGAGAACGTCGCGAGCGCCATCATCGGGGCGTCGCGTCCGGAGCAGGTGCACGACAACGCCGGCGCTGCCGGTGTCACGATCCCGGCGGAGCTGCTCACCCGGATCGACGACGCCCTCGGTGCCGTGGTCGAGCGTGACCCGGCGAAGACGAACGACAGCAGCCCGAAGACCCGCGAGGCCTAGCGCCGACCCGGGCCAGACGGCTCAGACAACGGAAAAGGCCCCCTGCCGAAGCAGGGGGCCTTCACCGGTGGCTGGACACGGCATCGATCCGTGGACCTTTCGATTTTCAGTCGAACGCTCTACCAACTGAGCTATCCAGCCGTGGCGACCCTGACGGGACTTGAACCCGCGACCTCCGCCGTGACAGGGCGGCACGCTAACCAGCTGCGCTACAGGGCCATGTTGAATTGCTGTGGTGTTGCTCAGTACTACTTGCTCGCTCACTCGGAGAGTGACCCCAACGGGATTCGAACCCGTGCTGCCGCCGTGAAAGGGCGGTGTCCTAGGCCACTAAACGATAGGGCCGCAAGTGGTGCTTCGCGCTACCGATGGACAAGCATACGGATGCCCCCGGGGGTTCGCAAATCGGGCCGCGTTCCCGCGGAATCCCCGGCGTGTCGCGCCCGCCCGGCACCGGGTGTCGAGGTTGCGGTGCGAGCATCGTCACCGGCTCCACGCCCCTCGTCCGAGGGGCTGTGGGGCTGCGACACCTGTTGTTACTGTTGCGTCTGTTAACAGTGTTACGTGCGTGAGCCTTGCCGCGCTGTTACGAAATCGAGATACATGTCGACCTCACCTTCGCTCTCCCTCCGCAACCGCAGCCGCCTCGTCGCCGCCGCGGTCGCCGTCGCGCTCGCCGGAAGCACCCTCGCGGTCCTCGCCCCGGCGACGTCGGCCAGTGCCGCGAGTTACCCGAGCTGGTCCGAGGTGCAGAAGGCCAAGTCCTCGACGAGTGCCCAGCAGGCGAAGGTCACCGAGATCAAGTCGCTCATCTCGACACTGAAGTCCGAGGCCGCTGCGAAGCAGAAGGCCGCACAGGCCGCCGGCGAGGCCTACCAGGCGGCACAGAACAAGTACGACGAGGCGACCCTCGAGCAGAAGACGCTCCAGTCCCAGGCGGACGACGCCGAGCAGACCGCCGCACAGTCCGAGGAGCAGGCCGGTCAGCTCGCCGCGCAGCTCGGTCGGGCCAGCGCCAACGACGTGACGACCGACATCCTCACGCACCCCTCGGACTCCGGTGACCTGCTCTACGAGCTCGGCGCCATGTCGAAGCTCAGCGAGCAGGCCGACGGCATCTACTCGCAGGCGTCGCAGGACCGGGGCACCGCGCAGGCGCAGGCCGACAAGGCGGACAAGGCAAAGGCGGCGCTGGGCGACCTCGCCGACGCGGCCCAGTCGAAGATGCAGCAGGCGCAGGGTGCTGCCGACGCGGCGCAGACCGCCGTCGACGCCCAGAACGACAACGAGTCGCGGCTCGAGGCCCAGCTGACCGCTCTCACCACGAAGCAGCGCGGTGTCGAGGCCGACTACCGCAAGGGCGTCGCCGCCGAGAAGGCCCGACAGGCCCGCATCGCCGCTGCTGCCGCCAAGGCAGCCGCGAAGGCCGCGGCGACCAGCCAAGGTGGTACCGGTGGCGGGACGGCCAACTCTGCCGGGTGGGTCCGTCCGGCCGGCGGCTTCCAGACCAGCGGCTACGGCATCCGCGTCGACCCGTACACGCACTACACGGCACTGCACGCCGGGGTCGACCTCGCTCCCGCCTGCTACGCCCCGATCTACGCGGCCCACGACGGCACCGTGACCTTCGCGGGCAACGGCGGCGGCTACGGCAACGAGGTCATCCTCGACAACGGCGGCGGCATCTCGACGGCCTACGGCCACATCGTCGACGGCGGGATCATGGTCGCCAGCGGCCAGCACGTCACCGCCGGGCAGCAGATCGCCAAGATCGGTTCGACCGGCTGGTCGACCGGGTGCCACCTCCACTTCGAGACCCGGATCAACGGTGCTGCCGTCGACCCGGTCCCCTTCATGGCAGCGCGGGGGATCTCGGTATGAGCATCAGCGCAGCCGGGATGCGTTGACCCCGCCATGACCCTGTCCGCTCGCTCGTTCTCCTGCGGGATCGCCACCGTCGCCGTGCTCGGCATCGGACTGTCGGTCGTCATCGCCGGACCCGCCCAGGCCGCGCCGTCGGCACCGTCCTGGGACGACGTCAAGGCCGCGAAGTCGGATGCCGCCGACGCGCAGCAGACGGTGGACGAGCTGAGCGACCGGCTGACCTCGCTGCAGGCCGCCGCGGACCGCGCCGGCATCGTCGAGCAGCAGGCCGGGCAGGCGTACGCCCTCGCCGCCTCGCAGCAGCAGGAGGCGAAGGACACCCTCGCCGACCTGTCCGCGCAGTCGAAGCGGGCCAAGGGCAAGGCGGACGACTCCGCGGGCCAGGTGGCCGCGCTCGTCGTCGAGCTGTCCCGCACGGGCGGCGGCGACCTGTCGACGACGATGCTCACGGACGCCTCGGACTCCGGCGACCTGCTCTACCGCGTCGGCACGATGTCGCACCTGTCCGAGCGGTCGGCGACGATCCTCGCCCAGGCCCGCTCCGACCAGAAGACCGTGGACTCGCTCGCCGACCAGCAGTCCGTCGCCACGACGGCGCTGAGCAAGGCGACCGAGGCGACGAAGACCGCCTTCGCCACCGCCAACGACGTCTCCGCCGACGCCCAGGCCCGGGTGCAGAAGCAGCAGGACCAGCAGGACGAGGTCCTCCGTCAGCTCGCGTACCTCAAGGGCACGAGCGTCGCGACGGAGAGTGCGTACTGGAGTGCGCAGCAGGCCAAGGCGGCCGAGACCGCCCTGGCGGCCCAGACGAGCAGCAGCGGCACCGGCACGGCCAGCGGCAGCGGCAGCGGCAGCGGCAGCGGCACCAGCACCGACAACGGCACCAGCGGCGGCACCAGCAACGGCAACACCTCGACCGCCAACCCGAGCACCGGCGGCGGTAGCGGCAGCGGCACGACCACCCCGTCGCGCCCGAGCACCCCGTCGAAGCCGAGCACGCCGGCGGCGCCCGCTCCCGCGCCCGCCCCGGCTCCCGCCAAGCCGAGCACGCCGACGCCGTCGAAGCCGAGCACCCCGGCGCCCAGCACTCCGGCACCCGCCCCGAGCAGCCCCTCGAAGGCCGCCGGTGCGATCTCGTACGCCCGCGGGCAGCTCGGCAAGCCCTACGTCCTCGGTGGTGCCGGCCCGAGCACCTGGGACTGCTCCGGCCTCGTCATGATGGCCTACAGCTCGCAGGGCATCGCGACCGGTGGGCACAACGTCGTCTGGCAGTACAACTACTTCGGCTCGATCGGTCGCCTCGTGCCGCTCTCGCAGCGCCAGCCCGGCGACATCCTCTTCTACTCGTCGAACGGAACCGCTTCCGGCGGTTACCACGACTCGATCTACACCGGCAACGGGATGATGGTCGAGGCGGCCCGACCGGGCGTCGGCGTGGTCGAGCGCGCGGTCTGGACCCCCAGCCAGCTCCTGCCCTACGTCGCCCGCCCGAGCGGCTCCCTGTAGCTCGCAGCCCGGTCTTTCCCAGAACGGCTGCGGTAGCAAGCGGGATCGGGCATACCTGCCCGGATCAGAGCACCAGGTACGCCCGTTTCCACCAGGTACGCCCCCGACCCCTCCCGACACCGCACGGCAAAGCACCCCACGAACACAGAACGGCGCCCGCCCTCCGGATGGAGAGCAGGCGCCGTTCGGCGTCCGGAAGCGTCAGTGACCAGCGGGCACGTAGGCCTTCTGGCCGGCCTGCACGATCGCCTCGGCCTCGGCGGCGTCGCCCCAGCCCTCGGCCTTGACCCACTTGTTCGGCTCGAGGTCCTTGTAGCGCTCGAAGAAGTGCGCGATCTCGGCCTTCGTCTGCTCGTCGACGTCCGAGATGTCCTGGATGTGCGTCCAGCGCGGGTCCTTCGCGGGGACCACGAGGACCTTCTCGTCCTTGCCGGCCTCGTCGCTCATCTTGAACACGCCGACCGGACGGACCTTGACACCCACGCCGGGGAACGTCGGGAACTCGAGGAGCAGCAGCGCGTCCACGGGGTCGCCGTCGTCGGCCAGGGTCTTCTCGAAGAAGCCGTAGTCGGTCGGGTAGACGAACGACGTGAACAGCACGCGGTCGAGGTAGACACGACCGGTCTCGTGGTCCACCTCGTACTTGTTGCGGCTGCCCTTGGGGATCTCGACGACGACGTCGTACGCGGCCATGTCTGTACTCCTGGTGTGTCGGTGGGGCTGTCGGTGGTCCCGAGAGCGCGGCTAACGTTACCGGGTGAACTCTCCGCGTCCCCGGCTGGACCCTGCCGTCGCCGAGACCCGCCTGGCGGTCCGCGACCTGCTCGCCACCGCGCTCGACGACGGCGTCGTCACCGCGGGTGACCTCGTGCTGGTCGCGCTGAGCGGCGGACCGGACTCGCTCGCGCTCGCCGCGGCCACCGCGTTCGAGGCGGGCAGGCAGGGGCTCCGAGCCGGGGCAGTGGTCGTCGACCACGCGCTCCAGGCGGGCTCCGAGGCGGTCGCGAGCCGCGCCTCCCGGCAGGCATCCGAGCTGGGTCTGGACCCGGTCGAGGTCCGCAGGGTCGCGGTCGGCTCCGACGGTGGTCCGGAGGGCGCCGCCCGGGAGGCCCGCCACGCGTCGATCGCCGAGGTCGCGTCCGCCACCGGGTCGCCTCTCGTGCTGTTGGGACACACCCTGGACGACCAGGCCGAGACGGTGCTGCTGGGCCTGCTGCGCGGCAGCGGGCCGGACAGCCTGTCGGGCATGCTGCCGCTCGCACGGCGCGACCAGGGGCCGGCCTACGGCCGCCCGCTGCTCACCGTGCGTCGGCACGCGACGCGGCAGGCGTGCGCCGCCGCCGGGCTGGCGCCGTGGCACGACCCGCAGAACGACGACGCGGCCTACGCCCGTGTCCGCGTGCGGAACACCCTCATGCCGGTGCTCGAGCGCGAGCTCGGTGCCGGGGTGCCCGAGGCGCTGGCGCGCACGGCCGACCAGCTGCGCGAGGACTCGGCGGCACTCGACCACTTCGCCGAGGAACTGGCGGAGGACATCGCCGAGCACTCCGAGGCCGGCATCTCCCTGTCCGTCCGGGCGCTCGGGGCGAACCCGCCGGCGCTCCGGCAGCGACTCGTGCGCCTGGCGGTGGAGAGCGAGTTCGGCGTGACGCTGTCGCGCGTGCAGACGCTCGAGGTCTGCCGGCTCGTCACCGACTGGAGCGGACAGGGGCCGATCGACCTGCCGGGCGTCCGGGCGTCGCGATCCGGTGACCGCCTGTCGTTCAGTGCCGGTTAGGCTGGACCGGTGGAACTCTCCGACGTCCAGGCAGACCTGTCCGAAGTCCTCTTCACCCCCGAGCAGATCGACGACAAGCTCGCCGAACTCGCGGCGGTCGTCGACGCCGACTACGCGGGCCGCGACCCCCTGCTCGTCGGTGTCCTGAAGGGTGCCGTCATGGTGATGGCCGACTTCTCGCGGCACCTCAAGATGCAGGCACGGATGGACTGGATGGCGGTGTCGTCGTACGGCTCCGGCACGAAGTCGTCCGGTGTGGTGCGGATCCTCAAGGACCTCGACACCGACCTGCACGGCCGCGACGTCCTCATCGTCGAGGACATCATCGACTCCGGTCTGACGCTGTCCTGGCTCAAGCAGAACCTGCAGTCCCGCGGCGCCGCGAGCGTCGAGATCGTCGCCCTGCTGCGCAAGCCCGAGGCCGCCAAGGTCGAGGTCGACGTCAAGTACGTGGGCTTCGACATCCCCGACGAGTTCGTGGTCGGCTACGGCCTCGACTACGACGAGCGCTACCGGAACCTGCGCGGTGTCGGCGTCCTGGCGCCGCACGTGTACTCGTAACCCGTCCAGGGGGTACTTGCCTCGGGTTGAGTTCGCCCGCAGAGGACACCCATTCTCGCCACAGAATCGCGGCCGTATGCTGACCTGCACGCAACTTCGGCAGAGAAAGGTGTCGGGCACTCGCGCCCGGATCACATGAACTTCAAGCGCATCTTCCGCGGCCCGTACCTCTACGTGCTGATCGCGCTGGCGGGCATCTTCATCGGCTGGAGCGTCATCAGCCAGGGCAGCACGACCGAGGTCAGCACCCAGAAGGGCCTCGAGCAGCTCGCCGACGGCAAGATCTCGTCCGTCATCGTCAACTCCACCGAGCAGCGGGTCGACATGATCACCCGCGACGGCGACAAGCAGGAGCAGTTCTACTACTCCACGCCCCGTGGCGAAGAGGTCATCCAGGCCGTCAACGACGCCAACCTGCCCAAGGGCTACGACGACCACGTGAACACGGGCAACTGGTTCCTGTCGCTCCTCGGCGTCCTGCTCCCCTTCCTGATCATCGGTGCCCTGTTCTGGTTCCTGCTCTCGAGCGCCCAGGGCGGCGGCTCGAAGGTCATGCAGTTCGGCAAGTCGAAGGCCAAGATCAACAACAAGGAGAACCCGCAGGTGTCGTTCGCCGACGTCGCGGGCTCCGACGAGGCGATCGAGGAACTCCACGAGATCAAGGAGTTCCTGAAGGAGCCGGCGAAGTTCCAGGCCGTCGGCGCCAAGATCCCGAAGGGCGTGCTGCTGTACGGCCCTCCCGGAACCGGCAAGACCCTGCTCGCCCGCGCCGTCGCCGGCGAAGCGGGTGTGCCGTTCTACTCGATCTCCGGTTCGGACTTCGTCGAGATGTTCGTCGGTGTCGGTGCGAGCCGTGTCCGTGACCTCTTCGAGCAGGCCAAGGCGAACTCGCCGGCCATCGTCTTCATCGACGAGATCGACGCCGTCGGTCGTCACCGTGGTGCCGGCATCGGCGGCGGCAACGACGAGCGGGAGCAGACGCTCAACCAGCTGCTCGTCGAGATGGACGGCTTCGACGGCAAGACGAACGTCATCCTCATCGCCGCGACGAACCGCCCCGACGTGCTCGACCCCGCGCTCCTGCGTCCGGGCCGCTTCGACCGCCAGATCGGTGTCGACGCCCCGGGCATGGCCGGCCGCAAGCAGATCCTCGAGGTGCACGCGAAGGGCAAGCCGCTCGCCGCGAGCGTCGACCTCGAGCTGCTCGCCCGCAAGACGCCGGGCTTCACCGGCGCCGACCTGGCGAACGTCCTGAACGAAGCCGCGCTGCTCACCGCCCGGTCGAACGCGCAGCTCATCGACAACCGTGCGCTGGACGAGGCCGTCGACCGCGTCATGGCGGGCCCGCAGCGTCGGACCCGGATCATGTCCGACCAGGAACGCCTGATCACCGCGTACCACGAGGGCGGCCACGCCCTGGCGGCAGCGGCGATGCGGCACACCGACCCGGTCACCAAGATCACGATCCTGCCGCGCGGCCGTGCCCTCGGGTACACGATGGTGCTCCCGCTCGAGGACAAGTACTCGGTCACCCGCAACGAGCTGCTCGACCAGCTCACCTACGCCATGGGTGGACGCGTCGCCGAGGAGATCGTGTTCCACGACCCCACCACCGGCGCCTCGAACGACATCGAGAAGGCCACCGGCACCGCCCGCAAGATGGTCACCGAGTACGGCATGAGCCAGGCCGTCGGGTCCGTCAAGCTCGGTTCCGGGTCGAGCGAGCCGTTCGTCGGCCGTGACATGAGCGGTGGGACCGGGCGCGACTACTCGGAGAACATCGCGCAGACCGTCGACGCCGAGACCCGTGCGCTGCTCGAGGCCGCGCACAACGAGGCCTACCAGGTGCTCAACGACAACCGCGACATCCTCGACCGCCTTGCCGGTGAGCTCCTCGAGAAGGAGACGCTGGACGCCCCGGAGCTCGTGGAGATCTTCAAGGACGTCCGCAAGCTGCCGGAGCGCCCGCAGTGGCTCTCCAGCGACAAGCGTCCGGTGAGCAACCTGCCCGCGATCGACGTGCCAGGGCAGGCCGCCGCCACCGCAGCGGACCAGTCGGACAGCGAGTCGACCTCGAAGCCCCGTCGTCGCCCCTTCGGCAACCCGGGTATCGCCCCGGCGTAGGGGGCCGGCATGACCGACCTGCCGACGAGACGTGCTCGTCGGCTCGACACCCGCGGCGGTCCGACACCGGACCGCACGCGGGTGTTGGGCATCCTCAACGTGACGCCCGACTCGTTCAGCGACGGCGGGCTGCACCAGGCCTACGACGCCGCCGTGCAGCACGCGCGTGACCTCGTCGCCACGGGCGCCGACATCATCGACGTCGGTGGGGAGTCGACGCGGCCGGGCTCGGAGCGCGTGCCGGTGCCGGTCGAGCACGAGCGCGTCCTGCCGGTCGTCCGACAGCTCGTCGCCGAGGGCATCCCGGTGAGCGTCGACACGATGAACGCCTCGACCGCCGAACGGGCCGTCGAACTCGGGGCCGCGATCGTCAACGACGTGTCCGGCGGCCTGGCCGACCCGGACATGGCCCGCGTGGTCGCGTCGACCGGGGCCGGGTTCGTGGTCATGCACTGGCGTGGCCACAGCGACCGGATGTACCGCAACGCCGAGTACGTGCACGCCGTCGACGAGGTCCGTCGCGAGGTCGAGATGCGGGTCGCCGAGCTCATCGTCCTCGGGGTGCGCCAGGAACAGGTCGTGATCGACCCGGGCCTCGGCTTCGCCAAGCAGGGCGTGCAGAACTGGGAGATCCTGGCCGGCTACGAACGGTTCGCCTCGATCGGCCTGCCGGTGCTCGTCGCCGCATCACGCAAGCGGTTCCTGGACGGAGTGGGCAGCCCCGAGGGCGCCCCGCCGAAGGACCGCGACCTCGCCACCGCCGCCATCAGCCTGCTCGCCGCCGAACGCGGCGCGTGGGGGGTGCGCGTGCACGACCCGGCACCGACCCGTGCCGTGCTCGACGTCTGGGACGCCTGGAGGGCAGCTCGCTCGTGAACGACACCATCCGCCTCGTCGGGGTCCGTGCCCGCGGCCACCACGGGGTCTTCGACCACGAACGTGCCGACGGTCAGGACTTCGTCGTCGACGTCGCCGTGGAGCTCGACGCCCGCGCGGCCTCGGGCAGCGACGACCTCGACGCCACCGTGCACTACGGCGTGCTCGCCGAGCAGGTCGTCGCCGAGATCGAACGCGACCCGGTGGACCTGATCGAGACCCTCGCGGAGCGCATCGCGGCCGCGGTGCTCACCCACCGTGCGGCCCTGGCGACCGAGGTCACCGTGCACAAGCCGCAGGCACCCATCACCGTGCCGTTCACGGACGTCTCGATCACCATCCGCCGTGCCCGCGGGGCGACCGTGCCGGACGAGGAAGAAGAGTGAGCCGCGTCGTCGTCGCGCTCGGCGCCAACCTCGGTGACCGGGGGAGCACCCTCCGCGCCGCCGCCCGAGCGGTCGCCGCGCTGCCCGGGGTCCACCCGGTGGCGTCGAGCCACGAGGTCGAGTCGGTCGCCGTGACCCTGGACGGCCGCGACGACACCAAGCCGCGGTACCGCAACGCCGTCGTGGTCGTCGACACCGACCTCGAGCCGCAGGCGTTCCTCGACGCACTGCACGGCATCGAGGACGAGCACGGCCGCACCCGCGACGTCCGCTGGGGCGACCGGACCCTCGACCTCGACGTCGTCGCCGTCGACGACCTGCGCATCGACACCGCCACGCTCACCGTCCCGCACCCCCGTGCCGCCGAGCGGGCGTTCGTGCTCGCACCGTGGCTCGACGCCGACCCCGCGGCCGTCCTGCCCGGCGCCGGGCCGGTGGCCGACCTGCTCGCCGCCGTGGGGGACGACACCGAGCGCGTCGACGAGCCGCGCCTGTTCGCGGACGTGCCCCGCGCCTCCCGGGCCACCACCGAAGGGAACGTGACCCAGCCGTGAAGCCGACCCGTCCCTCCACCCTGCTCAGCATCGCCGTCGTGACCGCGGTGGCGGGCTTCGCGTTCGACGCGGTGCTCGCGTCGCGACAGTCGCCGACGCTGCTGCTCGCCGTGCCGCTCGGCATCACGCTCGCGTTCATCGGCGTCGCCGTCGTGCTCATGGCGCGTCCCGTCCGCCGGCACGCCCGCGAGGGCGCCGGCCGGCAGCGCCCGGTCGACCCGCTCTACGCCACGCGCGTGGTGGTGCTGGCGAAGGCCTCGAGCATCTGCGGCGTCCTGTTCGGCGGCTTCGCGATCGGCCTGGTCGTGTACCTCCTGACCCGCTCGGTGACGCCTTCGCTAGGCTCGACCCTGCCGAACGTGGTCGCCGTCGGGGGCGGGATCGTGCTGACGGTCTGCGCACTCGTGGCAGAGCGCATGTGCATCGCTCCTCCGGGCGACGACGACGAGCCGGGCGACCCCCGGAACGGCACGACGGCGAACTGACCCGAGCGCACCCGGCACGACGGCGAACTGACCCGAGCACACCCACTGGAGGCCCGCGATGGCGCGTGAACGACTCGACGAGCCGGGCCTCGGCCTGACCGGCATCGACTGGACGAGGGTGTCCGCGAAGCTCGTGTGGACCGAACTCATCACGACCCTGGTGATCGGCCTCGTGGTGACCGCCGGCCTGGTCCTGATCGGGGTCGTGAACGACGGCTTCGGCTCGGGCGCCGGCACGGTCTGGCTGCTCATCGGCATCGCGGTGCTCGTCATCACGCTCGTCACCGCGGCGCTGACGCCCCGCCGGGTCCGTGCGATCGGCTACGCCCTGCGCGACGACGACCTGGTGGTCCGCCGCGGCCTGATGTGGCAGCGCTTCACGGCGGTGCCGTACGGACGCATGCAGCTCGTCGACGTGGCACGTGGTCCGCTCGACCGGGCGCTCGGCATGAGCGAGCTGAAGTTCGTGACCGCCGCGGCCGCCACGAACGTCCGCATCCCCGGCATCCCCGCGACCGACGCCGACGAACTGCGCGACCGGCTCGTCGAGCTCGCCGAGTCCCGCCGCGCCGGGCTGTAGGGGGTCGCGGTGACCTTCCGACCCGGCCCGCCGCCGCCCGCCCCGCCGACGCGTGGGAACGCCGCTGCCGCAGCGCCCCTGACCGACGGCGAGTGGCACCGCCTGCACCCGCTGACCCCGCTGCTCAAGGGCGGGATCTTCCTGATCGTCATCCTCGGCTACGTGCTGAACAGCCTGCGCGACCAGCTCGTCGAGTTCTTCATCCCGGGTGGCGAGCAGCAGGACGGCGACCCCGTCCGCTACGTCTACGAGCACGGCGTCGTCGGCTGGGTGCTGCTCGGCGTCGCGGTGTTCCTGCTCGTGCTGATCGGGCTCTTCTACCTGTCCTGGCGCATGCACGAGTTCCGGGTCACCGGCGAGATCGTCGAGGTCCGCTCGGGCGTGCTGTTCCGGAACCACCGCAAGGCCCGGCTCGACCGGATCCAGGGCATCAACATCTCGCGTCCGCTCATCCCGCGGGTGTTCGGCACGGCGAAGCTCGAGATCGCCCAGGCCGGCAACGACGCCAACGTGCAGCTCGCCTACCTCGGGGTGAAGGCCGCGGACGACCTGCGGCTGCGCATCCTCGTGCTCGCCTCGGGTGCGAAGGACGACGACCGTGGCAGTGGTCCGGCGCGCGCGTCGAACGGTGTGCTGCAGGACCGCGTCGACGAGATGTTCTCGCCCGAGCTCGACCCCGCCGCGGTGCAGGCCACCCGGATCGTCAAGGTGAAGCCCGGCCGGCTGATCGCGTCGATGCTGCTCTCCGGCACCACCGTCTTCATCCTGCTGGCCGTGGCGGCGATGATCGTCAGTGTCGCGCTCACCGGCGAGTACGGGATCCTGTTCGGCCTGTTCCCCGCCGTGATCGGTGCGGGCAGTTACTACGTCCGCAAGTTCTCGCGGTCGCTGCAGTACACGATCGCCGAGACCCGCGACGGCATCCGGATCGGGTTCGGGCTCGTCTCGACCTCGAACGAGACGCTGCCCCCGGGCCGCATCCACGCCGTCAGCGTCGCGCAGCCGCTGCTCTGGCGCCCGTTCGGTTGGTGGGACGTCCGGATCAACCGTGCGACGAACGCGGGCAACGGGGCGTCGAGCAACCAGCAGGCCTCCGCCATCGTGCTGCCCGTCGGCACCGCGGCCGACGTCCGCGAGGTCCTCGACATCATCCTGCCCGGCCTGGTCGGCACTGCCGTCGCCGGCCCCGAGGCGTCGCAAGAGGCCCTGCGGGAAGGCTCCGCCGAGGCCGTCAGCGTCGTCGACGACAGCCTCACCACGAGCGGCGACGAAGGTGGTTTCGTGCACTCCCCGCGCCGCGGTGCGTGGCTCCGGCCGTTCGCGTTCCGGCGCAACGGGTACCGGTTCGTGCAGGGCGCGGTGTTGCTCCGGCTCGGCGCCGTCTGGCGGTCGCTCGTCATCGTGCCGTTGCCCCGGGTGCAGAGCGTCAAGGTCGAGCAGGGTCCGCTCGAGCGTGCCCTGCGGCTCGCCGCCGTCCACGTGCACACCGTCGCCGGGCCGGTCTCGGCCCGCGTCGGTGCGCTCGACGCACGGGACGCGCAGCGTCTGTGGTCCGAGACCACCCACCGCGCCGTCGAGGCCGCTGCGGTCGACACGTCCCACCGGTGGCGCGAACGGGAGGCCCGTCCCGCGTCCGCCAGGCACGCTGCGGACGTGCCGTGGCCCGGGACCGGAGCCCCTGCCGGACCCGACGCCGACCACCGGCCCGGCACCGTGCCTCCCGGCCCGGGGTGGAGCGACGTCCCGCCCACCGGGGCCGTCCGATGAGGGCCGGGCGCCTCGGCGTCGGCGTCGTCGGGGCCGGACGGGTCGGACCCGTGCTCGGCGCCGCACTCGCGAACGCGGAGCACGCGGTCGTCGGCGTGACCGCCGTGTCCGCCGAGAGCCGTGACCGCGCCGAGGCGATGCTGCCCGGCGCTCCCGTGCTCGCGACGCCGGACCTGGTCGAGCGGAGCGAACTCGTGCTGCTCGCCGTGCCGGACGACCAGCTGGCCTCACTCGTGCAGGGCCTGGCGGACGCCGGCATCTGGCAGCCCGGACAGCTCGTCGTGCACACCAGCCCGGACCACGGCGTCGGCATCCTCGCTCCCGCGATGGCGGCCGGCGCCATCCCGCTCGCCATCCACCCCGCGATGGCGTTCACCGGCACCAGCGTCGACCTGTCGCGGCTCCGTGACGCCTACTGCGCGGTCACCGCTCCCTCGCCCGTGCTGCCGATCGCGCAGGCCCTGGTGGTCGAGATGGGCGCCGAGCCGTTCGTCATCGCCGAGGGGGACCGGCCCGCCTACGCCGACGCCGTCCGCGCCGCCGTGAGCTTCTCGACGGCGATCGTGGACCAGTCGGCGGGCACGCTCTCCGGCATCGGTGTGGACCACCCCGGCCGGGTGCTCGGTGCGCTCGTCCGCTCCGCCGTCGACAACGCGCTGACGGCCGCCGACGGGCAGTCCACGCTGTAGGGGCATGGCAGTCGGTCACGACTCCCCGCTCAGTTCCGCCGAGTGGTCACGAACCGTCGGCCCGCAGCGCTCCGGCCGACGGAACGTGACCGGTCGGCGCCGCGCCGGCCGGGAGTCGCGACCAGTCGAGGGGACCCGTCCGGGCACGGTTCGGGGGCGGGAGCGCGGCGCGGGTAGCATTTCCCCCGACCCCCACGACCATCGGAGCCGCACCCGCATGACCGACGAGACCGCCACCACCGACACCGCGATCGCCGACGCCGCCGCACTGGCCGAGCAGGAGACCAGCGAGCAGCGACAGGTCCGGCTCGACAAGCGCGCGAAGCTGCTCGAGTCCGGCATCGAGGCGTACCCCGCCGAGCTCCCGATCACGACGACGATCCCGGCGGTCCGCGACCAGTACGCGCACCTCGAGACCGGCGAGGAGACGCAGGACGTCGTCGGTGTCGCCGGCCGCATCGTGTTCTCGCGCAACACCGGCAAGCTCTGCTTCGCGTCGCTGCAGTCCGGCGACGGGTCCCGCATCCAGGCGATGGTGTCCCTGGCCGAGGTCGGTGACGAGTCCCTCGCGCGCTGGAAGGAGTTCGTCGACCTCGGCGACCACGTCTTCGTGCACGGCCGCGTGATCTCCTCGCGCCGCGGTGAGCTGTCGATCATGGTCGACGAGTGGGCGATCGCGGCGAAGGCGATCCTGCCGCTGCCGAACCTGCACAACGAGCTGAACGAGGAGACGCGGGTCCGCCAGCGCTACCTCGACCTCATCGTCCGCGACGAAGCACGCGCCACCGTCCGCGCCCGCGCCGCCGTGATGTCCTCGCTCCGCCAGACCTTCACCGAGCACGAGTACCTCGAGGTCGAGACGCCGATGCTGCAGACCCAGCACGGTGGCGCCTCGGCTCGTCCGTTCGTGACCCACTCGAACGCCTTCGACACCGAGCTCTTCCTGCGCATCGCACCCGAGCTCTTCCTGAAGCGCGCGGTCGTCGGCGGCATCGACCGGGTGTTCGAGATCAACCGGAACTTCCGCAACGAGGGTGCCGACTCGTCGCACTCGCCCGAGTTCGCGATGGTCGAGGCCTACCAGGCGTACGGCAACTACGAGCAGATGGCCGACCTGACGCAGGAGCTCGTGCAGCGCGCTGCGCGGGCCGTGACCGGCGGCTCGCTCGAGGTCACCCTGCCCGACGGCAGCACGTACGACCTCGGCGGCGAGTGGCCGCGCATCGACATGTACGGCTCACTGTCCGAGGCAGCCGGTCGCGAGATCACCCCGGAGACCCCGCTGTCCGAGCTGCAGGAGCTCGCCGCTGCCGAGGGCGTCGAGGTCGCGCACGCCACGCACGGCAAGTACGTCGAAGAGCTCTGGGAGCACTTCGTGATCGACTCGCTCGACCGCCCGACGTTCGTGATGAACTTCCCGGTCGACACCTCGCCGCTCACCCGCGAGCACCGCACCCGACCGGGCATCGTCGAGAAGTGGGACCTGTACGTCCGCGGCTTCGAGCTCGCGACGGCGTACTCCGAGCTCGTCGACCCGGTCGTGCAGCGGGAGCGCTTCGTCGAGCAGGCGAAGCTCGCAGCCGGCGGTGACCCCGAGGCGATGCGCGTCGACGAGGAGTTCCTGCGAGCCCTCGAGCACGCGATGCCCCCGTCGGGTGGCATGGGCATGGGCGTCGACCGCCTGCTCATGGCGATCACCGGCCTCGGCATCCGCGAGACGATCCTGTTCCCGTTGGTGAAGTAAGACCCGGTTCCCCGGGGTACGATGCTCCGGTGCCGCATGGAGTCGTGACCGGGATCATCTTCGCCCTGACGCCGACCATCGTCGTCGGCCTCATCTTCTGGTTCGTGATGCGCGCCATCATGCGGGCCGACCGCACCGAGCGTGCCGCGTACGCCAAGGTCGAGGCCGAGGAGCGTGCCCGGTTCGAGCGCGAGCACGGCGTCCCCGCGCCGGCACCGGCCTCGGCCGAGTAGCGCCGCCCGACCCAGTCCTGTCCGAAGGCCGTCGCCCCATCGTGGGCGGCGGCCTTCGACGTCGGTGCACCCTCGACGTCTGTGCGCCCTCGACCGGTCACGCGCCGTTCACCTCGCCGTCGCGCGCCGGGGTGAGCATCGTCCGCATGGCAACCACACACCCCTTCACGGGTCGCAGCCTCGTCGGTGACATCGAGAGCGAGTACGACGAGTTCGACCGAGACGCCGACCTCGAGGCGTCCAAGCGCCGGGACGGGTGGCTCGAACCCTCCTGGTGACCCCCACCCACTCGGTTTTCGGGGTACGACCACCGGATCGCATCGATCCGGCCGGACGTACCCCTTTTGCATGTCCGGAAGGCGCGGCGGTGCGGGGTACAGGTTCGGAAACGCGTGAGAAACACTCCTGCAACGCCGGAAACATCACGTCATACCCTTGATCCGCGGCAGTTCGGGGGACCACACTGGCAGCATCGCTGTACCCCACGGGGGACGGTTTCGATGACGAAGCACGGAGAAGCCTGAGAATCATTCCGATCGGTTTGTGGGGTACACCTCTGGACCGCTTTACTCGTGAACACCCCAAGCAGCACCCAGAAGCAACACCCCCAGCACCACCGCACGAAGCCATCACCGCCGAACGCAGGGAGCAACACCATGACGATCGCACCGGCTGCACCGAGCACCACCCGCCGCGCCACCACGAAGAAGGCAGCGGCATCGAAGACCCAGGGCGCCGAGTCCGCGACGACCTCCCTCGACACCGAGGTCGAGGCCGACGAGCAGCTCGCCGGCGTCCGCGGTGCCTCCGTCGACCAGGTCGGCGACTACCTGCGCCACATCGGTCGCCTCTCGCTCCTCACCGCCGAGGAAGAAGCGCAGATCGCCCGTCGCATCGAGGTCGGCCTGTTCGCGGAAGAGAAGCTCGCGACCGAGAAGGGCCTCGCGAAGACCCTGCAGCGCGAACTCCGCTGGCTCGTCCGCGACGGTGAGCGCGCCAAGGAGCGCATGATCACCTCGAACCTCCGTCTGGTCGTCAGCATCGCGAAGCGCTACTCGCAGCGTGGCCTGCCGTTCATGGACGTCATCCAGGAGGGCAACCTCGGCCTGGTCCGTGCGGTCGAGAAGTTCGACTTCACGCAGGGCTACAAGTTCTCGACCTACGCCACCTGGTGGATCCGCCAGGCGATCTCGCGTGGTCTCGCCGACAAGGCCCGCACGATCCGCATCCCGGTCCACACTGTCGAGCTGATCAACAAGATCTCCCGCACCGAGCGCGACCTGACCGTCGACCTCGGCCGTGCGCCGATGCCCGACGAGGTCGCCGCCGAGCTGAGCATGACGGTGGAAGAGCTCGTCGACCTCAAGGGCCGCTCGCACGAGCCGGTCTCGATCCACACCGTGGTCGGCGACTCGGACGACAGCGAGCTCGGTGACTTCATCGAGGACGAGGACGCTGCGTCCCCGAACGAGCTCACCGAGACCACGCTCCTGCACCGCGACATCCGTTCGATCGTCGCCGAGCTGCCGAGCGAGGAAGCCAACGTGATCCGCATGCGCTACGGCCTCGACGACGACAAGCCGATGACGCTCGACGAGATCTCGAAGATCGTGCACACGACCCGCCAGGCCGTCAGCCGGGTGGAGTCGCGCGCCAAGCTGCGTCTGTTCGCCAAGGCGGTCTCGCAGGACATGCAGCTGTACCTGACCGACTGAGGTCAGCAGGCTTCGGCCGGCGCTCGCGTCGGCAGGGGAACCCGGGTCGGTCTGTGGGAAGACGATCCGGTGGGGTGATGGGAAGGCCCGCTCGAGCACTGCTCGAGCGGGCCATTCACGTTCGTGGGCGTAGGCACCTGCCCGGACCGCTACTGGTCGAGTTCGCGCCCGAGCTTCTGCCGCAGGTCGCTCGGGATCAGCTCGATGAGCTGGTCGGGTCGTACCGGCAGGTCGAGCAGGCTCAGCTTCACCCGACCGGTGCGTCCGTGCCGCTCGGCGTCGAGTCGCACGACGCTGCCGGCGTCCTTGCGGAGGCGGACGTCGATCTGCGCTCCGGTGGCGACCTCGCCGACGACGAGTCCGTCGACCTCGAGTGCGGCGCTCCTGGTGCCCTCCGCGATGTCGAACCGGTAGCGCTCGCGGGCGGCGAGCACCACGGCGCGGTCGATGCCCGCCATCGGGGCGACCGGGGTGACGACGGACCCGGAGAGTGCGGGGGAGAGCACCGGGCCACCCGCGGCGTAGTTGTACGCGGTGGAGCCGGCCGGGGTCGCGGCGACGATGGCGTCGGCGCGGTAGTAGCCGTAGCCGAGCCCGCCGACACTGAGGTCCGCCGACACCTGGCCGGAACCGGGGCGCCGCACGATCGTCAGGTCGTTGAAGGCCAGGTAGTCCGTGCGCGCGCCGCTCCAGGACAGGCGGGCCTCGAGCGCGTGGTGCGGCTCGAGCTGGTACTCGCCGGCCGACAGCCGGTCGAGCGCGGCTTCGAGCTCCGGAGGTTCGATCTCCACCAGGAACCCGACGTTGCCGTAGTTCACGCCGAGCACCGGCACCGGACGCTTCGCCACGAGTCGCATCGCGCCGAGCATGGTGCCGTCGCCGCCGAGGGCCACGACGAGGTCGACGCGTGCGGTGAAGTCGTCGTCCTCCACGGCGGTGATGCCCCCGCCGATCCGCTGTGCGTCGGCTCGGCGGGCGACGAGCTCGCCCCGGCCGGACGCGTTCCATCGCTGCAGGGTCGTGACGGACTCCTGCACGTTCTTGGTCGGGTGGACGACGAGGCCGACGACGGGCTGATCCATGACCGGATGGTACCGAGCCGCGCTGAACCGAGGGCTGTTCAATTGCCATCGCATGCGATATTCTGAATACATGCAGATCGCTCAGCTGTCCGTCGCCCTCCCCACCGTCCGGCAGGGTCGCGAGATCGTGCTGCTCGCCGACCTCGAGTCCCACGAGACCGGCTTCGGCTTCGTCGACGCGGAGCACCTCCTGCTCGCCTCCGTCACCCTCTGCAACGGGATGCCCCGGTTCCGCCCGGTCCTCGAGGCGCACGGGGTCAGCCCCGAAGCCGTCCGCTCCGAGATCAGCGTCTTCGTCGGTGCGCGGGCGGCGTGCCCCGACGAGCACGATCGGGTCGCCTGCACACCGGCGGCCGCCCGGGTCCTCGCACGAGCAGCCGTCCTCGCTGGTCCGGCCGAACGTGTCCGCCCGGTCCACGTCGTGCTGGCCGTCCTCGACGGCGTCGACGACCCCTTCATGGGGTCGGCGCACGACGTCCTCGACGCCCTGGGCGTCGAGCCGCGCCGCTTCCGGCGTGCCCTGCGCCGGGCAGCGCGCCGCGCCTGACACGCGACCCAGGAGCGATCGGGAGGCCCGTGGCGGACGCCGCCACGGGCCTCCCGTCGTCTGTTCCGTTCGCTCACTGCGCACATCGCGCAGTGAGGTCACGCCCACGGCGAACAGGGGCAGCCCGCACGGGGAGCGCTGGTTACTCTCGGAGTACGTGACCGGACTCAGACGAGACCGGACCAGCTGTCGGCTCCGTCAGAAAGGGCCAAGGGAGAGCACATGTTCGAGAGATTCACCGACCGAGCCCGTCGTGTTGTCGTCCTCGCTCAAGAAGAAGCGAAGATGCTCAACCACAACTACATCGGCACCGAGCACATCCTCCTCGGCCTGATCCACGAGGGCGAGGGCGTTGCTGCCAAGGCGCTGGAGTCGCTCGGCATCTCGCTCGACGCCGTCCGCGAGCAGGTCCAGGACATCATCGGCCAGGGTCAGCAGCAGCCGACCGGGCACATCCCGTTCACGCCGCGTGCCAAGAAGGTGCTCGAGCTGTCCCTGCGCGAAGCGCTGCAGCTCGGCCACAACTACATCGGTACCGAGCACATCCTGCTCGGCCTGATCCGCGAGGGCGAGGGCGTCGCAGCCCAGGTTCTCGTGAAGCTCGGCGCCGACCTCAACCGGGTCCGCCAGCAGGTCATCCAGCTCCTGTCCGGCTACCAGGGCAAGGAAGCGGTCGCCGTCGGCGGCGAGCAGCAGCAGAACGCGCAGCAGGGTTCGCAGGTCCTCGACCAGTTCGGTCGCAACCTCACCCAGGCCGCGCGCGACGGCAAGCTCGACCCCGTCATCGGGCGCGAGAAGGAGATGGAGCGGGTCATGCAGATCCTCTCCCGCCGCTCCAAGAACAACCCCGTCCTGATCGGTGAGCCCGGCGTCGGCAAGACCGCCGTCGTCGAGGGCCTCGCCCAGGCGATCGTCAAGGGCGACGTGCCCGAGACGCTGAAGGACAAGCAGCTCTACTCGCTCGACCTCGGATCGCTCATCGCCGGGTCCCGCTACCGCGGTGACTTCGAGGAGCGCCTGAAGAAGGTCACGAAGGAGATCCGCACCCGCGGCGACATCATCGTCTTCATCGACGAGATCCACACGCTCGTCGGTGCCGGTGCTGCCGAAGGTGCGATCGACGCCGCATCGATCCTCAAGCCCCTCCTCGCCCGCGGTGAGCTCCAGACCATCGGTGCCACCACGCTCGACGAGTACCGCAAGCACTTCGAGAAGGACGCCGCACTCGAGCGTCGCTTCCAGTCGGTGCAGGTCAACGAGCCGTCGCTGCCGCACACGATCAACATCCTCAAGGGCCTGCGCGACAAGTACGAGGCGTTCCACAAGGTGTCCATCACCGACGGTGCGATCGTCTCGGCCGCCAACCTGGCGGACCGCTACGTGCAGGACCGCTTCCTGCCGGACAAGGCCATCGACCTGATCGACGAGGCCGGCGCACGCCTGCGCCTCTCGATCCTGTCGGCGCCCCCGGAGCTCCGCGAGTTCGACGAGAAGATCTCGACGGTCCGTGGGTCGAAGGAAGCCGCCATCGAGGAGCAGGACTTCGAGAAGGCAGCCAGCCTGCGTGACGAGGAGAAGAAGCTCCTGGGCGAGCGACTCCGCCTCGAGAAGCAGTGGCGTGCCGGTGACGTCGCCGCGTCCGGCACCGTCGACGAGGGCATCATCGCCGAGGTCCTGGCGCAGGCCACGGGCATCCCGGTGTTCAAGCTCACCGAAGAGGAGACCTCGCGTCTCGTCTTCATGGAGAAGGCACTGCACCAGCGCGTGATCGGTCAGGAAGAGGCCATCTCGGCCCTGTCCAAGACCATCCGCCGGACCCGTGCCGGTCTGAAGGACCCGAACCGCCCCTCGGGCTCGTTCATCTTCGCCGGGCCCACGGGTGTCGGCAAGACCGAGCTCGCCAAGGCGCTCGCCGAGTTCCTGTTCGACGACGAGGGCGCACTGATCTCCCTCGACATGTCGGAGTTCGGCGAGAAGCACACCGTCTCGCGTCTGTTCGGTGCCCCTCCCGGGTTCGTCGGGTTCGAGGAGGGCGGCCAGCTCACCGAGAAGGTGCGCCGCAAGCCGTTCTCCGTGGTCCTGTTCGACGAGATCGAGAAGGCCCACCCGGACATCTTCAACTCGCTGCTGCAGGTGCTCGAGGAAGGCCGTCTCACCGACGGTCAGGGCCGCGTGGTCGACTTCAAGAACACCGTCATCATCATGACCACGAACCTCGGTTCGCAGGGCATCGCCGGTGGCCCGGTGGGCTTCCAGGTCGAGGGTGACTCGGCCGTCGGCTACGACCGCATGCGCGGCAAGGTCAACGAAGAGCTCAAGAAGCACTTCAAGCCGGAGTTCCTGAACCGCGTCGACGACACGATCGTGTTCCCGCAGCTGTCGCAGCCCGAGCTGCTGCAGATCGTGGACCTGTTCGTGAAGCGTCTGGCGGACCGTCTGCTCGACCGCGACATGACGGTGGAGCTCACCCTCCCCGCCAAGGAGCAGCTCATCAAGGTCGGGTTCGACCCGTCCCTCGGTGCACGCCCGCTGCGTCGCGCGATGCAGCACGAGGTCGAGGACCAGCTGTCCGAGCACATCCTGCAGGGTGAGCTCACCGCCGGTGACCACGTCAAGGTCGACTTCGTCGACGGTGCGTTCCACTTCGAGACCGGGCGTCAGCCGGGCCGCGAAGAGGTCCTCGCCGGCGCAGCCGCGGTCGAGACCGCGACCGACGCGCCCCAGGGTGAGATCGAGTCCTAGGACACGACACCAGACAGACGGGAGGCCCGGTGCCAGCTGGCACCGGGCCTCCCGTCTGTCCGTGTGCGGACGTGTCAGGCCGTGATCACGCCTGCACGTCGCCGCGCCAGCCCGTGTCGGTCGGAGCCGACTCGACGCGCTCCTTGTAGTTCTGCAGGTCCTTCTTGATGGCGAGGCCACCGACGCCGACCGCAGCGCCGAGCTTCTCGAGGAAGCCGGACGGCTCCCAGTCGATCTGCGCGGTCACGCGCGTCTCGTCGTCGGAGAGCTTGTGGAAGGTGACGACGCCGGCGTGGTCGGTCTCGCCGTCCTTGACGGTCCAGGCGACACGCTCGTCGGGGTGCTGCTCGGTGATGACGGCGCGGAACTCGCGCTCCTGGCCGGCGACCTTCACGGTCCAGTCGGTGGTCTTGTCGTCGACCTGGACGATCTTCTCGACCTCGTCGAGGAAGTGCGGGAACTCCTCGAAGCGGGTCCACTGACCGTACGCTGCGGAGACGGGGACGTTGACGTCGACGGTTTCGATGATCTGAGGCATGGTGTGGACGGTAGGCGGCCGCGCCTGGGCGCAGTACAGCGGGATGTCCCCCGGAGCGGTCGGCTGCCGCTCGTCCACGCGCGGCTATGGTTGTCGGGATGACAGAGCACGGGAAGCACGCGTTCCACGAACGTGACGAGCACGGGATCCTGGTGCGTCCGGCACTCGCCTCGGACGTCCCGCACATCCAGCGGCTCATCGCCCCCTACGTCGACCGGCGCATCCTGCTCGGCAAGGAGAACGTCGCGCTCTACGGCTCGATCCAGCAGTTCCGGATCGCCGAGGGCCCAGACGGCGTCCCGATCGGCTGTGGTGCCCTCGCCGTCTTCTGGGACGACATCGCCGAGGTCCGCACGCTCGCCCTCGACGCCGACTGGATCCACAAGCGCGTCGGACACCGGATGCTCGAGGCGCTCGAACACGACGGCCGTGAACTCGGCGTCGCGCGGATCTTCTGCCTGACGTTCGAGGTCGACTTCTTCGCGAAGCACGGCTACCTGGAGATCGGCGAGCAGGTCGTCGAACCGGCGGTCTACGCCGAGCTGGTGCGGTCGTCGGACGAAGGGGTCGCGGAGTTCCTCGACCTCGCCCGGGTCAAGCCGAACACCCTCGGCAACACCCGCATGCTGAAGATCCTCTGACGCTTTCGCGCGGCACCCGGCGGGGGTCCCGCACCGGGCATCCGCGGTTGTCTACCCTGTGCGCATGTCGTCGTTGCGTCACCCCGTCGGGCCCGAGAAGCCGGTCGTGTACTGGCGCCGTCGTGCAGCCGTGCTCGGCGCGCTCGTGATCATCATCGTGGTGGTCGTGCTCATCGTCGTCGGACGAGGGAGCGCGTCGACCCCGACGGCAGCGCCCACGTCCTCTACGTCCGCTTCGGCCCCGGCTTCGGCCGGTGGTGCGTCGTCCGCTGCCCCGTCCCGTTCGGCGTCGGCATCCGCGTCGGCGTCTGGGTCGGGCGCTGCCGACGGGTCGACGTGCAGCAAGGACCAGGTCGTCCTGACGCCCGTGCTCGACAAGGAGGCGTACGGCCCCACCGAGGACCCGAAGATCGCCATGTCGATCAAGAACACCGGCACGAACTCGTGCCACCTCGACCTCGGGTCAGCGCAGCAGGTGCTGACGATCAGCTCGGGCGAGGAGCAGTACTGGTCGTCGAAGGACTGCCAGACCGGCGGCACGAACCAGGACGTCACGATCAAGTCCGGGCAGACCCTGACCACGCCCGCGATCGCTTGGGACCGCACCCGGTCGTCCACCACGACGTGCGATGCGTCCCGCCCGGCGGTCTCGGCCGACGGGGCGAGCTACCACCTGCAGGTCGCGGTGGGGAACCTCGAGTCGAAGGCCTCGGTGCAGTTCATCCTGCAGTAGCCCGGGCGTCGCGTCGCGTCGCGTGGCGGTTCGCGGTCCGGCCGGCGGAACCAGGTTCCGGACACGGCACCACGTGGATCCGCGGTGCTGTGTCCGGAACCTGGTTCCCGGAGCGCGGGCGACTCTGGGGACAGCAAACGACCCCGCCGTCCAGAGGACGACGGGGCCGTTCGAAGCTGATGTGATCAGCCGAGGACGGTGATGTTCTCCGCCTGCGGGCCCTTGCGGCCCTCGGTGATGTCGAACTCCACCTTCTGGTTCTCCTCCAGCGACTTGTAGCCGTTGCCGGCGATCGCGGAGAAGTGCGCGAAGACGTCAGCGCTTCCGTCGTCCGGGGCGATGAAGCCGAAGCCCTTTTCGTTGTTGAACCACTTGACGGTACCGGTAGATGCCATGATGGCGTTTCCTTAGCTTTCTTGCGTTCCGCCATGGTGCGATCGCACCTGCGGAGCCCCGACGTACGTCGACGGGGGTGATGCGCCACGCGGGCAGGTGCCGGCGGGACGGGTTCGGGGTCAGGCCTGATGGCCAGTGACCCTGGTAGTCCGAGTTGAGGGGCAAACCACCTCGCTCGAACGTTGAGCGCCGCCGAAGCGGTTCCATCAGGCTAGCGTGCTCTGGGCCGACTGGCTACCCGTGCGTCACTGAACGACGAAAATCTGGTGGAATTGCTCAGATGGCAGACAAGGAACAGCGCTTCCGGAGTGAACAACTCGAGGAAGCCCTCGCGAAGCAGGACGTCGCTGCGGTGGCGTTCGCGCTGCGCAACGACATCGTGATCGTCCCCCGGCTCGTGACCGGCAAGAAGGACATGCAGGTGCGGGTCTTCGGGCGCGAAGGCTCTGAACAGCGCATCCTGCTGCTGTTCTCGTCGGCGGACGCCTACACGGCGATGGTGCCGGACGAGAAGATCCGGCAGGTCATGGTCTACGACGGACCGCGGCTCGAGGAGTTCCTCGCCGCCCACCTCGACATGCTCGAGGGCGTGTTCTTCGACATCGCCGGGCCGAACACCATGCAGGCGACCCCGGGGGACCTGCTGGCCGCATTGCGCGCTTAGGCGATCAGAACGCGCGGTCGAGCTCGCGCTCACGGGCCGACTGCGTCATCGAGAACGCCACACGCAGTGCTTCGCGCAGATGCCCGGAGTCGGCACCGAGGACGGTCGTGAAGCCGAGTCGGCTCGCCTCGTTCACGCGCTGCTTGGTCCCCGTGGCCGGACGGATCTCGCCCGCCAGGCTGATCTCGCCCACGGCCGCGAGCGTGTGCGGGTACGGGCGGTCTCGTGCCGCACTCGCCAGGGCCAGGGCGATCGCCAGGTCGGCGCCGGGTTCGGTGAGCTTCATGCCGCCCACCGTCGAGACGTAGACGTCGGCATCGGAGAGCTTGAGGCCGGCTCGGCGTTCGAGCACCGCGAGCAGCATCGCCACGCGTGAGGCATCGACACCGTTCACGACCCGACGGGGCTGCGGCGCGGAGCTCGGCACGATGAGCGCCTGGACCTCGACCGGGAGCGCCCGACGCCCCTCGAGCGCCACGGTCACGCACGTGCCGGAGACCGGGGTCGCGTTCTTGGACATGAAGAGGCCGCTGGGGTCGGGGACCTCGTGGATGCCGTCGCCGCCCATGTCGAAGCACCCGACCTCGTCCGTGGGGCCGAAGCGGTTCTTCAGTGCCCGGACGAAGCGGAGCGCGGTCTGCCGGTCGCCCTCGAAGTGGCAGACGACGTCGACCAGGTGCTCGAGCAGGCGTGGCCCGGCGATCGTGCCGTCCTTGGTGACGTGGCCGACGATCAGGACGGGGAGGGCGCGGTCCTTCGCGATGCGGATCAGGGTCGAGGCGACCTCGCGCACCTGGGAGGTCCCGCCCGCGATGCCGTCGATCGAGCTGGACGAGATGGTCTGGACGGAGTCGGCGATGAGCAGGTCCGGCTTGACCTGGTCGATCTGGCCGATGATGACGCCGAGGTCGACCTCGCTCGCCAGGTAGAGGTCGTCGTGCATCGCCCCGGTGCGCTCGGCGCGGAGCCGGACCTGGTCGACGGACTCTTCCGCGCTGACGTAGAGGACGCGTTTGCCGGAAGCGGCCGCGCGCGAAGCGACCTCGAGCAGGAGCGTGGACTTGCCGACACCGGGTTCGCCGGACAGCAGCATCGCAGCGCCGGGGACGACACCGCCGCCGAGCACGCGGTCGAACTCGCCGATGCCGGTCTGCCAGCGCTGCACCGTCGTGCCGCGGGCTTCGGTGATGGGCCGTGCCGCTCGGGCACCCGTGACGGCGACGGCCGCGGTGCCACGAGTACTCGCCGAGACCGCTGAGGAGTCCTCGACCGTGCCCCAGGTCTGGCACTCGCCGCACCGGCCGACCCACTTGACACTGGTCCAGCCGCACTCGGTGCATCGGTAGAGGGACTGCGGGCGCGCCATGTCGTCGAGGCTAGGCCGTGCCGCCGACATCGCCGGAGCGGTGCACCGGCTCGTCGGGCAGGGCGATCGACCCCGTCATCCGGTTGCGGATCCGTTCGACGGGACTCGGTCGGTTGGCGTGGTCGAGTGCCTCGGCGCCGTCGGTGTCCTGCTCGGCACGAGCGTTCGCGACCGCCCCGGCCTCACGCCCGAGGTTCTCGGCCTCACGCGCCGAGAGGTAGTGCCGGATCGCCGCGACCGTGTCGACCCGGGCATCGGCCGCCGGCTCGAACGCGCTCGCCCAGACCTCGTATCCCCGGTCGTTCGGGTGGAACAGGTCGCCGTAGCTGTTGAAGAACGTGCGGCGCACCCCGACCCGCTTCGTGATGGTGTGCAGCGGCGCCACGGTCAGCCCGAACTCGGCGGCCACGCGGTGCACGATCTCGTTCGCCACCGCCACCTTGCGCTCACGGTCCGGCACGAACATGCACGGCAGCTCGGCGACCACGGCGTGCGACGGCACCGCGCCGTAGATCGCCCGGATGTTCCGCTCGAACTTGTCCGGGTCGAAGTCGGCGATGTCGTTCGCCCCGATCGACACCGTGCAGATGTCGGGCGTGTACTGCCGGAGCTTCGGCAACTGGTCGCGCTTGGCGCCCCAGGTCGTCGAGCCCGAGACGCTCAGGTTCACGACCCGCACCGACTCGTGGGAACGGTGCCGGATCCGTCGCGCCAACAGGCCCACGTACCCGCGCGACGGCACCGTCGCGCCGACGCCCTGCGCCGCCGAGTCGCCGATCGCCACGTACAGGAGCTGCCCCTCGTGCTGCTGTCGCTCGTGCCACCAGTCGGCGTGGATCGGCAGCATGTCGACCACCCGTTGCGCAGCCGCCCGTTGGCCCTTGACACCGGCCCGGGCCCCGACGGCGGCTGCCCCGAGGACACCGGCCCCACCGAGGACGGACGTCAGGAGTGCGATGAGCGTGCGGGTCTTCATGCCGTGGACGGTACGCCCGCAGGCCGAGTCGACGACGTGGGCGGCCTGTGGGTGTGGGAAGAGCCCTGAGGGTGACCGCCTGTGGAGGGCGAGCCGACGTCGGGTGGCGTGACGGGCCTCCCGGATCGTGTAAACTCTTTCCCGGTACCGTGTCCGAGCGGCCGAAGGATCATGTCTCGAAAACATGTGTGGGGGCAACTCCACCGTGGGTTCAAATCCCACCGGTACCGCCACCTCTCAGAAAACCCCCGTTCACGCGGGGGTTTTCTGCATTTCCAGATGCAGCACCGATCGTTCTCGAGGACGTGAGTGACCGGGGCGCTCTGCAGCCGGGCTCAGCGCCGCTTGCGGAGCGCGTTCGTCGCCCAGAGCGCGACGGCGATCAGCACGGGCTGGAACAGGAGCCGGACGAACCGCTTCGTGTCCGTGTCCAGGCCGAAGCCGTCACGGTGGTGCATCCACTGCGCGATGTTTCCGGGGAAGATCGCGGTGAAGAACACCGCTGCGACCCACCCGACGGTGGCCTGCCGGCGGACCAGCAGCATCAGGGCGGCACCGAGGGAGATCTCGGCGATGCCCGATGCCAGGACCGTGACGTCCGGGTCCAGGGGGACGAACTCCGGCACCTGGGCCCGGAACTCCTGGCGTGCGACCGTGAGGTGGCTGATGCCGGCCCAGGACATGGCCGCACCCAGCAGGATGCGGACGACGGTGCGGGGCTTGGTCGAGCGGGAAATGCGGCGGCGGGAGGTCATCAGGGGCACGTGCCTTTCACAGGGGAGGGTGGAGCGGTGCGTCGACCGACGCTGCGGATGCGACGCCGGCGGGTGAGCTCGAACACGATCACTGCACCGGTCGCCGCGAGGAGGCCGACGCGATGCGCGCGGGCCACCGCCGTCGCGCCGGAGACGGCCAGTGCTGCGGCGGCGACGGTTCCCGCGGTGACGGTGCGGTCCTCGAGGTCGATGCCGGTGCGCACTGCTCCGAGTGCGGTCGCTGCGGCAGCGGCAGCGACCGCTGTCGTCGACCGTCGTTGGCTTCGCACGAGGGCTGTGCCGGCGGCGATCTCCAGCAGGGGCACCAGCACGGCGTGCGGGAGGCCGGGGGCGAAGCCACGCTCCACCATCCGGTGCGCCCGGACGCGCAGGGGTCGCGTCGTCGACGTGCCCGCTCCGTGCAGGGCGAGGAGGATCCCGGCGGTCCGGGTCATCGGTTGTGCTCGATCATGTTGTGCACAACCTAACACGACGCCCGACCTCACACACCCCAGCGAGCGACGCTTCAGCGCCCGACGTCTCGACCACCGACGCGTCGCCGGACCGCCGCCGTCCACCCGAGCGAGATGATCCCGGCACCGAGCAGCGCCTTCACCGCACCGCCGAGGACGAACGGGTACAGCCCGAAAGCGAGCGTCTGCTGCAGGTCCAGCCCGAGCGACACCGCGAGCCAGACCATGCCGGCCGCGAAGGTCACGACGGTGCCGAGCGCGAAGGACAGCACGGAGTTGCGCAGGGGGCGGTCGCCGAAGCGTTCGGCGATCCACCCGACGAGGGCAGCGGCGGCGACGAAGCCGACGATGTACCCGCCGGAGGGACTGACGAGCACGCCGACCCCGGCCGAGCCACCCGCGAAGACCGGCAGCCCGACGACTCCGAGCAGTGCGTAGACGAGCATCGACAGGGCACCGCGGCGCGCACCGAGGGCACTGCCGACCAGCAGGACGGCGAGCGTCTGCCCGGTGATCGGGACGGGCCAGAGCGGGACGGACACCTGTGCGGCGCCGGCGGTGAGCAGCGCACCACCCAGGACGAGCGCGGTGCTCACGACCGCGGTGCGGGGGAGCAGGGCGTCGGCGAGTGGACGGTGTGCGGCGGGGGAGAGTGCGGTCATGGCAGAACCTCCAGATGGGGCGACGGAGACGAACGGAAGAGCTGGTCAGACGGTGACGGCGGCGAGCAGTGACCCGGCCTCGCGGCGGGCATCCGCCACGGCAGTGGTGTCGAGCCCGCACGCCCGCAGGCAGGTCGCGACGATGGCGTCGCGGTCGGCCTCCTCGACACCTCCGACGCGGCGGAGCTGGATGACGGTCTCGGCGAGCTGGATGAGGATCCCGCCGAGCCGGGCGGGATCAATCGAGGCATCGACGTCGGCGGCGGCGGCGAGCGACCCGAGGCGCCCGTAGGCGTCTCGCAGCTCGACCCGCTCGGCCCGGAACCCGTCGTAGCGCTCGCCCTGCACCTCGGGCAGCAGGTAGAGCGTGCCGATGTTGTGCGGGGTGCGGGCGAGGGTCTCCACGTCGATCAGGACGAGCGCGGCCAGGGCACCGGCGGCGGTGGCGGACGCCGGGACCCGCTGTTCGAGCTCGCGGACGAGCTCGAGACTCGGCCGGACCGAGGTCGTCAGGAGCTCGACGAGCATGTCGTCCTTGCCGGCGAAGTGGTAGTACAGCGAGGCCTGGCGGATGCCGACCCGCTCCGCGATGGCTCGGGTCGAGGTCGCGCTGATGCCGTTCTCGACGAACAGGGCGGCGGCGGCGTCGAGGATCTGGTCGCGGGGACTGAGCGCCGAGTCGGCGTTCGGGACGGCCCTCGGGCGACCGGGCTTGGCCGGTCGGTCGTCCGAGGACATGGAGTCATCCTCCCAGCGCGGCGTCATGCCTGCTCGCGGTAGGCCCGCCAGCCGCCGAACGCCGTGATGTCGAGTGCGCCCTCGACGGCGAAGGGTTCGACCAGGAAGCCGGTGACCTCGGCGCCGTCGTCGAGTGCCACGGTGCCGATGGCCATCGGCTCGGGCAGGGACGCCACGAAGGTGCCGAACCCGGCGGCGGGCAGCCGCCAGACCTCACCGGCGATGCCCGAGCCCGAGCCCGACCCCGAAGCCGACCCCGACTCGGGCGCGTCAGCGCCGGACGCGACCGGCCCCACCCGGACCAGCCCGGGCTTTGGCGGCACCGTGTCGAGGGCGTACAGCCGGTAGTCGGACGCGGTGCGGGCCTCCCGGACGAACGATCCGCCGGACGCGACCAGCTGGCCGTTCAGCGGCTGGTCACGGAGGTGCGCTCCGACGACCAGCAGGTCGACGGTGGGTGCGAGGAACGCGGCGCCGAGCGCCGCGAGCCGTCGGTCGGTGAACGCGGGACCGGTCAGCATGACCCCGAACGGCAGGCCGTCGACGAACCCGGCAGGGACGGCGAGCGAGGCCATGTCGAGCAGGTTGGCGAAGTTCGTGTACCGACCCATCCGGCTGTTCGCGCCGATCGGATCGGCCGCGACCTCGTCGAGGGTGGGGTGCCACGTCGTGGTGGGCGTGAGGAGCGCTGTGGTGCCGGCGAGGGCGGCGCGTCCCGCGGCGCCGAGCACGTCGAGGCGTTCCTGGTCCGCGAAGAGGTCCGCTGCCGTGGGTCGGGCGCCACCCAGGACGATCGTGGCGACCGACGGGTCCAGGTCGTCGCCGACCAGGTCGCGGTGCGCCTCGACGTGTGCGCCGACGGCGGCGTACCGCTCGGCGACGAACGCGCCGTCGTAGAGCAGCGACGCTGCGTCGAGCAGGGGTGCGATGTCGACCTCGACCACCTGGTGGCCGAGGGTGCGGAACCGGTCGACGGCCGCCGCGAACGCGTCGGCCCAGCCGGGGGCGAGGCCCTCGAGCTGCGACGGCAGCGGGACGGCGATGCGTGGGACGGCCGGCAGGTCGGCGAGGGCGAGATCGACGCGGGCGAGCGGGTCGACGTCGTCCGGGCCGGCCATCAGCTCGGCGGCGGTGCGGGCGAGGTCGAGCGACCGAGCGAAGACCGTGACGCAGTCCTGCGAGCGGCAGGCGGGGACGACCCCGGTGTTCGGGACGAGCCCCTTGGTCGGCTTCACGCCGACCAGGTTGCCGAGCGCGGCCGGGACGCGACCGGAGCCGGCGGTGTCGGTGCCGAGCGCGAAGTCGACGATGCCGAGGGCGACCACCGTGGCGGAGCCGCTCGACGAGCCGCCGGAGATGCGGGTCGGGTCCCAGGCGTTCCGGACGGCGCCGAAGGGTGACCGGGTGCCGACCAGGCCGGTGGCGAACTGGTCGAGGTTCGTCTTGCCGACGACGACCGCGCCGGCGGCGCGCAGGCGGGCGACGGCGGTCGCGTCGGCGTCGGGTTCGTACGCGTAGGAGCGGGCGGCTGCCGTCGTGGGCAGGCCGGCGACGTCGATGTTGTCCTTGACGGCGAACAGGAGGCCGGCGAGGGGGAGCGTCGGGTCGACGGCCTCGACCTCCTGCAGGACCGCGGCGCGGTCGCGCAGGGTGATCCAGACCTCGGGCCGGTCGACGGAGTCGATGCGGTCGAAGGCGTCGCGGACGCGGTCCGCAGCGGCGGTGGCGGCACCCGCCGCCCCGCCTGCGCGGGCGCTCGCCGTGCGGTTGGTCCCGCTCACGCTCCCGCTCCGATCGCGGCCAGGACCTGCCCCGGTGCGACCTGGTCGCCCGGCTTGATGTAGACCTCCAACACGTGGCCTTCCACCGGTGCGTGCACCATCGACTCCATCTTCATCGCCTCCACTGCCAACAACTTCTGTCCCTCGTCCACCCGGTCGCCCGGTCGCACGTCCACCTGCCACACCGTCGAGGTGAAGGGTGCGGTCACGGCCGTCGCCCCGGCGGGAAGGACGACCTCGTCCGCCACGACGGCGGCCGGTTCGTCGCGCACGTCGAACTCGCCGGAGGCTCGCCACCGCTCCTTCTCCTCGCCGAACGCTCGCGCTTGCTGCGCCCGGAAGTCCGCGATCGAGCCCGCGTTCGCCTCGAGGAAGCGGTTGTACGAGGCGATCGAGAACTCGCCGTCGACGGTCTCGAACGAGCCCCGTCCGGCGTCGGTCTCGGCCCGCAGCTCGAGCAGCTCGTCGGCACCGACCGGGTACCACTCGATGCGATCGAAGAAGCGCAGCGCCCACGGGTCCTCCTGGAACAGCCCGCCGCGGCGGAACCGGTTCCAGATCTGCACGGTGCGCCCGACGAACTGGTAGCCGCCCGGCCCCTCCATGCCGTAGATGCAGAGGTACGCACCGCCGATCCCGACGGAGTTCTCGGCGGTCCAGGTGCGGGCCGGGTTGTACTTCGTCGTCACGAGACGGTGCCGGGGGTCGAGCGGTGTGGCGACCGGGGCGCCGAGGTAGACGTCGCCCAGGCCGAGGACGAGGTAGCTCGCGTCGAAGACGGTGCGGAAGACGTCGTCGACGCTCTCCAGACCGTTGATGCGCCGGATGAACTCGATGTTCCAGGGGGTCCACGGAGCGTCGTTCCGCACGCCGTTCATGTAGCGCTCGATGGCGAGGCGTGTGGCGGGGTCGTCCCACGACAACGGGAGCTTGACGGTGCGCGACGGCACGACGAGCTGGTCGGTGGGCGGGATCTCGTCCTCGAGTTCGCGGAGGAGCCCGGCCACGTCACGGGCCTTCAGGACCGACGCGTCGGTGTGCACCTGCAGCGAGCGGATGCCCGGGGTGATGTCGAGGACGCCCTTCGGCGCCTCCTGCTGCAGCTTCGTCATGAGCGCGTGCACGCGCATGCGCAGCGCGATGTCGAGCGTCATGTCGCCGTACTCGACGAGCACGTTGTCGTCGCCGTCGCGTCGGTAGGCGACGCTCGGACGGACGTCGGTCGCCTCCAGGCGGGTGATCACGCCGTCGTCGCCGTCGCCCCCGGTGCGGGGGACGGTCCGGGAGGCCCGGTTCGCCTCGAGCGCGGCGGCGTCGGCTTCGCGGACGGGGACGAACCGGACCGTGTCACCTGGTCGGAGCTGGCCCAGCTTCCACAGGTCGCCGCTGGCGACCACGGCGGGGCAGACGAAGCCGCCGAGCGAGGGCCCGTCCGGACCCAGGATGATCGGGGTGTCGCCGGTGAAGTCGATCGCACCGACCGCGTACGGGGTGTCGTGGATGTTCGAGGGGTGCAGACCGGCCTCGCCGCCGTCCGTCCGCGCCCACTCGGGTCGGGGCCCGATGAGCCGGATGCCGGTGCGCGCCGAGTTGTGGTGCACGCCGTAGTCGGTGGCGTAGAAGACGTCCAGGTCCGCGCGGGTGAAGAAGTCCGGGGCGGCGTGCGGCCCCTCGGTCACGGCGATCTCCCACGCGTCGGTGAGTGCCGTGCGATGCTCGGCCGGGGTCGGGCCGCCGACCAGGCCCAGTCGGGCGTCGCCGGGGAAGGCGGGGTGCGCCGCGTCGGAGTCCGGGGAGCCCGGCCGCAGGACGTCGCCGGCGAGCAGCGCGCGACCGGCGTGGCCGCCGAAGCCGCCGAGCGTGAACGTGGCGGTGGAGCCGAGGTAGGTGGGGACGTCGAAGCCACCGCGGACGGCCAGGTAGGTGCGCAGGCCGGGCCCGGGCGCCGTCCCGACCGCCAGGGTCTGTCCGGCGCCGACGTCGATCGGCTCCCAGAGCGGGACGGGGTCGCCGTCGAGGGTCGCGGGCGCCGGTGCGCCGGTGAGCGCGACGACGGCGGCGGTCGAGAAGTGCAGCGTCGGACCCGTCGCCGTGATCTCGAGCGCGGGAGCGCCGTCGGGGTTGCCCACGGCGCGGTTCGCCTCGGCGAACGACGCGGCGTCGAACGGGCCGCTCGGCGGGACACCGACCTGCCAGTACCCGACCCGGCCGGGCAGGTCCTGGATCATCGTCATGGTGCCCGGTGCGAGGACGTCGATGCGCGGGTCCGGGTCGTCGGTCTCGTCGAGCGTCGAGGTGGAGTGCGTGGCGGTGCGGAGCTCGAGGTCGTCGGTCAGTGCTCGGAGCAGCCCGGTGTTCGTCACGATGCCGTCGATCCGCGTGGCGGCGAGGCCGTCGCGCAGCCGGTCGAGGGCGTCGTCGCGGGTCTCGCCGGTGGCGATGACCTTCGCGAGCATCGGATCGTAGAACGCCGAGACCTCGGAGCCGGTCTCGACCCAGCCGTCGACGCGGAGTCCGCTCGGGTCGCCGGACTCGGTGGTCGCGCTCGGGAACACGGCCTGGGTGACGAGGCCGCTCGAGGGCAGCGAGCCCTTCGCCGGGTCCTCGGCGTAGACACGGGCCTCGACGGCGTGGCCGTTCGGGGTCCAGGTGCGGTCGAAGACGTCGTCGCCGATGCCGTTGGCGCCGTCACGGGCCAGGCGGAGCATGAGGTCGACGAGGTCGACTCCGAACACCTCCTCGGTCACCGGGTGCTCGACCTGCAGGCGGGTGTTCACCTCGAGGAACGACGCCTCTTCTCGGACCGGGTCGTAGACGAACTCGACGGTGCCGGCGCTGCGGTACCCGACGCTCGCGGCCAGGCGACGGGCGGACTCGTGCAGCTCGCTGCGGACGTGCTCGGGCAGCGCGGGCGCCGGGGCCTCCTCGATGACCTTCTGGTTCCGACGCTGCAACGAGCAGTCCCGGTCGCCGATCACCGCGACGCGCCCGTGGCCGTCGCCGAAGAGCTGGACCTCGACGTGCCGGGCCGGTCGCACCAGGCGTTCGAGGAAGATGCCGGCGGACCCGAAGGCCGCGGTGGCCGTGCGGGTGACGCTCGTGTAGGCCTCGCGGACCTCGTCGAGGGTCGCGCACGCCTGCATGCCGATGCCGCCGCCGCCACCGGTGGCCTTGAGCATCACCGGCAGGCCGATGCGCTCGGCCTCGGTCACGGCGTCGTCGACGCTCTCGAGCAGGCCGGTGCCGGCGAGCATCGGGACCCCGGCTGCGGCGGCGAGCTCGCGAGCGGTGTGCTTCGCGCCGAAGCGGACGATCTGGTCGGCGGTCGGCCCGACGAACCGGATGCCGGCGTCCTCGCAGGCGCGGGCGAAGTCCGTGTTCTCCGACAGGAACCCGTAGCCGGGGTGGACCAAGCCGGCGCCGGTGTCCTTCGCTGCCTGCACCACGGCGTCGATGCGCAGGTAGGAGTCGCGGGCGGGCGCCGGGCCGAGGCGGACGGCGACGTCGGCTTCGCGGACGTGCGGCGCGGCCCGGTCGGCGTCGGAGTAGACGGCGACGGTGCGCATGCCGAGTGCCTTGGCGGAGCGGATCACCCGGCGGGCGATCTCGCCGCGGTTGGCGACGAGGACGGTGTCGGTGGAGAGCGCGGGTGGCTGGGGCACGGTGTCCTCCGTGTCGGGTGCGGCGATCACGGCTGGACCACGATCATGCGCAGCGGGGTGCAGGAGAAGTCGTTGCACGGGTTGTTCATCTGGGGGCAGTTCGACACGATGACGAGCACGTCGCGTTCGGCCCGGACGGCGACGCGCTTGCCCGGTGCGCTCATGCCGTCGACGATCCCGAGGGCGCCGTCGGCCTCGACCGGGACGTTCATGAACCAGTTGAGGTTCGAGACGATGTCGCGGGCGCCGAGGCCGTGCCGGCCGGCCTCGGCCAGGAAGTTCTCGCGGCAGCCGTGCTGGTACTGGGTGTGGTGGCCGTACCGCAGGGTGTTGGACTCCTTCGAGCATGCGCCGCCGATGGTGTCCTGCCGGTCGATCTCGTTGGCGACGACCGTCATGAGCGGGTGCCCTTCGTTCGACATCAGCACGGTGCCGGTGCGGACGTAGGCGTTCCCCTGGGCCGCGAGGGTGTCCGGGACGCTGTAGCGCTCGTCGGGGTCGTGCGCGTCGTAGACCAGGCAGTCGGCGCTCTGGTTGCCGCCGACGTCGACGATCGTGAGCACCTGGCCGGCGCGGACGACGGCGGACCACGGTGCGAGCGGCTCGACCCGGTCGTCGCGGACGACGTCGCCGGGCACGAGGGACTCGCTCCAGTCCAGGGCGACGTCGGGGGCGTGGACGGCGCCGACCGGGACGGTGGAGGTGCGGGTGTGCGTCGTCGTGTCGGGCATCAGAGGCCTCGTGCTTCCGCGTAGTCGATGGCGTTCAGGTAGGCGCGGGTGAGTTCCGGCGTCGCCGTGAACCGCTCGTCCGCGTCGGTCGTCGGTGCCCCACGCCAGGCGTGCACCCGGAGCGGGCCGACGGCGTACTCCGGCCGGGGGTCGATGGGGTGCGCGACGTTCGCGACGAGCACGAGCAGCGGCAGCTCGGCGACGAGGGTGACGTGGTGCCCGGCTCCGGCCGACCCCGTGAAGGTCATCGCCCCCTCGTCGTCGATCCGGACGCCCTGGAAGAACGAGACGCTCGGCGGCAGGTCACGCCTCGTCAGCCCGTGCTTGGCGGCGGCCTTCACGAAGAGCGACCGGCCGCTCGGGCTGGGCCCCTCGGGTGCCGCACCGCCGTACTTCCGCTCGTTCCAGGCGTCGGTCGACGTGCCGCAGAAGGCGTCGTGGTGCCCCGAGGTGTCCTCGACCACCGTCGCCAGGGCACGGCCGTCCCCGCTGAGCAGCGGCGTGCCGACACCGAGGTAGGCCTGCCACGGGATCTTCTGCGTGTCGGCGACGTTCAACCGCTCCCACGGTTCGAGCGCGTTGAACACCAGGAGGTTGGCGCATGCCTGCCCCGTCGGGTCGTCGAAGCGCAGCCGCGAGCCCCTGGCCAGGACCTTGTGCGTGTACCCGCCGGGAGCCACCGTCTCTGCCCAGACGAGCTGTGCGCGGTCCACGCCGTCGGGGGCGAACGGTGACGTCGAGGCCGGCAGGTACGGCATGTACTCGGACTGCGTCCCGGCCTGGGCGCGCGCATCGGAACGCGAGGCGAGCACGCTGTCGGTCTGGTGGAGGTCGCGCATGGGGTTCCTTCGGTCAGGCTTCGACGGTCGCGGTCGCGGAGGCGGGTGCCTGGACGGCGGGGACCGACGCGGTGGACGGGACCTCGGCGAGGGTGATCGGTCCGTGCGCACGGTGCCGCCGGGCCGACCACACCCAACCCACGAGCAGGACGGCGCCGATGAACAGCAGTGCGCTGTACTGCAGCCACCACGAGTTCCCGGTCAGGTCGTAGATCTCCGGGCGCGGCCAGATGAGGTTGACCGCCATGCCGATCTGGAAGGCGACGGCGAGGGCGTTGAGCGGGATGCCCCACCGGCCGAGTGTGAACAGCGGCTTGCCGTCCTCGTCCACGCCGGCGGGGAAGCCGGACCGTCGGAGCCGGATGCGTTGGACCAGCAGGGGGCCGGTGACGCCGAGGTAGGCCAGGTAGAGCATCGCGATGCACAGGCTGGACAGGGCGGTGAAGATCGCGGACTGACCGATGTTGACGGCGAGTGCGAGGCCGGCACCGACACCGACGACGATCGACGCGGCGATCGGGGTCCCGGTCCGGGGTGAGACCCGAGCGAGCGTGCGGTGGAACGGCAGGGCCTTCTCGCGGGCCATCGAGTAGACCATGCGCGCACCGGCGGTCTGCACGGCGAGGGTGCAGGCGAACACGGCGACCGCGACGGTGCAGAGCAGCAGCCGGCCGAAGACGTCGCCGAGCGTCGAGGTGATCACCCAGGCGAGTCCCTGCGTCGCCAGCTTGCCGTCGGTCAGGCTCGGGGCGGCAACCAGGGCACCGATGATGAGCAGCCCACCGCCGAGGCCGGAGACGGTGAGCGCGCGGACGATGGTCTTCGGGGTGGTCCGGCGGGGGTTGTGCGTCTCCTCGGCGAGCTCACCGGCGGAGTCGAAGCCGACCATCACGTAGGCAGCCATCAGGGACGAGGCCAGGAACGCCCAGACGTACGGTTCGGTGCTCGTCGAGCCGGCGGTCGTGAACACCACCGCAGGGCTGCGGTGCGGCAGCAGGAAGAGGGCGCCGATGAGCACGACGACGCCGATGATCTCGATCAGCACGCCGAAGCTCGTGACCCGCGCCATCAGCCGGACGCTCGTGATGTTCACCAGGGTCGTCACGACGAGCATCACGATGCCGAGCACCACCGCGTTCGCAGCACCGGTCGACGAGGCGAGGGAGGGGTCGGCTCCGGGGCCGCCGACGACCTGGAACCCGTTCCAGATCGCAGGGAGCACGGCCTGCACCGCGATGGCTGCGACGGCCACGGTGAGGATCTGCCCGATGATCATCGTCCACCCGGTGAACCACCCGAAGCGCGCGCCCGCCAGACGACTGGACCACTGGAAGATCGCGCCCGAGATCGGCCACCGGGCGGCGAGCTGCGCGAAGTTCAGCGCGACGAGCAGCTGGCCGCCGAAGACGAGCGGCCAGGCCCAGAAGAACGCAGCACCGCCGAGTCCGAACCCGAGGCCGAACAGCTGGAAGACGGTGGTCAGGATCGAGACGAACGAGAACCCGGCCGCGAACGACGAGAACGAGCCGACCCCGCGGTGGAGTTCCTGCTCGTAGCCGAGTCGGGCGGAGCCCTGGGTGTCGACGGGGTCGACGCTGGACGTGGCGCGCGGTGCGTGGAGCGGTGACTCTGGAGAGCGCATGGCTGCAGACCTTTCGCGGAGTACCTGTCGGGCGACAGGTAGTGCGACCAGTGTCGTGCGGACCCGTGTCGCCGTCGTTGCCCGGCTGTTTCGGGCACGTGACGGAAGGGGGCCGCGTGTAAACGTTCGGAGTCGAGCGAAGAGCTCGCCGACACGTGTGGACAAGAGGGATCCAAACCGATGTAGATTGGATCCGTCAAGTCCGCCACCGCGAAAGGCACGTCGTGATCCAGACCGTCCTCGGCCCCGTCGAGTCGTCCGGGATCGGTGCGGTGTCGATGCACGAGCACCTGCTGACCGACGCGAGTGCCCTGCAGCGACCCGGTGTCGAAGCGCTGGAACCGAGCCTCGCGGTCACCGCGGACCTGGCTGCCGCCCTCCGGTGGAGCCAGCTCGCACTCGCGGACAACCTGCGCCTCGACGACGTCGACCTGCTCGCCGACGAACTCCGCACCGCGCGGAGCAGCGGCCTCGGGCTCGCCGTCGACCTGAGCTCCCTCGGCTTCGGCCCCGACCACGCCCGGCTGCCCGAGCTGTCACGGGCGAGCGGCGTCGGGATCGTCGCCGGCTACGGGGCCTACCTGCCACGACTGCTGCCCGAGTGGTACCTCGACCTGGACACCGACGGGCGACAGGGGCTCTTCGAACGGGCACTGACGGACTCGGTACCCGGCGCCACGTACCGCGCCGGGCTGCTCGGCCTGATGGGGACGACGACTGCGTTCGCGACCGCCGACGGACTCGAGGAACGCCGCAGTCTCACGGCGGCTGCACGAGCGGCGGCGACCACCGGCGCGGCCGTCGTCGTCCGGCTGGCCGCCGACGCCCGGAACGGCCTCGAGGTGCTCGCGCACGTCGTGGCCGAGGGGGTCGACCCGAGCCGGGTCGTGTTCTCGACCGTCGACGAGTTCCTCGACCTGCCCTACCTGCGCGACCTCGGCCAGGCAGGAGCCGTGCTCGAACTCTGCTTCGGCAACGAGGGCTCGCACGTCGGTCGCATCCGCAACGCCAGCGATCCGCAACGGCTCGACGCCTTCCTGGCCCTGCGCGAGAGCGCCCCCGACACCCGCTGGGTCTTCGGTCACGCCACCTGGACGAAGGGCCAGCTCCGTCGGTACGGCGGACACGGCCTCGACCACCTGACCGCCCGGGTCGTCCCCGGTCTCCGCGCACTCGGCGTACCCGACGAGGTCCTCACCCGGATCACGGTCGATGAGCCCGCTCGACTGCTCGACCGTTCCTGACCGAGCACCCCGACCCACCGCACCCACGTCCCACGGAGGAACCGTCATGAGAGACACGCTCGCACCCCTGGCCCCGCTCGAGCCGTTCCTCGTCGACGGCACCTGGACCGCACCCGACGGCGCCGAACTCCTCGACGTGCTCGACCCCGCCACCGAGGTGCTGCTCACCCGGGTGCCGCAGGCCGGTCCCGCCGACGTCGACGCCGCCGTGGCCGCCGCGCGCCGGGCACACGAGGACCGCCGGTGGAGCGGGATGAGCCCGCACGACCGCAGCCGCATCCTGAACCGCGTCGCGGACCTGATCGAGGAGCGGCTCGAGGAACTCGCCGTGCTCGAGACCCGCGACAACGGCAAGCCGATCGAGCGCTCCCGCGCCGACACCGCGACCTCGGCCCGGGTGTTCCGCTACTACGCCGGCGCTCCCTCGCGCCTGACCGGCACGGTCGTCCCCGTCGACGGCGGAGCGCACCACGTGTACACGACCCTCGAACCGGTCGGCGTCGCGGCGCTCATCCTGCCCTGGAACTTCCCGATCATGACCGGCGCGTTCAAGCTCGCACCGGCGCTCGCCGCGGGCTGCACGGTGGTCGTCAAGCCGGCCGAGCAGACCCCGCTCACGATGCTCCGGGTCGCCGCGATCTGCGAGGAAGCCGGTGTACCCGCCGGCGTCGTCAACGTCCTGACCGGCGACGGCCGGGTCGGTGCCGCGCTCACCGCGCACTCCGGTGTCGACAAGGTCTCGTTCACCGGCAGCACCGAGGTCGGCCGCAAGGTGATGACCGCCGCGAGTGCGGACTTCAAGCGCCTGACCCTCGAGCTCGGCGGCAAGAGCCCGAACATCGTGTTCGAGGACGCCGACCTCGACGCCGTCGTCCTCACCGCCATGCGTGCGTCGTTCGGGCACTCCGGCCAGATGTGCACCGCGGGCAGCCGCCTGCTCGTGCAGCGGTCGGTCCTCGACGAGGTCACCGAGCGCCTGGTCGCCGCCGTCCGGAAGGTCCCCGTCGGCGACGGGCTCGACGGCGGGATCACCGTCGGACCGCTCGTGTCCGAGGAGCAGCGGCAGCAGGTGCTCGGGTACATCGAGCAGGGCAAGGCCGAGGGGGCGACGGTCGCGGTCGGCGGCGGCGTGCCCGAGCGCCCGGGCTACTACGTCGAGCCGACGCTCTTCACCGGCGTCTCGAACACGATGACCATCGCGCGCGAGGAGATCTTCGGGCCCGTCGTCGGTGTCATCCCGTTCGACGACGAGGACGAGGCGATCGCCATCGCGAACGACCAGACGTACGGCCTCGCCGCCGGGGTCTGGACCCGCGACCTGTCCCGCGCCCACCGGATGGGCCAGCGGCTGCACGCCGGCACCGTGTGGGTGAACACCTACAACCTGTTCGACCCGGCACTGTCCTTCGGCGGGGTCGGCGAGTCCGGCCTCGGTCGCGACCTCGGCGAAGAGGCCCTGCGCGCGTTCTGCGAGTCGAAGAGCGTCGTCATCGCGCTCTGAGGTCGCGACCGGTGCCGCCGCCGTCGTGCCTGCCGAGTGCGGGCACCGCGGCGAGCTGCAAGGCGGCGAGGACGACGAGCGCCCACCCGGAACCGACCGCCGACACCAGGACCCCGCCCACGAGTGAGCCGACGGCGTAGCCCGCGCTGGTGACGGCCGAGAAGACGCCGACGCCGGTGGCCCGGGTGCGGTCGTCGAGCGTCCGGGTGCTCAGGATCGTGAGCGTCGGGAACAGCGGCGAGTACCCGGCACCGACCAGGACGGCACCGGCGGCCGCGGTCGGGAAGTCGTGTGCGACCGCGAGGACGACCAGCCCTGCGGCGAGGACGACCAGGGCTCCTCGTGCGGTGCGGACGGGCCCGATCCGGTCCGGCAGTCCGCCGAGGAGCAGTCGCACCCCGACGACGCTCGCTGCGAAGACCGTGAAGACGTTCGCGGCCCCGGTCAGTCCCTGCGCGCCGACGCCCTGCCCGACCAGGTGCTGGATGAGGAACGCGATCATGAAGCCCTCGGCCGCCCAGGCCACGAGTCCCGCCGCGCCCGGTCGTACGACGGCCCGCAGCACCGCCGCGAGACCCGCACCGGCCGGTCGCGCCGGGCTGCGGTGCACCGGGGCCGATCCGCCCCGCGTGAGCAGTGCCACTCCGAGCCCGGCGAGCTGGATGCCGATCGCGACGACCCACACGGTGCGGTGTCCGGCCGACTGGTACAGGTTCTCGCCGACCACGGGCCCCAGGGCGAGACCGATCCAGACGGCGAGCCCGAACAGGCCGAGTGCGCGGCTCCGCTGGGTCACCGGCACCTCGGCGACGACCCAGGCAGTGAGGGCGGTGGCGGTGGCCGCGTTGCCGGCGCCGAAGACGAGCCGGCTGACCGCGAGGCTCGGGACGCTCAGCGCGACGAGCACGATGCCGAGTCCGGCTGCCGCCAGCAACCCGGCACCGAGGAGGACACGTCGTGGACCGAGCCGGTCGCTCAGGATGCCGGCGAGTGGCATCGCGCCGATCGCCACGAACCCCGCGAGCGACACGAGCAGCCCACCGACGGCGGGGTCGGCGCCGAGCTGGTCCGTCGCCACCCGTGGCACCACCGGGGTGCTCGCACCGTTGACGACGTAGCCGGCGGTCGACGCCACGACGAGGAGCCAGAACGCGGTCCCCCGCGTGCCGGTCTCGGCGAGCGGTCTCACTCCCCGGCTCGGCGGGGGCGGCACTCCAGGCTGAGCCAGAGCTCGAAGCAGGCGCTCCGTGACAGGGCGGTCGCACCGATCGACGCGCGGCCCATCCGGCCGACGTCCGGTCCGAAGACGTCGAACAGCAGGTCGCTGGCCGCGTTCGACACCTGGTTGAGCTGCTCGAACCCGGGCGGGCAGAGGACGAAGCACAGCCCGCGGGACAGCGCAGTGACCTCGTCGAGCGAGCCGAGGGCGTAGCGGATCATGCCGAGGGCGTTGACCGCGGTGTAGCGGGCCGCTTCACGAGCCTGCTCGAGGGTGATGTCGACCCCGACCGACCCCGGGTGCAGCATCGTGCCGTCCCGTGACTCCGGGGTCATGCCGCTCAGCTCCAGCAGGTCGCCGGTGCGGTGGAACGCGCGGAGCGAGCTGCCGTACCGGCCACCGTAGGGCGGGTTCGCGTAGTCCGGGATGACGAGTCCGAGTTCCTGCGCGCGGGCTTCAGCGGAGTGCTCCATGGGACAACAGTATCCGGCGGTGGCGGTAATGGATACAACCTGTTTATAATGGGATCCATTAGGCGTCCGGGGGTGACGCGCACGAGGGAGGACCCGCGACATGACGATCGGTCTCGAGGACGGCACGATGGCCGCCCAGGCAGTGACGGCGATCGACGTGGCCGCCGAGCGGTCCCGCACCGCCGGCACCGCAGGGCGCCACTACTTCAACGCGGCCGGCGCGGGCCTGGTCAGCGACGGCGTCCTGGAGGCAGTGGTCACCCACCTGCGCCGGGAACAGCGGGTGGGTGGGTACGAAGCCGCCAACCAGGTCGCCGACGAGGTCGCCGGCGTCTACACCGCGGCCGCCACCCTGCTCGGGTCGGCGCCGGACGAGATCGCCCTGTTCGACAGCGCCACGAGCGGCCTGCGCGGTGTCTTCGACGCGCTGCGGCTCGGTGCCGGGGACACCGTCGTCGCACCCCGCTCCAGCTACGTCAGCCAGGCGCTCCGGTTGTTGGCCATGCAGCGGCACGACGACGTGCGGCTCGAGGTCGTGCCGAGCGACGCCACCGGTGCCATGGACCTCGAGGCCCTGGACCGCGCCGTCGCCGGAGCGAGCGGCCGTGTCGTCGTGAGCGCGGTGCACGTGCCGACCTCGTCCGGCCTCGTCGAACCGATCGCGGAGATCAGCGCCGTCGCCCGTCGCCACGGCGCCCTGACCGTCGTCGACGCCACGCAGTCCGTCGGCCAGATCGACATCGACGTGCGCGCCGTCGACTGCGACGCCCTCGTCACCACCGGCCGGAAGTTCCTGCGTGGGCCGCGCGGCACCGGGATCGCCTACCTGCGCCGCGGGATGCTCGAGGGCGTCGGTGCGTGGGCGCCGGATGTCCGCGGAGCCGTCTGGACCGGCGAGGATGAGTGGACGATGGACGGCACCGCGCGACAGCTCGAGACGTGGGAGTGCTCCGTCGCCGCACGGCTCGGCCTCGGAGTGGCGCTGCGCGAGGCCCTCGACCGCGGGCCGGCGGCGACCGAGGCACACCTGGTCGGCCTCGGCGCCCACCTGCGCACCGCGCTCGACGCCGTGGACGGCGTCACCGTGGCGGACCCGTCCGCGTCAGCGTCCGCGATCGTCACCTTCACGGTCGACGGCGTCGCCGGCAAGGAGGTCTCGGCCCGGCTCCGGCAGCGCCGCATCGACTCCATCTCCGTCCCCGCGAGCCACGCGCAGTGGGACCTGGGCGCCCGTGGCCTGCCGAGCGTCGTCCGCGTCTCGCCGCACGTGTACAACGACGACGAGGACGTCCGGGTCCTGCTCGAGGGCGTCGCGGACGTCGTCGCCGAGGTCCGCGCGTGACGGCCGTGCACGACGTCGTCGTCCTCGGACTCGGCATCCACGGATCCGCCGCCACGTACGAGCTCGCGCGTCGCGGCCTCGACGTCGTCGCGGTGGAGCGCTTCGCACCGGGGCACGAGCGCGGCTCGTCGCACGGCGCCACCCGGATGATCCGCCGCGCCTACCCACACCCGGTGTGGAACGACCTCGTCGACCGTGCGTACCGCGGGTGGGACCGCTGGGGGACCGCAGCCGGCGCGCCCTTCCTGCACCGGACCGGTGGACTGTACGCGCACCGGGGCGAGCCGACGATGCAGGGTGGGGCGAGCCTCCCGGTCGACCGCGCAGCCTGGCCGACGCTCGCGCCCTCGCTGCGTCCGCCCGAGACGTACGGCGCGGTCCACGACCCCGACGCCGGTGTGCTCGAGGCCGCACGGGCACTCGCGTTCGCGCAGTCCGCCGCCGCGGCGGCCGGCGCCGACCTGCGGTACGGCGAGACCGTGCTCGACTGGCAGGTCGACGACGGCGTCGTCACCGTCCGGACCGACGCCGGCAGTGTCCGCGCGCGACGGCTCGTGCTCGCCGGCGGCGCCTGGGCGTCGCACCTGGTACCCGAGGCCGCCGCGTTCTTCGAGGTCTGGCGCATCGTCACGCTCACCGCGCCGACGGGGCAGACCGTGGCGCAGCCACCCGCGCTCGGGTGCTTCTCGGTCGACCTGCCGGAGGGGCTCGTCTTCGGGCTCCCGGAGACCGCCGGATCCGGCGCGAAGATCGGCATCGACGCCGGACCCGTGTGGGACCCGGACGTGCCCGTCGCACCGCCGACCGAGGCCGAGGTCGCGCACCTGGCCGAGCTCCTCGAAGGGTTCGTCCCCGGCATCGTCACCGACGGTGCCCAGGCAGTCGCGTGCCTGTACACGATGACCCCGGACAAGCGGTTCGTCGTCGGCGCCCTGCCCGAGCAGCCCGAGGTGCTCCTCGCCGCAGCCTGCTCCGGCCACGGCTTCAAGTTCGGGCCGGCGATCGGTGCGGCCGTCGCCGACCTGGTGCAGGGCATCGACCGCCCCGACCTCGCGTTCCTCAGCCCCGCACGGATGGTGACCACCGCATGACCGCCCCAGCAGCACCCTCCACCCGACGCGTCGCCGTCGCCGCACCGCACCCGGCCGCCCTCGACGCCGCCGCCGAGGCGGTCGCGGCCGGCGGGGACGCCATCGACGCCGCGCTCGCTGCGGCCACCGCACTGACCGTCGTCTACCCGCACCAGTGCAGCATCGGCGGGGACCTCGTCGCCCTCGTCCGTCGGCCAGGACAGCCCGTCGTCGCCGTGGTCTCCGCCGGCGCCGCACCGGCCGGCATCGACGTCGCGGCGCTCGCGCAGCAGGACCGGATGCCCCGGCAGGGTGCCCAGACCGTCACGGTCCCCGGCGTCGTCGCCGGGTGGCAGGCGATCGACGCACTCGGCGGCCGGCTCGGGCTCGGCGACCCGTTGACCCGCGCAGCACGACTCGCGGCCGACGGGGTCCCCGTCTCCGCCGGACTCGGCCGTGCGATCGCGGTCCGGACCGACGAGCTCCACGTCGATCCCGGGATGCGCGAGGTCTTCACCGACGACGCCGGGGCGCTCCTGGCCGAAGGCGACGCGCTCGTGCAGCCGGCACTCGCCGCGACCCTGACCGAACTCGCTGCCGACCCGGGCGCGATGTACCGGGGACGGATCGCCGCCTCGATCACCGCTCGGCTGCGGGAGCTCGGTGGCACCCACACCGAGGCCGACTTCGCCGCGCACGACGCCGAGCTCGTCGAGCCCCGCGGCACGACGATCGGCGGTGCCCGATGGTGGGTCGCGCCGCCACCCACGCAGGGCGTCGTGCTGCTCGGGATCCTGCCGGAAGCACTCGCCGGCGGCAGTGAGCACGGCACCGCGACCTCCGCGGCCGCCGACCTCGTCGACGCCGTGCACCGTGCCGCGCTCGTCCGCCAGGCCGAACTCGGCGACCCCCGCGGCGGCTCCATCGACGTCGCAGCGATGCTCGACCCACGCGACTCCGGTCGGGTCGGCGCACTGCCCCGCGCCGGCCGTGCCCTCGGCGACACGGTCGCGGTGACCGCTGCGGACAGCGACGGCACCGTCGTCACGCTCATCCAGAGCGTCTACCAGCTCTTCGGCTCCGGCATCCTCGACCCGGGGACGGGCGTGGTCCTGCACAACCGCGGCTCCGCCTTCAGCACCGACCCCGCGCACCCCGCCCACGTCGGAGCGGGCCTGCGACCGCCGCACACCCTGTTGCCGGTGATCGCCGAGACGGACGACCTGGTGCTCGGCCTCGGCTGCCAGGGCGGCAGCGCCCAGCCGTGGATCCTCGCCCAGCTCGCCCGTGACCTGGTCGCCGCGGGCAGTGATCCCGACGAGGTCCTCGGCCGACCGCGGTTCGTGATCGGTGCGCGCGACCTCGGGCACGAGGTGATGACGCTCGTCGCCGAACCCGGTTCCGAGGACGCGATCGCCGCGGCCGAAGCCCTCGGCCTGCCGGTCGCCCGCACCGACGGCCCCGTCGACGAGGCCGGGCACGTGCAGATCGTCCGGCTGCACGCGGACGGACACCTCGACGCCGCGAGCGACCCCCGCGCGGACGGCCGCGCCGTCGTCCTCGACGCCCACTGACCGCACGATCCACCCGAGAAGGAAGCCCATGAGCAGCACCCACGTCCTCGATCCGCTGACCTCCGTCGAGATCGCCTCCTTCGTCACCGCCGTCCGTGCCTCCGGGCGCATCGGGGCCCGGCCGCGCTTCTGGGGGATCGCGCTCGACGAGGAGAAGGCCAGGGGCACGACCGCCGGTGGCGCCCGTCCGGTGCGGATCGTCGTGATGGACCCGGACGCCCACGCCGCGTGGGAGGTGCGCGGGTGGACCGCCGGCCCGGACTCGCCCGCGATCGTCGAGCTGTGGACCGACGTGGACCACCGTCGCCCCGGCGTCTCGAGTGACGAAGCACGGCTCATCGCGCAGGCCGCACGGAAGTCGCCGCTCATCATCGAGGCGCTCGCGAAGCGCGGGATCACCGACACGTCGCTCGTCTGGGTCGACCCGGAGTCGATCACGGGCTTCGTGCCCGAGGACCTCGCCGACCGCCGCCTGAGCTGGGGCACGGTCTGGTACCGCGAGTTCCCCGAGGACAACGGTTACGCACGACCCGTCGCCGGGCTCGTCCCGATCCTCGACCTCGACACCCTCGAGGTCATCCGGATCGAGGACCACGGCGTCATTCCGATGGCGAGCGAGACCGGCGTCTACACCTCCGGCACCTGGGGTCCCGACCGCGAGGTCTCCGCGCTCGACATCGTCCAGCCGAACGGTCCCGGCTTCACGATCGACGGGCACGAGGTCCGCTGGCAGAACTGGACGTTCCGTGTCGGCTTCTCACACCGCGAGGGGCTCGTGCTGCACGACCTGTCCTACCGTGACGGCGACGTCGAGCGCTCGGTGCTGCACCGTGCGGCCGTCAACGAGATGTACGTGCCGTACCTGGACAGCGACCCGACCGCGTACCGGAAGAACTTCTTCGACTGGGGCGAGTACGGCGCCGGCCCGCTCACCGCGAGCCTCGAGCTCGGTTGCGACTGCCTGGGGGAGATCCGCTACTTCGACGTCGACTTCCTGGACGGCCACGGCGAACCGCAGACCATCGTCAACGGCATCTGCCTGCACGAGGAGGACGACTCGATCCTCTGGAAGCACGTCAACACCCGCACCGGCAGCGCCGAGGTCCGTCGCAGCCGCCGACTCGTGATCTCGAGCTTCGCGACCGTGGCGAACTACGACTACGGCTTCTACTGGTCGCTGTACCAGGACGGCTCCGTCGAGCTCGAGGTGAAGCTCACCGGCCTGATGTCGGTGTCCGGCATCGCCGACGGCGAGACCCCGCGGTACGGCCGGATGGTCGCACCGAACGTGCAGGCCCCGACGCACCAGCACTACTTCGCCGTCCGGCTCGACACCGCCGTCGACGGGCCGTTGAACCGGCTGGTCGAGGTGCACGCCGAGCCCGAGCCCGACGAGGCCCTGAACCCCTACGGCAACGCCTGCATCGCGGTCGAGACGCCGATCGGTTCCGAGGCCGACGGCGCCCGGATGACCGACCCGGCCCGCGCGCTGCACTGGCGCATCGAGAGCGAGTCCGCGCAGAACCGCTACGGCGAGAGCACGGCCTACCGACTGGCGGTCCAGAACACCGCGCAGCTGCACGTCCGCCCCGGCAGCATCGTCGAGCGGAAGGCGCCGTTCGTCGCGAAGCACCTCTGGGCGAGCGCCTTCGACCCCGAGGAGCGCTTCATCGCCGGCGAGTACCCGAACCAGGGCGAGCTCGGCGACGACGGGGTGCACGTCTGGCAGCAGGCGGACCGGTCCCTCGAGAACGAGCGCCTCGTGCTGTGGCCCGTCCTCGGCGTGCACCACTTCCCGCGTCCCGAACAGTGGCCGATCATGCCCGTCGACACGATCGGCTTCCGGCTCGAACCGGACGGCTTCTTCGACCGGAACCCCTCGCTCGACGTCCCGCCGTCGGCGACCGACCACTGCGCGCCGGGTTCCGGCCACGACCACGACCACGCGGCGCACGACCACGCGGCGCACGACCACCACACCGACGCCGCGCACGACGGGCACGTCCACGCCGAGCAGCAGCACGACCACGAGGGCGGCCGCTGATGCCCGCGCCCGAGCACACCCCGGAGCACCTCGCCGACTGGTCCGCCGTCCGCCTGGCCGACGCCGTCGCGAACCGCGAGGTGTCGGCGGTGGAGGTGATGCGCGCCCACCTGGACCGGATCGAGGAACGCAACCCGCGCCTCCAGGCCGTCGTCTCCCAGCAGCCCGACTCGGTCTCGTTGGCCGCGGCAGAAGCGGCGGACCGCCGCACCGCCGCGGCACGCGCCGCGGGCGAACCGCTCCCGCTCCTGCACGGCCTGCCCACCGCGGTGAAGGACCTGATGGACGTCGCCGGCCTGCCGACCACGAACGGGTCGGCGGCGTTCGCCGACGCGCGCCCCGCCGAGCACGACAGCGTCCTCGCGACGCTGCTCCGCGATGCCGGCGCGATCATCATCGGCAAGACGAACACGCCGGAGATGGGCCAGGGCGTGCTGACCTTCAACCCGGTGTTCGGCACGACCGTGAACCCGTGGGACACCTCGCGGCACGCGGGTGGGTCCAGTGGTGGCGCCGCAGCGGCCCTCGCCGGGCGGATCCTGCCGATCGCCGACGGCTCCGACAGCGGCGGGAGCCTGCGCTACCCGGCCGCGTTCTGCAACGTCGTCGGCGTCCGGCCGAGCCCGGGCCGGGTGCCGAGCGGCCGGACCGGCAACGCCTGGACGCCGCACGGCGTCACCGGCCCGATGGCACGCGACTCCGCCGACGCCGCACGCTTCATGGAAGCCCTGGCCGTCGAGAAGACCGTCTGGCCGATGTCCGCCATGACGCAGCACCCGGTCCGACCGGTGGAGCTCGACGGCCTGCGCGTCGCGTGGAGCGAGGACGCCGGCGGCCTGCCGATCGACCCGGCCGTGCGTGCCGTGCACCGCGCGTTCGGCGAGCAGCTCGCCGGGCTCGGCGCGGTCGTCGAGGCGGACGAGCCCGACTTCGCGGGTGCGGACGAGGCGTGGGAGACCATCGAGACGTTCGAGTTCTTCCTGGGTGGCCGGCACGCCGTCGACGCCGGTGCCAGCGGGTTCCGTCCCGACTACGTCCGGAACGTCGAGCAGGGGCGCGCCACCACGGCGGCGCAGCTCGCCGATGCGTACGAGCGTCGGACCCGGATGTACCGGGACACGGCTGCGGTGCTCGACCGGCACGACGTGCTCGTGCTGCCGGCGACGCCGGTGGTCGCACCGCCGGCCGAGGTCGAGTGGGTCGACGAGGTCGACGGCCACCGCTTCGACCGCTACTTCACGTGGCAGATGCTCGCGAACCGGCTGACGTTGACGGCGCACCCGGTCGTGGTGACCGCAGCCGGGTTCACGCCCGAGGGGCTGCCGGTCGGCGTGCAGGTCGTCGGGCGGTACGGCCGCGAGGACCAGCTGCTCGCGGTGACGCGCGCGATCGAGGAGGCCACCGGCTGGATCCGGCGGGCGCCGGTCCTGTAGACGGCCGGCGCGGTCCGGTCGGGAGGCGCGGGTCGACCCCGCCCCGTCGGTGCAGGGCCGCGCGGTCCGGTCTCTCGCGCCGCTTCCGCTGGTCGCGCCGGGTCAGCCGGTGAAGACGGTGGACGAGCGGCGCTCGTACCAGTGCGCCAGGTGCTCGCCGGCGCGCAGGACGTGGTCGCGCATGAGCTCGGCGGCGCGCTCGCGGTCCCAGGCGACGAGCGCCTCGATGAGCTCCTCGTGCTCGCGGAAGTTCTCCTCGCGGTGCCGGGAGTTCTCGCGGAGCACCAGGGCCGAGACGTTCCGGGGGAAGGCGTCGTTGATCTCGACGAGCATCCGGGTCAACCGGGTGTTGCCGGAGGCCTGGTAGATGAGCCCGTGGAACTGGTCGTTGTCGCTGCCCTCGCGCTGCTTCGGCTGCTCGCCCTCGGCCGCCGCCAGGGAGCGCTCGTACATCGCCTGGTTCACCGAGCGGAGCTGCGCGATCGTGGCGTCGTCGAGCCGGTCGACGGCGCGACGGGCTGCGAGCGACTCGAGCTCGGCGCGGACCTCGTACGCCTCGCGGACCTCCCACGGCACCGGCACCCGGACCACCGCGCCACGGTTCGGCACGACCTCGATGAGGCCGCCGGTCTGCAGCTGCCGGAGCGCTTCGCGGACCGGGGTGCGGCTGATGCCGAACTGCGCCGCGAGGTCGGCCTGACGGAGCGGTGCGCCGATGGGGATCTCGCCGGACATGATCTTCGCGCGGATCCGGGCGGCGAGGTCGTCGACGAGTGCATTGCCGTCGCTGGTGGTCACGTCGTGGTCTCCCTCGGTACGTCGTCACAGCGAACCCCCGCTGCGGATCCAATCCTGCCAGGTGTTGGATCCCGTTGCCGTATCCGACTCGCTCGTGATTGGATCCAATCATGTCCGTGTTGCTCGTCGTCATGCTCGTCGCAGCCGTCGGTGCGCTCGGGCTCGGCATCGCTGGCGGGCGACGGGTCGGGCCGGTCGCCCTCGTCGCCGAGGCGGTGATGCTCGTCGCGATGCTCGACGTCCACGTGCTGGCACTCCACGTGGTGCCGGCGCCGTTCTGGGCACTCCTGCTCGGTGGCTGCGCGATGGGCACGGCTGCGGTGGACCGGTGGCGTCGCCGGAGTCGGCCCGGTGGCGACCACCTGCACGCGCTCGGGATGCTGCTCGGCGCGGTGTTCGTGCTGCTCGCAGGTGGCCATGCAGGTGCTGGTGCCGGCGCGGGGCACTCCCACGGTGCGGTGCTGCTGCCGGTCGGGGTGGCGGTCGCGGTGCACGCCGGTGTGGTGCTGTGGAACGTCGTCGGCGGCCGGGTGCCGCGGGTCGAGTCCGTGCGCCGGGCGGCGTCACTGGTGAGCGTGCTGGCCATGGGCGCGATGGTCGTCGTGCACTGAGCCGGCGCGGCGGGGGTGTGTCGCGCCTCCAGGCTGGGTGTCTCGCACCCCAGTGCTACCAAATTGGATCCAATTCTGGCAGTATCGGATCACATGTGCGGGAGTTCCGCCCCACGAGCCGCCGACGAGGAGACGCCCACGATGATCATCGACGCCTACAACACCACGCAGGACCGCCGCGGCCGCAGTGACTACCTGAGCGGCGTGCGCCCGGGCGAGGAGCCGCCGGCGTACACGCCGTTCGACGCGAACCGGATCCTCGACCGCATGGACGCCGCGGGGGTCGACCGCGCCATGGTCTGCTCGCTCGCGCAGGGGATCGAGAACGACTTCCTGATGGACCTGGTCGCCGCGCACCCGGACCGGCTGTTCGGCTTCGGCCAGGTCATGCCGCAGTGGGAGAACGCGACCGACGAGATCCGTCGCTTCGCCGAGGGCGGGCTGGTCGGCCTGAAGCTGCACCCCAGCCTGCACGGCTACCACGTCGCGGACCACGGCCTGCTCGACCCGCTGTTCGAGGTCTGCGCCGAGCTCGGCCTGCCCGTGCTGATCAACGCACTCGACGACGCGTTCTGTGCACCGTTCTCCATCGAGGAGATCGCGAAGAACTTCCCGACGGTGCCGACGATCATCGCCCACATGGGTGCGGTGTGGAACGTGCCCGAGGCGATCATCGTCGCCGAGCGGAACCCGCACGTGTACCTCGAGACCTCGGCCACCCTGATGTCCGACGTCAAGCGGGCGTACGCGCGCCTCGGTGCGGAGAAGATCCTGCTGGGGTCGGAGTGGCCGGGCAGCGACTTCGACCTCGAGCGCATGAAGATCGCGAAGGCGATCCCGGACGAGGCCGACCGGGCCCTGGTCGAGGGTGGCAACATGGCGCGAATCCTGGGCTGGTCGTGAGCGACACGACGGGCGGGGCTCCGTCCGGCGGCAGTGACCGTCCGGTGCTCGCCGGCCCGCCGTCCGGCATGGACGCCGCGGACCAGGAGCTGCTCCGGATCGCGACGGACGTGCTCGACCGGCGGTACCGCACGGGGGTGCACGAGGTCGCCGCGGCACTCCGGCTCGCCGACGGCAGTGCGGTCACCGGGCTGCACGTCGAGGCATCGGCCGGTCGCGCGTCGGTCTGCGCCGAGTCTGCTGCGCTGAGTGCAGCCGTCGTCGCCGGGTCGCCGGTGGTGTCGGTCGTGGGGGTGCTCCGCAGGCCGGGCGGGACGATGCACCTGATCGAGCCGTGCGGGGTCTGCGCGGAGCTGCTCGGAGACCACGCGCCCGACGCCCGGGTGTGGGTCGCGGTCGGGAACGGGTTCGGGCCGGTCGGGGTCGCCGAGCTGCTGCCCTTCCGGCGGCGGCGGAGCGCGCGGGCGGCGGCTGGAGCGGTGACGGCGCCCGCGGGGACACCGCCCGGTTCGGCGACACCGCCCGGTTCGGCGACACCTGAGGTTTAACACCGCGGAAACACCCCGGACCCCTGCGGTGCCGGATCCCGCCAGAGGATGACGGCGACGGCGCGCACCGGTCCCCACCCGCTGCACGATCCGTCCCGGAAGGAACCACCAGCATGCTCGCCGTCTCCGGCAACCCCGTCCTGATCGTCGTCGACATCCAGGGCGGAGCTGCCTCGACGATGCCCACGCCCGGCATCCCCGTGATGGGCGGCCGTGCCGAGCGCGCACCGCGCGTCCGTGACCTCATCGAGCACTGCCGCTCCTCGGGTGTGCCCGTCGTCTTCATCCAGGAGGTCCACAAGCCGGACCTCGTCGACATCGGCCGTGAGCTCGACGGTGCCGAGGGCCCGCACTGCATCGAGGGCGAGGAGCAGACCGAGCTGGCCTCGTGGATCGACCCTCGGCCCGAGGAGTTCGTCATCCGCAAGCGGCGCTACTCGGCGTTCTTCGGCACCGAGCTCGAGATCGTGCTCAAGGCGTACAGGGCCGGCACCGTCCTGCTCGTCGGCGGACTCACCGACGTCTGCATCCACTACACGGCGGCCGACGCCCACCAGCACGACTACGCCGTCCGGGTCCTGACCGACTGCGTCGCCGGGTCGAGCGAACGCGCGCACGACGCGGCACTGGAGGCGATCGGGTACCTGCAGCGGGACGCCCTCGTGACCGCTGCGGACGTGCGCACCTGGCTCGACGAGCGGGAGGCCGTCGGTGTGTGAGGCGGCCGGCCGGTCCGCGCGGCTCGTCGTCGGACACGTCCGGACGATGGACCCCGGGGTGCCGACCGCCGAGGCCCTGCTCGTCGTCGGCGACCGGATCGCGGCGGTCGGGACGCTCGACGACGTGCGGGCGGCGGCTCCGGAGGGCACGGCCGAGGACCACGTCGAGGGCACCGTCCTGCCGGGGTTCACCGACGCCCACGCGCACGCGCAGCGCGCCGGACTCAAAGCGCTGCAGCTCGTGGACGGCGACGCCGACGCCGCGACGTTCTCGGCCGCGATGCTCGCCGACGGCGACGCGGACCCGGACGCCCCGGACTGGATCGGGGACGCACCGCCGACGCTCGGGGACCGGCTCGCCGCGATCCGCCGCATCCAGCCGCTGCTGCACGCGATGGGGTTCACCGGTGTCGTCGACCCGGCCGTCACGCTGCCCGAGCTCGAGGGATACCGGGAGGCGCACCGGCAGGGACTCCTGACCCTGCGCGTGGTCGCGATGCCCTACCCCGAGCTCGGCAGTGCAGCGGTTCCCGACGTCGATGCGGCCCTGGCGGTGCTCGACTCGATCGACGGCGTGACCGGTGACGGCGACGAACGCCTCCGGCTCGGCCCGGTCAAGGTCTACTACGACGGCGAGGGCATGAAGGGGCAGGCGCTGCTCGAACGGCCCTGGACCGGCGACGACCACGGCGTGCAGCGGATCTCGGTGGCTGACTTCGCACGCCTTGCAGCGTCGTGCGTGGCCGCGGGGTGGGGGCTCGGCGTCCACGCGGTGGGCAGTCGTGCGGTCGCCGAGGTGCTCGACGGGCTCGAGGCAGCGGAACGGGACACGGGACGATCGGTCGCCGGACTCCGCTGCCAGCTCATCCACGCGTACCTCGAGCCGAGCGTCGCGAGCGCCGACCGTGCCGCACGCCTCGGTGTCGTGGCGTCGCTGCAGCCCTCGATCGCCTGGAAGAACGCCGCCGGGCTGCAGCGCCGGCTCGGCAGCCGTGTCGACGAGGTCAACCCGATGCGGACCTGGGCCGACGCCGGTGCTACGGTCGCCATGGGCTCGGACGCGCCGTACTTCCCCTTCGACCCGCGCGAGGTGGTCCCCGTCGCCGCAGCCCGTCGGATGCGCGGCCTCGACGAGCCGATCGGCCCGGCACAGGCACTCTCGGTGCTCGAGGCGGTCGAGGCCTACACGCGCGGTGCGGCACACGCGTCCTTCGCCGAGGATCGCCGCGGCGTGCTGCGCGCCGGCGCCCTGGCGGACTGGGTGCTGCTCGATGTGGACCCGGCCGCGTGCACGGTCGACGAGTTCGCCGCGGCGCGGGTCCTGCGCACCGACGTCGGCGGCGTGACGGTCTTCGACGCCGCGGCTCGTCCCGGGCAGATGTAATCCACTCGAAACATAGTTGGATGCGGATTGTTCTAAATTGGATCCAAGTTGGACCCGCCCCTGGGACTGACTCCCTGGCATCACCCCGAATCCCACTGGAGGACAGCACCATGGTGAGGAAGCGCATCCTCGTCGGCGTCGCGTTGGCGACCGCCGTCGGACTCTCCCTGAGCGCGTGCACCGCGTCCGGCTCCGCTGACGGCGGCGACAGCTCGTCGAGCACCGACACGATCAACGCAGAGCTCTGGTACGCCCCGGCCACCTTCGACCCTGCGAAGGCCTCGGCCAGCTCGGACGTCGAGGTCGCACGACTCGGCTTCGACACCCTGCTCCGGCAGGGCGAGGGCGACGACGGCGGCTACATCGGCGGGCTCGCGACGAAGTGGGACGCCGAGTCGGCGTCGAAGTACGAGTTCACGATCCGCGACGGCGCCACGTGCTCCGACGGCACCGAGATCACGCCGACGGTCGTCGAGAAGTCCTTCGAGTACCTGGTCGGCCTCGACGACTCGGGTGCGCAGACCTGGAAGAACCAGGCCTTCGGCTCGGGTGAACCGAAGTTCACCGCCGACGACGCCGCCGGCACGCTGACGATCTCGCTCAGCGAGCCGTACTCGCAGCTGCTCGGCGGCCTGACCCGCCCCGGTACCGGGATCATCTGCCCGGCCGGTCTCGCCGACACGAAGGGCCTCGCGGCCGGCACCGTCGACGGCGCCTGGTCCGGCCCGTACACGCTCGCGAAGTCCTCGGCCGGCAAGAGCGTCTCCTACGCGCTGCGGTCCGACTACGACGCCTGGCCGGCGTGGAAGACCGTCACCGGTGAGCCGGCCAAGACGATCAACCTGACCGTGCAGGGCGACTCGAACACGAGCGCCAACCTGCTGCAGTCCGGCGGTGTCGACGTCGCACGCTTCTACGACTCGAACGCCGAGCGCTTCAGCGGCGACGACTACTCCACCGTGAAGTTCGCCAGCTCGGCCTACAACCTCGTGTTCAACGAGGCAGAGGGCTCCGGCTCGGTGTTCGCCGACGACCAGCCGCTCCGTGCCGCGGTCGCTCAGGCGATCGACACGAAGGGGTTCAACAACGCCGGTCTCGACGGACTCGGGGTCGAGCAGAACACGGTGAACGCGGCGAGCTACCGCTGCGCGGTGGACGACTCGTCGCTCGTGCAGTCCTACGACGCGAAGGCCGCGACGAAGGAGCTCACGGGCAAGACGATCCGCCTGCTCATCATGTCGAACTGGGACCCCGCCGCCGACTTCCTGGCGGAGTCGCTGCGGAACGCCGGTGCGACCGTGAAGGTCTCGGCACCGGACCCTGCCGACTGGACCAAGCAGATGCGCACCGAGCCCAAGACCTGGGACGTCGCCGTGGCGGCCGAGGACGCGCAGACCGGGCTGATCAACACCTCGATCGCGCGCTACGTCGGACCGACCTACGCCGAGGGCGGCACGAACGTGTCCTCGAGCGACAACCCCGAGGGACTCGCGGCCTACCAGGCGGCGATGGCCACGTCGGACGCCGACCAGCAGTGCGAGGACTTCGCCACCGCGCAGAAGTCGATCCTCGAGCGCGTCGACATGACCCCGCTCATCACGGACACGCACCGGTACGTCGCCCGCAAGGGCTTCGAGACCCACGTGTTCTCGGGCTACTGGGACGTCTCCGCGATGCGGATCGTCTCCTGATCGCCTGACCGAACGAGCACCACGCACCACGCACCACGCACCACCGCACCACCCCAGCCCGGACCGGAGCACCAGGAGGACCCGCGATGAGCACCACCACCGTCGACCATCTCCCCGTGCCCGGTCCGGGCACCCCCGGGTCTCCGGGAACCCCGACCGCCGCCGCACCCCGGGCCGCGAGTCTCGGTGGCGCATGGCGCCGCTTCCTGCTCCGCCGTGCCGTCGGACTCGTCATCAACCTGGCGCTGCTCGTCCTCGTGACGTTCCTCATCGTGCAGCTCATCCCCGGCGACCCGGCAACGGCCATCGCCGGCGACACCGCGACGCTCGCCCAGGTCGAGCTCGTCCGGCACCAACTCGGTCTCGACCAGCCGATCCCCGTCCAGCTGTGGCACTACGTCGCCGGCGTCGTGCAGGGCGACTTCGGTGACTCGTACAAGTACCGCGCACCGGCGATGGACATCGTCATGACGGCCGTGCCGTACACGCTGACGATCACGATCGCCGCGGTCCTGCTGCTGCTCGTCCTCGGACTCGCACTCGGCATGACCGTCGGTGTCCTCACCCGCGGCGACCGGCACCGCTGGCTCGACGTCTCGTTCTCGGCGGTCACCGGCCTGATCTCGTCGATCCCCACGTACGTGCTCGCCACCGGGTTCGTCGTCGTCTTCGCGGTCCTGCTGCACGTGCTGCCGCCCGCGTACTCGCCGGCCTACGACTTCGGCGCGGCGGCGGTCCTGCCGATCGCCTCGCTCACCGTGGGCGGCACGTGCTCGGTGGCCCGCATCGTCCGCCGTGAGACCGCCGTCATCCTCGAGCAGGACTACATGCGCACCGCCCGCGGGTGGCGGCTGCCGGCGCTGTCGATCTACGCCAAGCACATGCTGCCGAACCTGCTCACCACCGCACTGACGCTGTCCGGGATCATCCTGACGGCCCTGCTCGGCTCGGCACTCATCACCGAGGCGGTCTTCGCGTGGCCGGGCCTGGGCGGCGTCATCGTGCAGGCGATCGCGGTGGACAAGGACTACCCCGTGATCCGCGCCGCGGTCTTCGTGATCGGGCTCATCTCGCTCGTGATCACCCTGGTCATCGACATCATCCTGGGTCTCATCGACCCGCGCACCCTCGGGGAGAAGCGTGGCTGACACCATCACCGCCGTCCAGGCGGCCTCGACCGACCCGGCATCGCGTCCCCGCACCTTCGCGTGGAACGGCGGGCTGATCGTCGGCTTGGCGATGTTCGGGCTGATCCTGATCGTGGCGGTCGTCGCACCGTTCGTGTTCGGCGCCCAGGCCACGGGCATCGGCGGTACCTCTGGGCTGGGGTCCACCGCCGAGCACCCGCTCGGTACCGACACCCTCGGCCGCGACATGCTCGCGCGCACCCTGGTCGCCACCCGGGCCACGGTCCTGATGGCGCTCGCCGCCACGGCCCTGTCCGCGATCGTGGGCATCGCGCTCGGTATCGGCGTCTGGCTCGCCCCCCGCCGGGTGCGCGAGCTCGGGCTGCGCGGGATCGAGTTCGCGGTCAGCTACCCGACGATGCTCGTCGCGATCATCGTCGCCGCGATCCTCGGGCAGGGCATGGTGCAGGTCGTCGTGGCCATCGCCGTCGCGAACATCGCCGGCTTCGCCCGTCTGACCGCCAACCTGGCGGCGAAGATCTCCACCAGCGAGTACGTCACCACCGCACGCCTGATGGGGGTCCCGGCGCACCGGGTCGCCATGCGGCACGTCCTGCCGAACATGGCCGAGCCGACGCTGATCCTGATCGCCGGTGCCTTCTCCGGCTCGCTCGTCGAGATCTCCGGACTGTCCTTCATCGGCCTCGGCGCGCAGACCCCCGCGTTCGACTGGGGAACCCTGCTCAACGACGGGTTGGACCGGATCGTCGTGAACCCCGTCGTCATCGTCGGCCCCGCGGTCGCGCTGACCTTCGCCTCCCTCGCCGCCCTGCTCGTCGGGGACGGACTGGCCGCTGCCGCGAACCCGCGGTCGAACACCACGCGGTCCCGCACCACCCGCGCGACCGGCCCGTCGACGCTCGCGGTCGAGCACGACGCCGTGCTCGTCGCGGACGGCATCTCGGTGCAGCACGCCGCCAGTGGACGCGCCCTGGTCAAGGACGTTTCGTTCACCATCCGGCGGGGCGAGGTGCTCGGGATCGTCGGCGAGTCCGGTTCGGGCAAGTCGTTGACGGCCTCGCTCGTCGCCAAGCTGCTGGGCGAGGGGCTCGAGGGCTCCGCGCGGCGGCTCGAACTCGGCGGCGTCGACCTGCTCGGTCGTGTGCCGGACCGCGTGCTCGCATCCCGCATCGGCCTGGTCTACCAGGACCCGGGCACCGCGCTGAACCCGGCCATGGTGCTCGGCATCCAGTTGTCCGACGTGCTGCGGATGCGGCTGCGACACAGCCGACGGGACGCGATCCGACTCCTGACGCAGGGCTTCCGCGCCGTGATGCTGACCGATCCCGAGGGTCGACTGCGCCAGTACCCGCACCAGCTCTCCGGCGGCATGAAGCAGCGCGCGATGATCGCGTCGGCGATGAGCACGAAGCCCGACCTGCTCATCGCGGACGAACCGACCACCGCCCTCGACGTCACCGTCCAGCGCGAGGTGCTGACGGTGCTGAAGCGGATGAACGAGGACTCCGGCACCGCCGTGCTGTTCATCTCCCACGACCTCGGGGTCGTCCGAGCACTGTGCGACCGGGTCCTGGTGATGCGGAACGGCGAGATCGTCGAGCGCATCGACGACGTCGCCGGGCTCTCCCCGGACACCGTCGACCACCCGTACACGAAGCAGCTCCTGGCGGCCACTCCGGTCGTGACGCTGCCCACGGAGTCCACGCGCACCGAGCAGGCGGAGGCACACGCATGACCGACACCACGACGACGCGCGAACGCCGCGCAACCGACACCGGCACGGCCCCCATGATCGACGTCCGCGCCCTCGACGTCGCGTTCGGCTCGACGACCGTCCTGCACGGCGTCGACCTCCGCCTCGAGCGAGGTCGCACCGTCGGCGTCGTCGGCGAGTCCGGCTCGGGCAAGTCCACCCTCGCCAAGGTCCTGGTCGGCACCGTGAAGCCCGCCTCGGGCAGCGCCGCGGTGGACGGCGTCGACCTGACCGCGGCCGACCGGTCGACCCTGCGCCGCTACCGTCGCCGGATCCAGATGATCCCGCAGGACCCGTACTCGTCGCTCTCGCCGCGACGGACCGTCGCGCAGACCCTGGCCGAGGCGATCGACCCCGTCCGCCCCCGGGTCGCCACCCACGAGGACCGCATCGGCGGCTGGCTCGAGCGGGTCGGGCTGTCCCGGGACATGATGCACCGCTACCCGCACGAGTTCTCCGGCGGGCAACGGCAGCGCATCGCCATCGCCCGCGGTCTCGTCATCGACCCGCACCTGGTCATCGCCGACGAGATCACCTCGGCGCTCGACGTCTCGGTGCAGGCGCAGATCCTGGAGCTGCTCGCCGACATCAAGGAGTCCCTCGGCCTGACGATGATGTTCATCTCGCACAACCTGGCGGTCGTGCAGCGTGTGAGCGACGAGGTCGTCGTGCTGTACCAGGGTGAGGTCGTCGAGGCCGGTCCGGTCGAGCAGATCTACGCCGATCCGCAGCACTGGTACACGCGTCGTCTCCTCGACGCGGACCCCGGTTCCGCCCGTTTCAGCCTGGCCGGCTGACCGACCCGGAAGGCCCGCTGTGGCGGCACGACTCCCGACGACCCCGCACGCCGACGGCGTGCTCCGACTGGTCGGCGCGACCCTGGTCGACGGCACGGGTGCGCCGCCCCGCGCCGACGCCGAGGTCGAGCTGCGTGACGGCGACGTCACCTACGTCGGTCCACGGCGCGCCCCGGCCGCGGACGTGCCGACGGTCGACCTGACCGGCCGGTGGCTGCTGCCCGGCTTCGTCGACGCGCACGTGCACCTCAGCATGGTGCCGACGACGCCCGAGGAACAGCGGGCACGGTTCCCGGAGGAGCACGTGCTCGAGGTCGCCGAGGTGCTCCGGAGCACCCTGCACGCCGGCGTCACGACCGCGCGGGACCTGGACGGGCTGACCCCCGGCTACCGCGACGCCGTCGCCCGGGGCACCGTCGTCGGTCCGCGCCTGCACCTCGCGATCGCCATGCTCTCGCCGACCGGTGGCCACGCCGACCCGGTCCGGCCGAACGGGTCGCTGCCGGCCTGGGCCGTCCGGCCGGGCATGCCCCCGCCGGGCGTCGTCGACACCGACGAGGACGTCGTCCGGACGGTCCGCTCGCTGCTCCGCACCGGCGCCGACGCGATCAAGGTCTCCACGTCCGGTGGGGTCGGTTCGCCGACCGACGACCCGGACGACGTCGGCATCACCGAGGACCAAGTGCGGCTCGTCGTCCACCTGGTCGGCGAACGCGGCGGCCGCCCGGTCACCGCCCACGCGCTCACCGACGCCGCGGCCCGTGCCGCCGTGCTCGGCGGAGCCGCCAGCATCGAACACGGCTACGACCTGCACGACGACACCATCGCGCTCATGGTCGAACGCGGCACGGTGCTCGTCCCCACCCTCAGCACGCTCCTGCGCGAACTCGACCCGTCCACCGCCTCTGCGGAACGCCTCGCACAGCGCGCGGCACTGCACGCTCGCGGCCTCGACAGCGTGCGACGTGCCGTCGCCGCCGGCGTGCCCGTCGCGCTCGGCACCGACGCGGGTGTGCACCCGCACGGTCGGAACCTCGCCGAGCTCGCCCGCCTCGTGCAGGTCGGGCTCTCGCCGCTCGACGCGATCACGGCCGGCACGCTGCAGGGTGCCCGGCTGCTCGGTCTGGAGGCCCGGCTCGGCTCCGTCGAGCCGGGCAAGGCCGGTGACCTGGTCGTCTCGGGCGTCGACCCGCTCGCCGACGTCGGCGCGCTGGCCGACGCTGCCAGCGTGCGCGCGGTCCTGCAGGCGGGTCGTGTGGTCAAGGACTTGGACGGACTGGTGACCACGGCCTCCTGACCGTGGCACCACCCCCGCAGCCGACGGTGGTCAGCGCAGCGCGGCCACCGCGCGCTCGATGACGGCGACGACCCGGTCCGGAGCGGCGTGCGCGACCGCGTGGCTCGTGTCGACCTCGTCGACCACTGCACCCATCCGGGCGACGAAGTCGCGCTGGATCGCGGGCAGCAGGTGCCGGTCGCTCGTGGCGACCAGGTACCAGCTCGGGCGGGTCCGCCAGGCGGGCTCTGCCGTGGGCTGCTGGAAGGCGGCGTCGGCGGTGACCCGCCCCTCGGCACGTGCGGCGAGCAGCACGTCCTCCGGGACGTCCCAGGCGAGCGCCAGCCGCGACTCCTCGTCGTCCTGTGCGATCCACTCGCCGGCCGGGCCGCGGTGCATGTACTGCGAGACGAGAGCGGGTTCCCGGGTCTCGACGATCCCGGAGACCGACTCGCCCGCGTCCGGAGCGAAGGCCGCGACGTAGACCAGCCCGACGACGCGGTCGTGCGTGCCCGCGTTCGTGATGACGGCGCCGCCGTAGGAGTGGCCGACGAGCAGGACCGGGCCGTCGATGCCGTCGACCAGGGCGCGGACCGAAGCCTCGTCGTCGCGGAGCGAGGTCATCGCGTTGTCGGCGAGCGTGTACGGGATGCGGCGGTCGCGCAGGAGCGGGGCGACGGACGACCAGGTGGACGGCGAACCGCCGGCACCGTGGACCAGGACCACGTGGACGCTCATGCGTGGGTCGCCACGGCGAGGGGGAGCAGGACGGTCGGAGCGGGAGCGGCCTCGCGCCCCGCGAACGGCACCGGCTGGCAGACCATCAGGTAGTCGCCGGGCTCGACCTCGGACAGGTCCGCGTTCTCGAGGATCACGACGCCGGCGCCGCACAGGGCGACGTGTGTCGGCCACGCCTCGGTGTGCGCCGGGGCCTCCATCGTCATGTAGTCGATGCCGGCGAACCGGACCCCGCGGTCGACCAGCCACTGCGCGCCGCTCGGGCCGAGGCCGACCCACGTCTCCGACCGCTCGTTCCGGGTCAGCGCGTCGGTCGAGTTGCGCGTGCGGAACAGCACGCGCTCGGCGCCGGCCGCACCCGCCTCCTCGAGGTCGTCGGCGGTGATCTCCTCGACGACGTGTCGCAGGTCGAGGACGCGGACCGGGCCGACCACGCTCTCGAGCGCGATCTCGTCGACGGTCGTCGCACCGGGCACGAAGTGCGACGGCGCGTCGACGTGCGTGCCCGTGTGTGCACCGATCAGCCAGCGGGAGACGTCCGACGGGTACCCGTCCGCGATCTCCTCGACCATCTCGAAGGTGGGGCGCCGGCCCCAGTGCAGCATCTCGGGGGAGATGGGGATGTTGATGTCGATCGCGTCGGTCATGGCGTCCTCCCGGAACTCCGGCACAATGGATTCGGATTGGCACAAATTGTATCCAATCAAGCCGGAGGTGCAAGGGCATGGCGAAGACGTTCGACGGGGCGGTGTGGACCGGAGCCGCACTCGGGGGCCGGCCACGCGGGCTCGTGCCGCTCGTGCTCGGGTGGGAACCGATCCCCGAGTCGATCTCCCTGCGGGGCGGCGATCCCGCACGCTTCCTGCTCGAACCCGTCACCGCCGCGGCCGTCGTCTTCGACCACGGCTGGGTGCTCCTCGACGGCGGGTTCAACGTCGACCGCGTGCGCGACCCCGAGGAGCGGGCCGCGCACTACGAGTACGAGAGCTACACGGCGGTCGTGCCGCCCGGCGACGCGCTCGCCGAGGGGGTCGCGGCTGCGGGACTGGCGTGGGACGACCTGGCGCTCTGCGCGATCTCGCACGTGCACCTCGACCACACGGGCGGCCTCCGGCTCGTCCCACCGGGCACCCCCGTCGCGCTGCAGCGACGGGAGTGGGACTGGTTGCAGAGCGGCATCGGTCGGCGGGAGACGGTCGTCGTCGACGACGTGCTCGACGCCGACGTCCGGGTGTTCCTGCTCGACGGGGACACGGGACTGGCATCCGGCCTGACCGCACTCGACACCCGCGGTCACACGCCGGGGCACCAGTCGTTCCGCGTCGACCTGCCGGATCGGACCGTGGTGCTCGCGTGCGACGCCGCCGACCTCGAGCGGAACCTCACCGAGCGGACTCCGTGTGGGTGGGTGGGGAGGGCCGGGGACGAGCTCGAGGCGCAGCGTTCGATCGACCGGCTGGCGGACCTGGCCGCCGAGCCCGGCGTCGAGGTCTGGCCCGGGCACGACCCCGAGTGGGCGGCGTGGCGGCGCTGAGCCTGCGGGTCCGAGCCAGCGGGGCACCGTGCTCGGGATGGGTCACCCTGCCCGCGGTGGTTGCTCCGGCAGTGCGGCCCACACATCCGCCCAGACGAGCTCGAAGTCGACGGGCGCGAGCCGATGCGCCCGCACCGCCCGCTCCAGGATCGAGAGCGCGTCGAGCGACCCGGCGAGGAGCCGCTCGTCGCCGTGCACCTCCGGCCGACCGTTGCCCAGGAACGTGGTCACGGTGACCGATCGCACCCGCGGACGGAGCCGCCGGGTCGCCCGGCGGAGGACGACGAACCCCGCGGCGTACAGCGCGAGTCCGACGGGCATGCCCGCCGCCGGCACCGAGACCGCCAGGACCACGACCACGAGCGCGGTGAACGCCCCGACGGCGGGCCAGACGTGCCACGCCCGGAGCAGCAGGCGTTCACTCCTGCTGGTCCCGGGCGGGAACACGACGAGCGTCCGCGAGGCCCACAACGTGCGCCCCACCGGCCGGATCGTGTACCGGCCCCACAGGTGCGGCCCGTCGACCAGGCGGTCGCGGACGGCCGTCGCCGTGGTCACCGCTCCACCGGCAGGAGCTGCGCGCGGACGGGGACGACGTCGCGGTGCCGGACGGTCGTCAGGCAGGGGAAGCAGACCAGGTCGCCATCGCGGACGTCGGCCGGCAGCGGAGCCGGGAGGCGTTGGAACGGACCGTCGGCCTGACCGTCACATCGGGACACGACGTACATCGTGGCGAGGGGAGCGGTGCTCCGGCGTCCGATCAGGCGCACCTGGTCGAGCACGGCGCAGGTTGGCAGGACCGCGTCCAGTTCCAGGAGCACCACCCCGGTGCGCGGCCGTCGGACCCGGGTGACCGACGCGACCGCGACGCTGACGTCACGAGGGGTCCAGCCGCGGGGGCGGTAGCGCGGCGGCGACTGCTCCGCGGTGTGCACGCTCGGGGTGCCGGTCAGGTCGGCGAGCCGGACCATCGAGATCGCGGCGACCACCAGGTCGTCGGTGGTCGCCACGGTGTGGGCCGGCCACAGGACCGGGTCCATCGGATCCGGCAGGGACGCACGGAGCGTCGGCATGATCGCTGTCAGTGTCACACCGGACACGTTCCCGCGCGGACGGGCAAGGGGGAAGGCGCCCTGACGGAACCCCTACGCCCGAGTGCCGACTCCTGACGGTCCGCTCACTCGATGTCGACGTCCCGCTTGCCGCGCCGCACAATGAGCGGGTCCGGCTTGCCGATCACGTCGACCGCCTTGTCCGGGTAGTCGAACTGCGTCAGGAAGTACCGCATCGCGTTGAGTCTGGCGCGCTTCTTGTCGTTCGACCGCACGATGGTCCACGGCGCGTACCGCTTGTCGGTGCGCGTGAACATCGCCATCTTCGCCTCGGTGTAGTCCTCCCAGCGGTCGAGGGACAGCAGGTCGATGTCGGACAGCTTCCACCGGCGCACGGGGTCGAGCTGCCGCATCGCGAACCGGGTGCGCTGCTCGCGGCGGGTGACCGAGAACCAGAACTTCGTCAGGTGGATGCCGGAGTCGACGAGCATCCGCTCGAACTGCGGCACCTGGGTCATGAACGACTCGTACTGGTCGTCGTCGCAGAACCCCATCACCCGCTCGACGCCGGCGCGGTTGTACCAGGAGCGGTCGAACAGGACCATCTCGCCGGCCGACGGCAGGTGCTGCACGTAGCGCTGGAAGTACCACTCACCGCGTTCCCGTTCGCTCGGCTTGCTGAGCGCCACCACGCGCGAGGTGCGGGGGTTCAGGTGCTCCGTGAACCGCTTGATGGTGCCGCCCTTCCCCGCGGCGTCACGCCCCTCGAACAGCACGACGACCTTCTGGCCGGTGTCCTCGAGCCAGTACTGGCACTTCAGGAGCTCGATCTGCAGCTGGTACTTCGCGTACTCGTACTCCTCGCGCGGCAGCCGCTCGTCGTACGGGTAGTCGTCGCGCCACGTCAGGACGGGGTTGCCGTGCGGGTCGATGAGGTCCGGGTCGGCGGTGTGCCCGTCGGCGACGCTGTAGCCCTCGGTCCGGAGCTGCTCGATGTACTCCCGGAGTGGTTGCGAGTACGGCGCTGTGTCCACGGTGTCTCCTCTGCCCGCCGATCGGTCGGCTGGTCCCATCCTGTCCTGTGTGACCCGACAACTGCCCAACCGGACGTGTCCCTCAGGTGACCAAGCGGCTGCGTGACCCGAAGCGGTAGCGTTCTCGATGGCCTGTCCCCGACCCCGGATCGAGCAACGATGCCTGACGTCCACCTGCCTGCCGCCGACCGCTACGAGCAGCTCCCGTACCAGCGCGTGGGAAGGAGTGGCCTCATGCTGCCGCGCATCTCCCTCGGCCTGTGGAACAACTTCGGCGCCGACCGTGCACTCGCCACGCAGCGCGACATCGTGCTGCACGCCTTCGACCGCGGGATCACCCACTTCGACCTGGCGAACAACTACGGTCCGCCTCCCGGGTCGGCCGAGGAGCAGTTCGGCCGCATCCTCGAGTCGGACCTGCGTCCGTACCGTGACGAGATCGTGGTGTCGACGAAGGCCGGCTACGACATGTGGCCAGGCCCGTACGGTGACCGGGGATCGCGCAAGTACATGCTCGCGTCGCTCGACCAGTCGCTCGGGCGCCTCGGGCTCGACTACGTCGACGTGTTCTACTCGCACCGTCCGGACCCCGAGACCCCGATCGAGGAGACGGTCAGCGCGCTCGTGACCGCGGTCCGTTCGGGCAAGGCGCTCTACGCGGGCATCTCGAACTACGACCCGGCGCAGACCGCTGCGGCAGCCGAGGCGCTCGCCGCCGAGAACATGCACCTGCTCATCCACCAGCCGCGCTACAACATGTTCGACCGGGTCCCCGAGGACGGGCTCTTCGACGAGCTCACGCGACTCGGCACCGGTGCGATCGTGTTCTCGCCGCTGGCCGGTGGGCTGCTGACGGACCGGTACCTGGACGGATCGGTTCCGGTGGGGTCACGTGCAGCCGAGGGCCGCTGGTTCGGCGCGGACCGCATCGACGACGAGTACCTGACCACGGCGCGGGCGCTCAACGACATCGCTGCGGCCCGCGGGCAGACGCTCGCGCAGCTCGCGATCACGTGGGTGCTCCGGCAGCCGGCCGTCACGTCGGCGCTGGTCGGGGCATCGAGCGTCCGTCAGCTGGACGGCACGCTCGACTCGCTCGCGGGTACCCCGCTCACCGACGAGGAGCTCGCGGCGATCGACGCACTGGTGCCACGCGGCTGACGTGCGCCGGATGCAGTGGGCGTGACCCAAGAGCAGACGGGAGGCGCGGTGCCAGCTGGCACCGTCCCTCCCGTCACGGCCGTCGCCCCGCTGGCGCGGTGCGCCGGTACCGGCGGGTGGGGCCCACCTCCCGTCGCTTGGTGGGTTGCCCCTAGACCGCCGCGGTCGCCTCGTCGCGGTGCGGGAGCTTCCAACCCGGACGCACGAAGTGGCACGTGTACCCGGCGGGGTACTTCTCGAGGTAGTCCTGGTGCTCCTCTTCGGCCTGCCAGAAGTCACCAGCGGGCTCGACCTCGGTGACGACCTTGCCGGGCCAGATGCCCGACGCGTCGACATCCGCGATGGTGTTGCGCGCGACCTGCTCCTGCTCCGGCGAGGTGAAGAAGATCGCCGAACGGTAGGCGCGGCCGACGTCGTTGCCCTGGCGGTCCTTCGTCGACGGGTCGTGGATCTGGAAGAAGAACTCGAGCAGGTCGCGGTACGAGATCACCGACGGGTCGAAGACGATCTCGACCGCCTCGGCGTGATCACCGTGGTTGCGGTACGTCGCGTTCGGTGTGTCGCCACCCGAGTAGCCGACGCGGGTGCTGATGATGCCGGGACGGCGGCGGAGGAGCTGCTGCGCTCCCCAGAAGCAGCCGCCGGCGAGGATGGCGGTTTCGGTGGTGGTCATGGTGGCCTCCTGAGGTCGTCGTGCCGCTGGCTGCGGCACCGTGTGGTGCAACCGGCAACGGGGCTGCGGTGTTCCCGCGTCGCCCGATGTCCGATCGCGTCAGTTCGTGGTGTCCTCGAGTGCGTCGAGCGCGGCCACGTCGTCGGCGGAGAGCACGAAGTCGACGTCGGCGTTCGCGGCGATGCGCGACGGGGTCGTGGACTTCGGCAGCGGCAGGACGTCCTTCTCGAGCAGGTAGCGGATCGCGACCTGGGCGACGGACTTGTCGTACTTCGCCGCGATCTCGGCGATCTGCGTGTTCTCGAGCAGGCCACCGGTGGCGAGCGGCGAGTAGCCCTCGGTGAGGATGTCGTGCTCGCGGTCGAACGCGGTGGTCTCGTCCTGGGTGTTGCCGATGAACCAGCGGATCTGGTTGGCGTGCGGGACGACGTCGGTGCGGCCGAGCAGGTCCTCGAGGTCGGCGACGGCGAAGTTCGAGACACCGATCGAGCGGGTCCGGCCGGCGTCGTAGACCTCTTCCAGCACCTTCCACACCTCGACGTTGCCGTCGCGGTGGTCGGAGCCGATGGCGTCCCAGGGCCACGGTGCGTGCACGAGGTACAGGTCGATGACGCCGACGTCGAGGTTGCGGCTCGAGGTCTCGAAGGCCTCGCGGGCACCGTCGGCGGTCTTGATCTCGGCGGGCAGCTTCGTCGTGACGAAGACCTCGTCGCGGGGGACGGCGCTGTCACGGATGGCCTGGCCGACGCTCGCCTCGTTGCCGTACGCCAGGGCGGTGTCGATGTGGCGGTAGCCGGCTTCCAGGGCGGTCTTCGTGGCGTCGTAGGCGTCGTCGCCGGACGGGATCTGCCAGGTGCCGAAGCCGATCTTCGGGATGTGCAGGCCGTTGGACAGGGTGAACGTGTCGGTGAGAGCAGGCATGCGTCGGACAGTACGCCGCCCGGTTCCGGGGGCGGTCACGGGACGCAACGCGGAGACGGACGGGAGGCCCGTGGCGGTGTCGCCACGGGCCTCCCGTCGGTCGTCTGGTCGCGTCCGGAGCGATCAGCGCGTGCGCGCGCCGATGCGCGGCAGCACGAAGCCGAGGACGATCATCGCGACGGCCAGGAACGCGTGCAGGACGTTGTCCGCGCTGTTCAGGGGGACGAAGTTCGCGGGGTCCGCCATGCCGGCCGTGAACAGGCCGTAGACGAACAGCACCGCGTAGACGATGCCGCCGACGATCAGGTAGAGGCGAGCGCCGGATGCCGAACGGGCTGCGATGAGTCCGACGATGCCGAAGAGCAGGTGCACGATGTTGTGCAGGACCGACACCTGGAACAGGCCCAGGAGCAGGGCCATGGAGCCGTGACCGGCCATCGACATCGAGCCCATGTCCATCGTGAGTCCGGGGATGAAGCCGGCGATGCCGACGATCAGGAAGACGACACCGAAGAGGAGCGCACCCTTCTGGGTCCACGTCGAGCCGGTGCGGTTGCGAGCGGTTGCTGCGTTGCTGGTCATGGTGAGACCTCTCTTGTCGAGCGCGCCACGGATGTCGCGCACAGGGCATTCGAGGCCGATGCGCAGTCGGATTGCAGGTGCCATCCGATTTCCGAACGCGCGAGGGACCGCTGAGTCGGTGCGCATCGCGTGCTGCCTACGCTCCGCCGTACGGCAACACCGACGGAAGGCAGCACCATGGCAAGCGGAGTCGCAGCGGTATGGGTCCCGGTCACCGACATGCAGCGGGCGGTCGCGTTCTACCGCGACACCCTCGGACTGACGGTCACGGACGAGTCCGACGACTGGAGCGAGATCGACGCGAACGGTCTGATGATCGGGCTGAACGGCCGTGAGTCGGCGAGTCCGTCGAGCGGCGGGGGAGCGGTCATCACGTTCCAGCCGGACGGGTCGATCGAGGACGAGTTGGCCAGCATCCGCGAGCGTGGTGCGGACGTGCAGGGCGAGATCAGTGAGCACCCATGGGGCAAGATCGTGCCGTTCAAGGACAGCGAGGGCAACGACCTGCAGTTCTACGCGCCGCCGCAGGGCTGACGCGACCCCAGGACGGACGGGAGGCCCGTGGCGGTGTCGCCACGGGCCTCCCGTCCGTCATACGGTCCCGTCGAGAGCGCTACGCGACCGCGATCTCGTTGGGCACGCCCGGCAGTGCGTCGCTGGAGGCGACGACCTTCCCGGTGGTCAGGTCGACGGCGTGGACCTTCCGCTCGGCGGGGTCGGTGACGTAGGCGATGTCGCCGGTGACCTTCACGGCGGGGTGGGCGTCCTGCCACTCGGCCGGGCCCTCCCACGCGTCGATCACGGGGAACGAGTCGAGCTGCTCCCCGTTGGTCTCGTCGAAGGTGTGCAGGGCGCCGTCGTCGCCGAGGACCACCGCTTCGTCGCCGGGGCCGCGTGCGAGGTCGCGGAACGTGAAGCCGACGCCGTCGGGCATGTCCGCGACGGTGTACTTCCCCGAGGCCGCGTCGATCAGGGCGATCTGGTCGAGCAGGTAGCCCTCGCTGTCCGGGTCGTCGTTGTAGTCACCGACCGCGACCGACGAGTGTGGCGTGGTGAACAGGTTGCCGGTGCGGCCGTACTCGGTCGGGGCGTCGAGCTTCTCGAACGCGCCGTCAGCGTAGACGAGGGCGCCGTCGGTGCAGCCGAAGACCGCGACCTCGTCCTGGACCGCACCTTCGCCGTGCACGTCCGGGCACGATTCGGAGCGGGTGAGTTCCTCGCCGTCGGCGTCCAGGGCTCGGACGCCACTCCGGCCCTCCTCGGTGCCGATGGTGGTCAGGAGCGTGCCGTCCTCGAGCTCGATCGCGACGCCGTGGTGCGCCGCCTCGGACTCGGTGGTCCGGGCGTCGGGCAGGGCGTCGCCGTCGAGGTCGGTGTTGTCGAAGGTCGTCACGTCGCCGGTTCCGTCGGCGAACAGGGCGGTGCGGTCGCCGTGCACGACGGCGTGCCCACCGGTGTCGGCCGGGAAGACCGCGTCGGTGAGGGCCGGGTCCGCTGCGGTGTCGAGCACCCGGAAGCCCTCGGGCACCGTGACGAGCACGTGGCGGCCGTCGCCGGCGGGGTTCACGCGGGTGAAGCCGTCGACGGCGTCGTCGGCCACGACCTGCAGGTCCTGGTCGAGCACGAGCAGGCCGCCGTCGTAGGTCAGCGTGATGCGGGTGCTGTCCGCCTTCGGGGCCGAGGTGCTGCTCTCGGCGTCGGCGGCGTTCGTGGTGCACCCGGTCAGGGCCAGGGCAACGGCGCCGAGCAGCGCGACTGGCAGTGTCGCGGCGCGGAGGGTCTTGGTTCTGGTCATGGACAACACTGTACTGATTCTCATTCTCATCTAGAAATCGGAGCCGTCAGGCCGTCGACGATCGACTCGGTGTTCGAGCGCATCATCCCGAGGTAGGTCGACGTGGCGCCGTCCTCGGTCAGGGACTCGGTTGCCAGCGAGCGGATCGAGACCTGCACGTCGACCTCGTCCGCCAGGACCTCGGCCAGGCGTGCGGGTTGCGAGGCGTCGGCGAAGATCGTCGGGACGCCCGCCTGCTCGATCGCGTCCGCCAGGTCACGCAGGTCGGCGGCGCTCGGGGAAGCCAGCGTCGTGCCGCTCGGGATCACCGCACCCACCACGCGGAACCCGTAGCGGTCGGCGAGGTAGCCGAACACGTGGTGGTTCGTCACCAGGGCCTTGCGATCGGCGGGGATGGTGTCGAACGCGGCGGTCATGTCGTCGTCGAGGGCATCGAGCCGGTCGGTGTAGGCCGCGGTGCCGGGAGCGTCGATGCCGACGGCGTCCAGCTCGTCGTCGAGGGCCTCGACCACGTCGACCATGCGCGCGGGGTCCGTCCAGAAGTGCGGGTCCGGGCCGCTCTCGTCGTCGGCGGTCCACTCCAGGGCGTCGATCGCGTCGCCGGCGGTGAAGACGGGTACGCCGTCGTCGGCCGCGGCGCGGACGTGCTGGGCCACGCCTTCCTCGAGCCCGAGGCCGTTCTCGACCACCAGGTCGGCGCTCCGGAGTCGCGCCGCCTGCTGCGCGGACACCTCGAACGAGTGCGGGTCGCCGCCAGGGGGCATGAGCACCATGACGTCCACGCCGTCGCCGACGACCTCGGTCACGACGTCGCCCAGGATGTTCGTCGTCACGGCGACGAGTGGACGGTCCGACCCGGCGGCGGTGCAGCCGGCTGTCGTGACGGCAACGGCTGTGACGACGAGGGCCACTGCCACCGCCCGCGCGGTGCGCCCGACCGGCGTGGTTCCGCTCACAGTCCCACCTCGGCGAACGCGACGGGCGCGAACGGGAGCTCGATGGTCCGGGCCACGCGGGCGCCGTCCGCGAAGTCGATCTCGTGCACGACGGCGGCCGTGGGGTCGGCCACGTAGGCGCGCTGCGCGTCGACCTGCAGCAGCGGCGCGGTGTCGGTGTCGGTGTCGCTGTCGCTGTCGACCAGGGGATCAGTCGTCGCGACCTTCCCGGTCGAGGCGGTCACCACGACCACCCGACCGGTGTCGTCGACCCCGACCACGTGCTCGTCCTGGTCGTCGACGGCGACCACCGCACGCAGCGGTCGTTCGGTCGCGACGTGCTGCCACGCGCGTTCCCGCACGTCGAGCAACCAGAAGCCGGTGTCGCCCGCGAGTCCGGCGACCGTGGGGCGGCCGGCCCGTGCGGCGAAGGCGGTCGGACGCTCGGCGTCGTCCGGCAGTGCGACGAACGAGGTCGCGCCGGCATCGTCGACGACGACCGCTCCGTCGGCGCAGCCCACCACGGCGCCTGCGCGGGTGACGATCCCACCAGCGGGGTCGGTGCAGGCCTGTCCGGCGCTGGTCGACCCGGTCGGCTCGGTCGACCCGGTCTGCTCTCCGTCGGTGTCGAGGACGCGGACGGTGTCGCCCTCGGCAGCCACCAGGTGCTCGCCGAGCGGCAGCAGCACGGTCGCGTCGAGTCGTGCGGTCTCGTCGAGCTCGCCCTGCCCGAGTGCTGCGCGGTCGAGCACCACCGCCTCGCCGCGCTCCGGCCAGGCGATCGTGGTCATCGTCTCCGACGAGTGCACCTGGACCGGACCGCCGCCCTCGAGCGTCCCGACGACGCGCGGCTCGGCGGCGTAGTAGTGCGTGTGGTCGCCGTGGTCGACGGTCCAGGAGCCCCCGTCGATGACCGTGGTGCGGTTGCCGCCGCTCGTCACCAGGAACCGACCGTCGGTCGCGGAGTGCTCGGCGGCGCCGACGCGGTCCAGGTCGGTCGTCTCGCCGGTGAGCAGGTCGTGCAGCGCCGTCTCGCCGGTCGCGGAGACGGCCAGGAGGCCCAGCTGCGGTTCCTGGGACTCGGTCGCGCCCGCCACCCAGCCGTGTGGGGCCGTGGTCGCGCTGGCGTCGTCGGCCGGCGGTGTCGACGCGGTGGAGCACGCCGTGACGGTGAGCGCGAGGCCGGTCGTCAGGCCCAGGGCGCCCAGGAGTCGCGTGCGTCGTGCGCGTGTGTGTGGGCGGTCGGTGGTCGGGTCGTGGTTCATGGTGCCTCTCGTGCTGGTGCTCGGACGGGGTGTTCGACGGGCCTGGTGGTCGCGCGCGCGGTGCTGCGTGCGATGGCTGCCAGCCCGTGGGACAGGGCGACCCCGGCGACGGCGACGGCCGCGATGCTGGCGCCGGCGGCGGTGCCGGCGTGCCACGAGACGAGCAGGCCGACCAGGACGGCGACGACACCGAGCACCGCGCCGAGGAGCATCGTCGAGGCCACGTGCTTCGTCCAGGCGCGGGCCGCGGCGGCGGGCGCGAGCAGCAGCCCGACGACCAGCAGGGTGCCGACGGCACGGTACGAGGCGACGACGGCGAGTGTGACCAGTCCGATGAGGACCACCTCGGCGAGGCGGGGGTGCAGGCCGAGCGTCGCGGCCTTGCGGACGTCGAAGGCCAGTGCCGTGAACGGTCGGTGGAACACGGCGGCGACGAGCAGGGCGACGGCGACGGCGATCGCCAGGCCGACGAGGTCGGCGCGGGTGACGGCCAGCACGTCGCCGAACAGGATCGCGGTGACGTCGGTGGCGAAGGACCGCGATGCCGACACGATGATGACCCCGAGCGCGAGCATGCCCACGAAGAGCAGCCCGATCGAGGTGTCGTAGGACAGGCCACCGCGCCGTCGCAGCGCCCCGACGCCGAACACCATCACCCCGGCGCTCACGGCGGCGCCGAGCACTGCGGGGACTCCGGTGAGCGCTGCGATCGCGACGCCGGGCAGCATGCCGTGCGACAGGGCCTCGCCCAGGAACGCCATCCCGCGCACGAGCACCCACGTCCCGACGACGGCGCACAGGACCGCGGCCAGGGCGCCGCCGGTCAGGGCGCGCACCATGAAGTCGACGGTGAAGGGGTCGGTCAGCCAGGTCACGATCCGAGACGCTACATGAAAACGACTATCGATACTGATAGCGTGTTCAGGTGCCAGCAGCCGACACGCGACCAGTCGTCCGCCTCGAGCAGGTGACCGCCCTGCGCGGGGAGCGGACCGTCCTCGACGGCCTCGACGCGGCCTTCCCGGCCGGCCGGGTCACCGCGCTGACCGGACCCAACGGATCCGGCAAGTCGACGCTGCTCGACGTGGTGGCTGGCGTGCTGCGGCCGACCGCCGGGCGCATCACGGGCCTCCCGTCCGACGGCGTCGCCCACGTGAGCCAGTCCGTCCCGCCGACCACGCTCCCGCTCACGGTCCGCGCGGCCGTCGCGATGGGGCGGTGGCGTCACCGGGCCTGGTGGCGTCCGCTCGGACGCGACGACCGCGTCGTCGTCGACGCGCAGCTCGAGCGGATGGCGATCGCGGACCTGGCCGACCGGCCCCTCGACGCGTTGTCCGGCGGGCAGCGGCAGCGCACACTCGTGGCACTCGGACTGGCGCAGCGGGCTCGGGTGCTGCTCGTCGACGAACCGACGGCCGGCGTCGACGCAGCATCCGCGGCGCTCGTGGTGGCGGCGCTCGCCGCCGAGGCTGCCGACGGCGTGGTGGTCGTGCACGCCGCACACGATCCGGTGGCGATCGCCGCAGCCGACGCCGTGGTCACCCTCCCCGCGCTCTGACGGCGCGGATGGCGGTCAGGGGCAGGCGACGGCGACGGAACCCGTCGAGGTCGTCACCGGAACGGGTGCCGGAGCCTCGTCGGCGACCGGCGCTGCGCTCGAGCGGCGCAGCCCGAGGGAGACGAGCACGATCGCGCCCACGACGGCGACCCCTCCGGACAACCAGAAGTCCGCGGCGAGGCCGAACGACGACACCGCTGCGCCGCCGAGCACCGATCCCGCGGCGATCGCGAGCTGGATGGTCGTGACGAACAGCGCGAGCCCGGTCTCGGACCCGGCGGGCGAGGCGGTGGACATCCACGTCTGCATGCCGAGCGGCAACGCGCCCCAGACCAGCCCCCACACCACGAGCAGCACGAACACCCCGACGACGGAGTGCGCGAGCAGGGGGAGCAGGACCACGGCGACCGCGAGGGCGATCTTGGACACGCTGATCGTCCCGAGCACGCTCCGCCCCAGGGTGAAGCCGGCGGCGAAGTTCCCGACGATCCCCGCGACGCCGAACACCAGCAGCGCGAGCGTGACGGTGTCCGGGCCGACCCCGACCAGGTCCTGCAGGTACGGCGCGATGTACGTGTACGCGGCGAACTGTGCGGCGAACAGGAACGCGGCGGCGATCAGACCGACACGGGCACGGGGGACGCGGAGCAGCGAGCCGAGCGTCGCGAACCGGACCTGCTGCTGCGCGGGGATGCGCGGCAGCATCGCGAGCTGCAGGACGAGCGCGACCAGACCGAGCACGCCGCCGATGACGAACGCGAGCCGCCAGGTGGCGAGCGACGAGACGAGGGCGCCGAGCGGCAGGCTCACGACCGTCGCGACCGAGACGCCGGCGGTGATGAGCGAGGTCGCCCGGATCGTGGCGGCCGGCCGCACCAGTCGACCGGCGATGCCGGCGCCGATCGCCCAGAACCCGCCGATGCCGACGCCCAGGAGCATCCGGGCCACGAGCAGGACACCGAACGAGGGCGCGATCGCCGCGAGCCCGTCCGCCACCACGAGCAGCACGGTCAACGAGACGAGCACGACACGGCGGTCCACGCGCGAGGTCAGGACCGTGACGACCGGCGCCGCGACGGCACCGACCAGCCCGGTGGCGACGACCATGAGCCCGGCCGTGCCGATCCCGACGTCGAGGTCGGCGGCGATGGCGGGCAGGAGTCCGATCGGCAGGAACTCGGAGAGCACGAGGACGAAGGATCCGAGTGCGACGGACGTGACACCGAGCCACCCGCGGCGCTCTGCTGACGAGGTCATGGGTTCGTCAAGCAGTGCCGGTCGCGGGCCATTCCCGCGTGTCGTGTCGCTACTCGGCGGGTACCGGCACGGTGCGGCCCGACACCACCGACTCCTGCGCCGCGAGCACGATCGACAGGGTCCGCAGCCCGACGTGCACGTCCGGCTGCGGCTGCACGCCCGCCCGGACGGCGTCGACGAACGTCCGGAGCATCGCGGCATCGGGGTCGGCGCCGTAACGGGACTCGATCGGCAGCCCGGTCTCCGCGACGATCCCGCGAGCAGCCGCCCCGAAGAAGTCGAGCGACACCGTGCCGCCCGTCCCGGCGACGTCGAGCGTCAGTCCACCCCACACCGCCGAGGTGTCCGGCTTGCTCCACGAGCAGTCGATCGCGGCGACGACGCCGTTCGCGTACGTGATCGTGACGAGTCCGGCGGTCTCCGCCTGCGCCCGGGCCGCGTGCAGTGTGCGGTTCGCCACCGCGGTCACGGTGACGGGTGCCGACCCCATCAGGCCCTCGAGCAGGTCCGCGATGTGCACGACGTGGTCGACGATCGCGCCGCCGCCGGACAGCTCCGGCTCGGTGAACCACGACCGGGTCAGGGGGAGCATGCCGTTGTTCGCGCCGCGGACCGAGAACAGCTGCCCGAGTGCTCCGGAGTCGTGCGCCGCGCGGAGCTTGTCGAACGCCGAGGTGAACCGCACCGGGAACGCCACCATGAGCATGACGCCCGCCGCCTCGACGGCGTCGCGGATCGCGAGGCCGTCCTCCCACGTGGTCGCGAGCGGCTTCTCGCACAGGACGTGCGCACCGGCGGCGGCCGCGGCCTCGACGAGTTCGCGGTGCCGGGCGTTCTCGCTCGTGACGACGACGGCGTCCGGGCCCCAGGCGAGTAGCTCGTCGTAGGTGTCCGCGTAGTCGACCCCGAGCTCGTCGGCCAGGTCGCGGCCGCGGAGCTCGACGACCGTCTCGCCCGTGCTGACGCCGCCCGGATCGGCACCGCGGACCTCGACCCCGGGCATCGCGGCGAGGGCGGTGAGGTAGCCGATCGCGTGGGTGTGGGCGAACGACATCACGGCGATCTTCAGAGCGGTCACGCGCGCGCCTCCGTCGTCAGGGACACCGGCTGCCCGGTGTCCATCGACTCGAGTGCCGCGTTCGCGATCCGGACCGCCTCGGCGCCGTCCGCCGCCGTCACCCGCGGAGCGGCACCGCCGGCGAACGCCCCGAGGAACTCGGCCAGCTCGAGCCCGTACGGGTCGTCGGCGGGGTCGACCTCGGGCAGGAAGCCGTCCGCGGCGTCGGGCACCGCGAGGTCGGCGACGTAGTCCTGTTCGTCGAGCGACCGGTGCGCCAGGCTGCCGCGCGTGCCCGTCACCGAGTACTCGGTCGAGAACGCGAGGTGCTGCGGTCCCCAGATCCCGGCGACGTGGCTGATCGCCCCGGACTCGTGCGTGAGCAGGACGTGTGCTGCCTCCACCGGCTCGGCCTCGGTGCCGGCACGGACTCCGACCGCCGACACCGTGCTGACCGGCCCGGCGACCCACCGCGCGATGTCGAGGTCGTGGATCATCTGGTCCATCACGATGCCGCCGGACAGTGCCCGGTCGGCGAACCACGCGGTGCGGATCGGGAACGCCCCGGAGCGCACGAACCGCAGGACGGCCAGGTCGCCCAGGAGGCCCGTGGTGACGGCGTCGTGCAGGCGCACGTACGCGGGGAAGAATCGCACCACGTGGGCCGGGAAGAGCTGTCGGCCGGCGTCCCGCGCACGGGCCACCAGGTCCGCAGCGTCGGCGTCGGTCCGGGCGAGGGGCTTCTCCGACACGACGTCCTTGCCGGCGGCGAGTGCGGCCCGCACGACCTCGGCGTGGGCGAAGGTCGGCGTCACCACGTCCACGACGTCGACGGCCGCGAACAGGTCGTCGAGCGAGTCGACGACGGTGATCGACGACCCCGCGGCGGCGGCTGCCGCGGCGAACGCGGCGGCCAGATCTTGCGCACCGTCCTGCGCGTACACGACGACCGGGCCGAGCCGGAGCAGGCCGGGCATGTGCGCGTGGGCGATGCCGCCGGCGCCGACGAGGCCGATCCGGGGAGGGGTCGGGGGCATCGGGGCTCCTTCGCGGGCTGGACCGGTCGACGGTGACGGGGACCGGGCCATGCTACCGAGCCGACGGTCGGAGGGTGGTGCTCAGGCGGAGCCGCGCCAGACCACCTCGGTCGGCAGGATGAGTCCGTGCGGGCCCTCGTCGGCACCGGCGATCTGCGCGAGCACCTGCTGCGCCGCGCTCTCGCCGAGGGTGTGCGCGGGTTGCCGGACCGTCGACAGCGGCGGGTCGCAACGCAGTGCCCAGGCGCTGTCGTCGAAGCCGACGACGCCGACGTCGCCCGGCACGGACCGGCCGCTGCGCTGCAGGACGTCCATCGCGCCAGCGGCCACGGCGTCCGAGGCGGCGAACACCCCGTCGAGGTCGGGGGCCCGGTCGAGGAGCTCACGCATGCCGTCGGCGCCTGCGGTGTAGCTGAACAGGGGGTTCCGGGCCACCAGCTCGGGGTCGAAGCGGTCGCCGAGGGCCGCGGTGAAGCCGGCCAGTCGGTCCTGCCCTGAGTCGCGGTCGAGCCCGGACGCGAGCATGCCGATCCGCTTCCGGCCGGTGGCGACCAGGCGCCGGGTGATCTGCTCGGCGGCCGCGCGGTTGTCGATGCCGATGTACGAGATGTTCGCGGCGTCGGACGGGTGGCCGACGAAGCACGCCGGCATGCCGATCTCCTCGATCGCCCGGGTGATCGGGTCGCCGTCGCGGGCGGACAGCACGATGGCACCGTCGACGAACCCGCCGCGCAGGTACTCGACGACGCGCTCGTTGTCGCGGGCCGAGTCGACCATGATCGTGACGAGCTGCTGGTCGGCCTGCGACAACACCGTGTTGGTGCCGATCAGGATGTTGCCGATGTTCGGGTCGTCGAGCACCTGGACCGACGGCTCGTGCACGATCAGGGCGATCGCTCCGGAGCGTCGGGTGACCAGGCTCCGGGCCGCCGCGCTGCGCACGTAGCCGACGCGCCGGACGGCTGCCTGCACGGCTTCGCGGGCTTCGGGCGACACGTACGGTTCGTCGTTCAGGACCCGTGAGACGGTACCCCGGGAGAGTCCTGATTCGTCGGCGACGTCCTGGATCGTGGCGCGCTGGCGTGCGGTTCGGACCTCGGACATGCGGCAACCATATCCGCCCCACGACGGGCTCCAGCACGCGTCTTGTTGACAGCGGTCCGCTTCTGGTGTTCACTCTGGGAGCGCTCCCAGAACGATCCGGACCCGTTCGATCCGGCTGGACTGGGAGCGCTCCCAGAACCTGGGTGACCTTCGCCGTCGAAGGGGTCGTCAACGACCGGAGCGGCAGCGGTCGCCCCGATCAGCGAGGACCCTGACGTGACCACGACCACCCTGCCGACGCCCGCCACCGGGGCGCTCGGGCTCGGCTCGACCGGGCTCGCCTTCGGGTGCGACTACAACCCCGAGCAGTGGGACCCTGCGGTCTGGGTCGAGGACGTCCGGCTGATGCGCGAGGCCGGGGTGAACCTGGTCGCGATCAACGTCTTCGGCTGGTCGCACGTCGAGCCGCGTCAGGGCGAGTACGACTTCACCGCGCTCGACACCGTCATCGAGCTGCTGCACGGCGCGGGCATCGGCGTCGACCTCGGCACCGGCACCGCCTCGACCCCGCCGTGGCTCACCACGCTGCACCCCGAGGTCCTGCCCGTCGTGGCGGACGGCACCACGCGCTGGCCCGGCGGGCGGCAGGCGTTCTGCCCGAGCTCCCCGGTGTACCGCGAGTTCGCCCTCGCCCTGGTCCGCGCCACGGCGGAGCGCTACGGCGACCACCCCGCGGTGAAGCTCTGGCACGTGTCGAACGAGCTCGGCTGCCACAACGCGCACTGCTTCTGCGACGTCTCGGCCGAGGCGTTCCGTGGCTGGCTCCGTGCCCGCTACGGCACCGTCGACGAACTGAACGCCGCGTGGGGCACCTCGTTCTGGAGCCAGCGGTACTCGGCGTGGGAGCAGGTGCTGCCGCCCCGCGCGACGCTGTCGTCCACGAACCCCGCGCAGACCATCGACTTCGACCGGTTCTCGTCCGACGAACTCCTCGGCCACCACCGTGCCGAGGCCGCCGTGCTCCGTGAACTGAGCGACAAGCCCGTCACCACGAACTTCATGGTCGCCGCGCACATCACCGCGCTCGACTACTGGTCGTGGACGGCCGACATGGACGTCATCGCGAACGACCACTACCTCGACCACCGCCTGCCCCGCCCGCACGCCGAACTCGCCTTCGCCGCGGACACCACCCGCGGACTCGCCGGCGGAGCCCCGTGGCTGCTGATGGAGCACTCGACCGGCGCCGTGAACTGGCAGCCGCACAACGTCGCGAAGGCACCGGGCCAGATGCTGCAGGACACCGTCGCGCACATCGCCCGGGGCGCGGACGGCGTCTGCTTCTTCCAGTGGCGCGCGTCGGTGCAGGGCTCCGAGAAGTTCCACTCCGCACTGCTGCCGCACGCCGGCACCGATTCGCGCACCTGGCGCGACGTCGTCGCCCTCGGGTCGCTCGTCGAGCGGCTCGGCGAACTGCGCGGATCCCGGGTCGTCGCCGAGGTCGCGCTCGTCTTCAGCTGGGAGAACCAGTGGGCCGCCGACCTGGAGGCCCACCCCACCACTGCGCTCCGGTACCTGCAGCAGGTGCACGCGTTCCACGCCGCGCTCCGGGACCTCGGGGTCACGGTCGACGTCGTCGCGCCGGGCGCCCCGCTCGACGGCTACGCCGCGGTCGTCGTCCCCGAGCTCTACCTGGTGCGCGACGAGCACGCCGCCGTGATCGCCGACCACGTCGCCGCCGGTGGCCACGCGGTCGTCACCTTCTTCAGCGGGATCGTCGATGAACGCGACCGGGTCCGCACCGGCGGCTACCCCGGCGCCTTCCGCGACCTGCTCGGCCTCCGGGTCGACGAGTTCCTGCCGCTCGCCGCGGACCAGGCGATCGCGCTGTCCGACGGCACCACCGGCACCGTGTGGTCGGAGCCCGTCGCGCTGCGCGGCGCCACGAGCGTCGTCGAGTACGCCGAGGGCCCGCTCGCCGGCTCCGCCGCGGTCACCCGCAACGACCACGGCGCCGGATCCGCCTGGTACACGTCCACCGTGCTCGAGGCCGACGCGCTGCGCGACCTGCTCCGCCGCGTGCTCGCCGAGGCCGGCGTCTCCCCGGATCCCGCGACCGCACCGGGTGTCGAGGTCGTCCGGCGCCGCGACGACCAGCACGAGTGGGTGTTCCTGCTCAACCACTCCGACCAGCCTGCCTTGCACACCGTCACGGGCCACGAGCTCGTCACCGACCGACCCGTCGACGGCGTCACCGTCCTCGACGCCGGCAGCACCCAGATCATCCGCACCGACAGGAACCGATCATGACCACCACCACCCAGCGGCCCCGCGCCGTCCGTCGTCGGGGCGGGGGCTCCCGCTACCGCCTGGCGATCGCGATCTTCGTGGTCCCGTTCGCCCTGCTGTTCACCGCGTTCTACCTCGTCCCGATCCTGTACGCCGTGTGGCAGTCGCTGCAGAAGATCGAGCGCCAGGGCACGTTCGGCGCCCCGACACAGGTGTTCGGCGGGCTGAGCCAGTACGCGCTCGTGTTCCAGAACAGCGCGTTCTGGGACTCGGTGCTCCGCGTGCTGCTGTTCGGTGTCGTGCAGGTCCCCGTGATGCTCGGGCTCGCGCTCCTGTTCGCGCTGCTGCTCGACTCCCCGCTGCTGCGTGGCAAGCGGTTCTTCCGCCTGGCCTTCTTCGCGCCGTACGCGGTCCCCGGTGTCATCGCCGCGATCATGTGGGGCTACCTCTACGCCCCGGACCTGTCGCCGTTCTCCGCCGTGACCTCGAAGGTCGACTTCCTGGGGTCCGGCACCGTGCTCTGGGCCGTCGCGAACGTCGTGACCTGGGTCTTCGTCGGCTACAACATGCTCATCATCTACTCGTCGCTGTTGGCGATCCCGGCCGAGATCTACGAGGCCGCCAAGCTCGACGGGGCCTCGCAGCTCCGGATCGCGCTGTCGATCAAGATCCCCCTGGTCGTGCCGGCGATCGTGCTGACCGCGGTGTTCTCGGTGATCGGGACGCTGCAGCTGCTGACCGAGCCGACCGTCTTCCGGCAGTTCACCTCGACGATCTCGTCGACGTTCACGCCCAACATGCTCGTCTACTCGACCTCGTCGGTGCCGAACTTCAACCTGGCGGCTGCGTTCTCGGTCGTCCTCGCCCTCGCCACGTTCATCCTGTCGATCGGGTTCCTCCGACTGACCCAGCGGAAGGCCGCCCAGTGACCGTCCACGCACCCACCCCGGGCGACACCGTGCGCGACGCGGGCCGACCGCTCGAGCCGAACCGAGCCTCCCGTCCGCACCAGCACGGTGCACGCGGGCCGCGGGAGAGCGTCATCTCGCGCAGCGCCGCGATGATCGTGATGGGTGTCTTCACCCTGTACTTCCTGCTGCCGATCTTCTGGCTGCTGGTCTCGTCGACCAAGACGGCAGCGAACTTCAACACCACGTTCTCGCTGTGGTTCAGCGCGACCTCGGTGCAGGACTTCTTCGCGAACCTCGCTGAGCTGTTCACGCGGCAGGACGGCATCTACCTGCGCTGGCTGCTCAACAGCATCGCCTACGCCGGTGTCGCCGGGCTGCTCGGCACCGTGCTGTCGGCGATGTGTGGGTACGCCCTGGCCAAGTACCGGTTCCGCGGTCGTGAGGCACTGTTCAACACGTTCCTCGGCGGCGTCCTCGTGCCGGCCACGGCGCTCGCCCTGCCGCTGTTCCTCATCTTCAGCCAGGTCGACCTGACCGACACGTTCTGGTCGGTGTTCCTGCCGAGCATCGTCAGCCCGTTCGGCGTCTACCTGTCGCGGTTGTTCGCGGCGTCGAGCGTGCCCGACGAGATCATCGAGGCCGCGCGCATCGACGGCTCCGGCGAGGTCCGCACGTTCTTCACCGTCGCCGTCCGGCTCATGTCGCCGGCGCTCGTGACGATCTTCCTGTTCCAGTTCGTCGCCGTCTGGAACAACTTCTTCCTGCCGCTCGTGATGCTCCGCGACTCGTCGCTGTTCCCCGTCACGCTCGGCCTCTACACGTGGAACTCGAGCGTGAACCAGTACCCCGACCTGCGCACCCTCGTGCTCATCGGGTCCTTCGTCTCGATCATCCCGCTGCTCATCGCGTTCCTGAGCCTGCAGCGCTTCTGGCGCTCCGGCCTCGGGTCCGGCGGTCTGAAGTAGCCACCCGACCAGCACTCCCTCCGCACACCAGCCCTCCCCACACCACATCCCGAACGGAAACAGCATGAAGACAACGAAGTTCCTCAGCGTCGCCGCCCTGGCGGTCGCCGCGACCGTCGCCCTCGCCGGTTGCAGCGCCGGCGGCAGCGGCAGCGGCGGCGGTTCCTCCGACACTGCAGCCGCGAGCTGCAAGCCCTCGAGCGGCAAGGTCACGCTCGACTTCACGACCTGGGTGCCGAACATGGACAAGGTCGTCGCCATCTGGAACAAGGCGAACCCGGACATCCAGGTGAAGACCTCGATCGTCGCGAACGGCAACAGCGGGACGTACCAGAACTTCTTCAACCAGCTCAAGGCGAAGCAGGCGCCCGACATCGGCCAGGTCGAGTACGACACCCTGCCGGCCTTCCGGGTGCAGGGCGGCCTCGAGGACATCGGTGCGTGCTCCGGCATCTCGGCGGCGAAGAAGGACTTCTCCGACGGCCTCTGGAACCAGGTCACCTTCGGCGAGTCGAAGTCCGTCTACGCCGTGCCGCAGGACTCCGGTCCGATGGCGCTGTACTACCGCAAGGACCTGTTCGAGAAGGCCGGGCTCGACGCCCCGAAGACGTGGGAGGAGTACGCCGAGGACGCCGTCAAGATCAAGGCGCTCGGCGGCAACATCACGAACTTCGCCAAGGGTGACGTCAACCAGTTCGCCGGGCTCGTGTCACAGGCCGGCGGCCAGTGGTTCGCGAACTCGGGTGACTCGTGGAAGGTCGACCTGACCGACGCGAAGTCGAAGAAGGTCGCCGACTACTGGCAGGACCTGATCGACAAGAAGCTCGTCAACACCCTGCCGAGCTTCACCGACCAGTGGAACGCCGCGTACGACAGCGGCCAGGACTGGACCTGGGTCTCCGCCGTCTGGGGTGCGAACACCATCTCGAGCGGTGCGCCGTCGACCTCCGGCAAGTGGGCCGTCGCGCCGATGCCGCAGTGGAGCGAGGGCGAGTCGAAGTCGGCCGCCTGGGGCGGTTCGTCGAACGTCGTCTTCGCCGGCAGCGAGCACCCCGCCGAGGCGTCGAAGTTCCTGGTCTGGCTGAACACCTCGACCGAGGCGCTGTCCGCACTGAACAAGGAGGCCAACCTCTACCCGGCGTCCTCCACCGGCGCCGAGCTCCCCGCGCTGACCGAGGGACTCCCGTTCTACGGCAACCAGAAGATCTACGAGGAGTTCGCGACCGCAGCGAAGGACATCCAGCCCTTCACCTGGGGTCCGACGATGACGCAGACCTACTCGGACGTCTCCGACGGTTTCGGCTCGGCGGCGTCCGGTGACGGCACGCTGCTCGAGGCACTCGAGTCCGGGCAGTCCAAGACGGTGGCGGCGCTCAAGGCGCAGTCGATCCCGGTCAAGGGCTGACAGCGCTGACGCGCTGACGGCGGACGGGAGGCACGGTGCCAGCTGGCACCGTGCCTCCCGTCCGTTGCTCGGTCACGCTGGCAAGCGCGGCATGTGATGTGTTGCCGTTTGCGATAATCGCAAGTACGCTGGCGACATGGCCGGATCCCTGGAACAACGTGTCGAAGCCGTCATCACATCGGTCGACCTCGGGCGAGCGGACTTCGCAGCCTCCATCGGCATCGACGCGAGCAAACTCTCGAAGTCGCTCTCGGGTCGGCGACGGTTCTCCTCCCTTGAACTGGCCAGGATCGCCGACGTGGGCCGTCGCAGCGTCGATTGGCTGATCACTGGACGTGAGCCGTTCCGACCGGTGTTCGCCCAGCGCGCCCGGCTCGCTGGTGTCGATGACGAAGCGGGGGCGAGGACGGTCGAACTCCTCGCCACTGGCGTTCGTGGCCTCGCAGCGGTCGACCGCCCGTTGGTCCTGCCTGAGCTCCCGCAGCTCGCCCAACGGTCGAGCTGGTACACGGTCGAGGCGGCTGAGCTCGCGCGTCGCTTCGTCACGGAGATCGGTCGACCGCTCGGCGGCCTGTCGACGCACGATCTCATCTCGGCCATCGAACGCGTCTTCGGCGTGATGGTCGTCGTCACCGACCTGCCGGAGGGGATCGACGGTCTCTCGTACGAGGACGCGCACTGCCGGGTGATCCTCCTCGCGACCACCGACCGGCCCCTGCGTCAGCGGTTCACGCTCGCGCACGAACTCGCGCACATCGCCTTCGGTGATGCTCGTCAGGGCATGCTCCAGGAACGAATGGGGACGGCGCGCTCGAACGTCGAGCGGCGCGCGAACAGCTTCGCCGCGGCATTCCTCGCCCCCGCGGACGAACTCAGCGCGGCGATCGGCGGGCGCTCGACGGCAGCGGCGTTCCCGGAGCTGGTCGGGCACTTCCAGCTCTCGCCCGAGTCGATGGCATGGCGGCTCTTCAACGAGAAGCACATCGGCGAGACCGACCGAGCAGGTCTGATCGGCCTGCGCGCTCGCTCGATCTACATGCAGCTCGGGAAAGCGGCCGAGTACGTCGACCTGTCGCACGCTGCGGGGGAGCCACGTCCGAGTTGGCTGCTCGTCAACGCTGCCCTCGATGCCTACCGCGACGGTGACACGACGGTGAAGCCCGTCGCGACGCTCCTTGGGTGGGCACCGCAGGATGCCGAGGAGTTCTTCGCGCTGGACGACGGATCGACACCGGTCCCAGAAGCCGGCATGACCGAGAACTGATCGTGGCGCTCCACTGGTTTCCGGACAACTCGCTGATCTGCAACTTCGCTGCCGTCGACGAACTCGACCTCTTGCGTGCCAGCCTCCACGGTGCAGGGAGGGTTGTGGAAGCCGTTGCGTTCGAGATCGAGCGTTCCACAGCCCATGTTCCGAACCTCGCCCGGCTGGACCTCCACGACTGGTTCGGTCCGGCGATCGAGTTCCGCGATGTAGTCGATCAGCTGCAGATCGAAGCGGTGCGCACGGGCCGCTTCGGCGGTAGCGACGAGAAGCCCCTCGAACACCTCGGTGAGAGCCAGACGCTCCACCTGCTCCGGACCCGCGCGGAGTTCGCGGGAAGCGTCTGGATGAGTGAGGACGGCGGGTCGCTCAGAGTGGCCGGGCGCATGGGCATCGTCACTCGAGACACGCGTGCTGTCCTCGAGGAACTCGTCGCGTTCGGTGAGGTGACGGCGCAGCGGGCTTACACGATCGCCGTCGCGATCGAGCAGGCCGATCGGCCGATCCTCAGGATGCCGACGTCCTCCCGCGACCTGTCGTGATCGGACCGGAGGCGCGCTGCGAGCTGGCGCAGTTGTTCTGAGACCAGTGTCAGGCGTCGAGGGCGCGTCGCGCGGCCGCGACGACCTCGGCGTCGGTCACGAAGTGCGCGGAACCGTCGTCGGCGCCGCCCATCGGGACCCCGGCGTGGGCGCTGTCCGGCGCGGCACGCTTGGCCGACAGGTGCACGGCGGCGGCGCCCGTCGCGACCAACGCCCGGATGTCGGCCGGGGTGACACCGGCACCGGCCATGACCTGCACGGGCCCGGCGGCGTCGACCATCCGGGCGATCGTGGCAGCGCCGGCTCCCGCGGTGGGGGCGCCGCCGGAGGTCAGCACGCGGGTGAACCCGAGGGCGGCGAGCGTGGCTGCTGCGGCGACGGGGTCCACCGCGTGGTCGATCGCCCGGTGCAGGGTGATCTCGGCGGTCGTGCTGACCGAGCGGGCGGCGTCGACGAAGCGGCGCAGGGCGTCATCGTCGAGGGTCCCGTCCGGGCGCAGCGCACCGACGACGACACCGGCGGCACCGGAGCGCAGGACCGTCCGGACCTCGCGCACCATGAGCTCGACCTCGTCGGGGGTGTGCACGAACCCGCCGGGGCGGCACCGGACCAGCGCGTGCGCCGGGATCCCGGTCTCGTGGGTCGTCTCGACCAGGGCCTGCGACGGGGTCAGCCCGCCGAGCTCGAGCCCGACGCAGAGCTCGACCCGGTCGGCCCCGCCGTCCCGTGCGACGACCGCACCCTGCGGCGAGGTGACCGCGATCTCGAGTGCAACGGGCGAAGGGGTCATGCAGAGGCTCCGAGTGGCTGGTCCGAGGCCGGGATGATCCTGGCGGTCAGGTCCGGGGCCTCGGGGAACACTCGATCGTAGGGGAACATCGGCCGCTCGATCCTGTGGTGCCCGAGGCGGAGCAGGTCCTGGTCGACACCACCCGGGGTGAGCGCGAGCATCCAGTCGGCGGCCATGTCGAACAGCTCCGGCTCGAGGTACCCGATCTTCACCACGACGACGTCGGCCTGCCGTGGTGCGAGGTCGAGGTCGGTGAAGTCGTGCTCGTGGTGGTACGGCTTGCGCAGCTTCGTCAGGATCGCGAAGACGCTGCCGACCTGCAGCACGACCTCGGTCTCGGCGTCGCGGTCGCCGTGCTTGACCGCGTGGACCCGCCCGGTCATGGTGATCGGTCCGGCGTGCACGGCATCGACCGACGCACCGGCGGTCACCGTGACGGTCGCACCCACACCGGCCTCGACCGCGGTCGCCACGGCGGCGGCGCCGGGGACGCTCGCGTAGATCAGGGTGGGGCCGTCGGCGCTCGCGAAGGCCGGGTTCGCGAGCACCTGTGTCAGACCCCAGGTCATGTCGCCGGAGCCGCCCGCGGTGGGGTTGTCGCCGGAGTCGGACACGAAGTAGGGGTGTGCGGCGCCGGGCGCGAGCGCGGCGGCCAGGCACTCGTCGAACGTGCCGGTGGGTGCGACGAAGACGAAGTCCTCGCGGACGTCCCAGAAGGCACGGGCGAGGCGCTCGGCCCCGGCGGCGACGGCGGCCTCGTCCCACCCGGTGACGACGGTGACGGCCTGGTCGCGGGGCTGGTCCGCCCAGGCGTAGCCGACCCAGATCGCGGCGTCGAGCACGCCGTCGGTCTGCTCGACGAGCGGCACCTGGGCGTACAGCGAGGCGGCGGGTTCGAGGCGGGTCGAGGTCTGCTCGCCGGGCAGCAGGACGGGGATCGGGATCCAGGCCTTCACGGGGCGCTGCGCTCCGGCAGGACGCGCGGTGAGCACGTCGACCAGGTTCCGGACGGCACGTTCCTTGGTCTCCATGGCGTCCTCGTGCGGGGCCATCCGGTAGCAGGTGACGAGGTCGACCTGGTGGGCGAGCTCGCGCGTGACGTTGCCGTGCAGGTCCATCGACGCCGACACGATGACGTCCGGGCCGATCACCGCACGGATCCGGCCGAGCAGGTCCGCCTCGGCGTCGTCGAGGCCCTCGACGACCATCGCGCCGTGGATGTCGTACCAGAGGCCGTCCACGTGCTCGGCGTCGACGATCGCGCGCAGTCGCGTGACGATCTCGGCCGCGAGCTCCTCGTAGGACGCCCGGTCCACGATGCCGCCGGGCAGCGCGTGCCCGATGAGCGCCCCGCGGAAGTCCGCCGCGTCCGACATCGCGGACAGGAACGGGTACCGCGCCACGACCTCGTCGCCACGGTCTGGGTGGAACGCCGGTGCGTGGGTGCGGGTGGGGGTGAAGGTCGACGTCTCGATGGCCAGTCCGGCGATGGCGACGACCGGACGACGGGCACCGGCGGGGACGGCGGGGACGGCGGGGGTGGCGGGCACGGTCTCAGACACGGACGCTCCTGTTCCTGGTGGTGGACTGCGGGATGGGGGTGGACAGCTCCTCGAGCGACGCGGCGAGGCCCCGCTGCAGTGCGAACTGCCCGGCACCGACGAGCCCGGCATCGGCACCGAGCGACACCGGCTCGATGGCCAGGTGCTGCGTCATGAGCGGGTGGCAGCTCTCGTAGAGCTGACTGCGCACGGCCGCGATGAACGGGTCGAGGGTGGAGAGGATGCCGCCCAGGTAGACGGCGTCCGGGTTGAAGAAGTTCACGTTGGCCGCGAGCACCTCGCCGAGGTACCGACCGGCCAGGCGCACGGCACGGGTGGCCTCGGGGTGGGCGTCCGAGGCGAGTCGGACGACGTCGGCGGTCGAGGAGACGTCGACCCCGGCGCCCGACAGGATCCGCACCAGGGCAGCTCCGGACGCGACGGTCTCGAGGCACCCGGTGTTCCCGCACGAGCAGGGGGTGTCACCGGCGGCGTCGATCCGCACGTGGGTGATGTCCCCGGCCGAACCCGTGGACCCGCGGTACAGGCGGCCGTCGATGACGATGCCCGCGCCGATCGCCGATCCGGCCTTGATCGTGATGGTCTGCCGGCGTCCCGGAGGCTGCACGCTCTGCTCGCCGGCGGCCATGCAGTTCGCGTCGTTGTCGACGATCGCCGGCAGGCCGAAGCGGTCGGACAGCCAGGCGGCCACCGGGAACCCGTTCCAGCCCGGCATCCGGCTCGGCAGGTCGACGACACCGGCCTCGACGTCGACGGGACCGGGCAGGCTGAGCCCGACCCCGCGTAGACCGGCGCGGCCACGGTCGTCGGCGAGCCGCTCGAGCAGGCCGGCCAGTCGCTGCAGGCCGGCGGTCGGACCGTCGGAGAGTGCGAACGGGACGTTCGCGACCGACTCGAGCGCGCCTCCCGGCAGCACGATCCCGACCCGCGCGTGCCCGCCGCCGACGTCGGCGGCGACCGCGTACTCGTCGACGCCGCCGATGCGGAGGACCTTGCGGGGACGCCCGCCGGTCGAGACGTCGGTGCCCTCTTCTGCGAGCAGCCCGTGCGACAGCAGCTGGGTGACGACGTGCGACACCGTCGACGGAGCGGCGCCGAGCAGTGTGGCGATCTCGGTGCGACTCGCGGCCTGACCCGAGGCGACGAGTTCGAGGACGCGAGCAGAGAGGTCCGTCACGACTTTCTCCAATCCGGGGGAAACGACGGTCGAACCGACCGAACACCCGGAGCCTAACCGGCGGAACGGCCCGTTCACCCTTTCGTCCAAACGGCAGAAACGCAGTTTTTACACGAAGATGTTTGTTTTTCCAACGGCTTTGGCCATTGACTGTGTCCGTGCCGCTCGGCACGCGTGCTCCACCTCCCCAGAACTCCCACGCACCAGGAGACACACATGACCAAGCCCCGCCGCTGGGCGCTCCTCACCGGAGCAGCGATCGCCGTGAGCGCCCTGCTCGCCGGATGTTCCGGGGGCGGTTCCGCCACCTCGAACGCGAATCCGGACGAGATCAACTACGCCCTTCCTGCGAACTTCACGCCCAACTGGATCCTGCCGATCGGCACCGCCGCGCACCTCAACACGAACAACGGTTCCATCGCGCAGTCGCTGTACGAGCCGCTCGTCGCGTACGACGGCTCCACCGGCAAGATCGCGTGGAACAAGGACGGGTCCGTCGCCACGGACGCGGAGTTCGCCGACGACGGCAAGAGCGTCGAGATCACCCTCGGTGACCGGCACTGGTCCGACGGCGAGGCGATCACGAGCCGCGACGTCGAGTTCTGGTTCAACCTGATCAAGGCGAACAAGGACCAGTGGGGCTCGTACTCGAAGGGCAAGGCGCCGGACAACTGGACCTCGTTCAAGACCGTCGACGACACCCACTTCACGATCACGTTCGACAAGGCGTACAACTCGGACTGGATGCTCGCCAACCAGCTGAGCCACATCATCCCGCTGCCGCAGCACGCCTGGGACAAGACGAGCGCGAGCGCCAAGGTCACCGACGCCGACGAGACCACCGCCGGCGCGAAGCAGGTCTGGAAGTACCTGAACACCGCGGCCGGCAAGATCTCCGACTACGCCACCGACGACCTGTGGAAGACCATCTCCGGTCCCTACGGCGTGAAGGCGTTCACCACCGCCGGCAAGGTCACCCTCACCGCGAACACGAAGTACGACGGCGGCGAGAAGCCCTCGATCACGACCGTCAACCTGCTGCCGTTCACGACGGCCGACGCCGAGGTGAACGCGGTCCGCTCCGGCGAGGTCGACTACGGCTACATCAACGCCACGGACATGGACCAGGAGTCCTCGTTCACGGCGAAGGGCTACGAGGTCGAGCCGTGGACCGGCTGGGCCATCACCTACATGCCGTACAACTTCAACAACCCGGACATGGGCGCCGTCTTCAAGCAGCTGTACGCCCGCCAGGCCGTGCAGATGTCGATCGACCAGAAGTCCCTGTCGAAGGTCGTCTTCAACGGCACCGCCACCTCGACCTACGGCCCGATCCCGCAGGCGCAGGAGTCCGACTACGTCTCCGACGTGCAGAAGGACAACCCGTACCCGTTCAGCACGTCGAAGGCCAAGGACCTGCTGACCAGCCACGGCTGGGAGGAGCAGGGCGGCACGATGGTCTGCACCGACCCGGGCACGTCCGACAGCCAGTGCGGTGAGGGCGTGAAGAACGGCACGAAGTTCACCATGGGTGTGCTGTCGCAGTCCGGTTCGACCGTGACCGACAACATGATGAGCGCGATCCAGTCCTCGCTCGCGAAGACCGGCATCGGCTTCACCATCAAGACCGCGCCGGTGTCGAGCGTGCTCTCGCAGACCCCGACGTGCACGAGCGACGAGGCCAGCTGCGACTGGGACCTGTCGTTCTTCGGTACCGCGGGCAGCTGGTACTTCCCGGCCTACCCGACCGGTGAGTCGCTCTTCTCGACCGGTGGTTCGGCGAACTTCGGCAGCTACTCGAACAAGCAGGTCGACGACCTCATCGATGCGACCACCACCTCGACCGACGCCACCGCCGTGCAGGACTACAGCGCCGCGGTCGCGAAGGACCTGCCGGTGATCTGGCTGCCGAGCCCCGACTACCAGATCTCGGTCGTCAAGAAGGGCCTGTCCGGGTTCGACCAGGACTCGCTCGCCAACTTCCACCCGGCCCAGTGGAAGTGGAACAAGTAGGACCGTGACCACGGACGGAAGGCGCGGTGTGCGCCCGACGCGCACCGCGCCTCCCGTCCGCTCCGACGCAACAACCCAGACGACGGAAGCCGCATGACCACAGCTCTCTACCTCACCAGGCGCGTCCTGCAGGCGCTCGCGGTGATCCTCATCGTCACGATCGTGGTGTTCTGCCTGCTGCACGCGCTGCCCGGCGGACCCGCCCGCGGTGTCCTCGGCGTCTCCGCGACGCCCGCGCAGATCACCGCGTTCAACCAGGCGCAGGGACTCGACCAGGCGCTGCCGGTGCAGTACCTGCGGTTCCTCGGTCGTCTGCTCACCGGTGACCTCGGCACCTCGTACACGCTCAACGAACCGGTGTCGCAGCTCATCGCCGAACGCCTGCCGAAGACCCTCGTCCTCACCGGCATCTCCGCCGTCCTCGGCCTCGTCATCGCGATCCCGGTCGGCATGCTCCAGGCCGCCCGCCGCAACGGCGCGGTCGACTACGCCGCCACCGCGCTGGCCTTCGTCTTCTACTCGACGCCGGCCTTCTTCCTCGGCCTCATCCTGATCATCGTGTTCAGCCAGCAGCTGCCGTGGCTGCCGTCGCAGGCGCCGAGCGGCACCACGCTCGCCGAGGTGTTCCAGGACCCCGCCGGGCTCGTCCTGCCCGTCGTCACCGGAGCGCTCGCGATGATCGCCGTGTTCAGCCGGTACATGCGGGCCTCGACCCTCGAGAACCTGCAGGAGGACTACGTCCGCACCGCCCGCGCCGGTGGTGCCTCGACGATGACGATCCTGCGCCGGCACGTGTTCCGGAACTCGCTGACGCCCGTCGTCGCGATGCTCGGCTACTACCTGCCCGTGCTGTTCGGCGGCGCCCTGGTCACGGAGCAGCTGTTCAACTACCCCGGCATGGGGCTCCTGTTCTGGAACGCGGCGCAGTCGTCGGACTACCCGACGCTGCTCGGCTGCGTCCTCGTCATCTCCATCGCGACCGTCATCGGCACCCTGCTCGCCGACGTCGCGCAGTCCCTCATCGATCCGCGAGTGAAGGCGAGCCGCGCATGAGCGCCGTACAACTGGCACCCGAAGCACCGGGCGCTCCCGTCACCGTCGCGGCCACCGGGTTCCGGCTCGCCGCCCGCCGGTTCCGCGGCAACACGCTCGCCGTGATCGGCCTGGCCGTGATCGTCGTCATCGTCCTGTTCTGCTTCGTCGGGCCGTTCCTGTACCCGACCGACCAGACCCACACCCTGCTCGAGCAGGCGAACCAGGGTCCGAGCGCGGCGCACTGGCTCGGCACCGACGCCGTCGGCCACGACGTGCTCGGCCGGCTGATGTACGGCGGCAAGGTCTCGCTCATGGTCGGCATCGCCGCCGGGGTCCTGGCCACGGTCGTCGGTACCCTGTGGGGTTCCGTCGCGGGCTACGTCGGCGGCTGGGTCGACGCGCTGATGATGCGCGTCGTCGACGCGGGCATCGCGATCCCGGCGCTGTTCATCCTGCTCGTCATCTCGGCCATCACGACCCCCGGCGTCGCCGGGCTCATCCTGATCCTCGGGCTGGTGTCGTGGCTGGTGCCGTCCCGCCTGATCCGCGCCGAGACCCTGACGCTGAAGAACCGCGACTACGTGCTCACCCTGCGCGCGATCGGCGGCTCGCACGCCCGCGCGATCGGCAAGCACCTGCTGCCGAACTCGGTGTCCACGATCGTCGTCGCCGCCACGTTCCAGGTGGCCGACGCGATCCTGCTCGTCGCCTACGTCTCGTACCTCGGGCTCGGCGTGCAGCCGCCCGCGACGGACTGGGGCGGCATGCTCTCGGCGGGACTCACCGCCGCGTACTCCGGACGCTGGTGGCTCATCGTGCCCCCGGGTCTGGCCGTGATCCTGATCGTCTGCGCGTTCAACGCCGTGGGCGACGGACTCCGGGACGCCTTCGACGTGAGGGGCCGCTGATGACCACCGAACCGATCCTGCGGACGACCGACCTCGGCGTCTCGTTCAGCACCGAGTCCGGTACCGTGTCGGCCGTTCGGGGCGTGTCCCTGACGGTCGCGCCGGGCGAGACGCTCGCCCTGGTCGGCGAGTCCGGCTCCGGCAAGTCCACGGTGGCGCTCGCCGCGATGGGGCTGCTCTCCGGCAACGCGACGGCGACGGGCAGCGCGCTCGTCGCCGGTCACGAGGTCGTCGGTGCTCCCGAACCGTCGCTCCGTGCCCTGCGGGGCTCGACGGTGTCGATGGTCTTCCAGGAGCCCGCGACGGCCCTCGACCCGCTCACCCGGGTCGGCGCGCAGATCGCCGAGGTGATCCGGAACCACCGAACGGTCACCGCTGCGCAGGCCGCGGCCGAGGCCGTCGACCTGCTCCGCCGCGTCGGCATCCCCGACCCCGAGTCGCGCACGCGGTCGTTCCCGTTCCAGCTGTCGGGTGGGCAACGCCAGCGCGTGGTGATCGCGATGGCGATCGCGAACTCGCCGAAGCTGCTCATCGCGGACGAGCCGACGACCGCCCTCGACGTGACCGTGCAGGCCGAGATCCTCGAACTGCTCCGCAAGCTCGCCGTCGACACCGGCACAGGCGTGCTGCTCGTGACGCACAACATGGGCGTCGTCGCGGACTTCGCAGACCGCGTCGCGGTCATGCTGCAGGGCGAGATCGTCGAGACCGGCAGCGTCGAGGACGTCCTGCTCCGTCCGGAGCACGAGTACACGAAGCGGCTGCTCGCCGCGGTGCCGCGGCTCGACGTGGCGGGCGACCGTCCCGCCGCTCCGGTCGACACGGGGTCCGCTGACGCGGCGGCCGGGAGGCCCGGAGCGGCCCCGGTGGTCGACCTGCGGGACGTCACGGTGACGTTCGGGCGCGGGGCGCGCGCCGTCCACGCGTTGCAGGGGATCGACATCGCCGTGCACGCGGGCGAGACGGTCGGCCTGGTCGGCGAGTCCGGCTCCGGCAAGTCCACCGCGGCCCGGGTGGCGCTCGGGCTCATCACGCCGACGTCCGGCACGGTGTCGCTGTTCGGGCAGGACCTGCGCAGCGCCCGAGGTCGTGACCGCCGTGCACTCCGCGCCGGCATCGGCGTCGTGCTGCAGGACCCGGTGGCTTCGCTCGACGCCCGGATGTCCGTGGCGGAGTGCATCGCCGAACCGCTCGCCGTGCACCGCCGTGGGATGTCGTCGGCGGACCGTCGTCGGCGGATCGACGAGGTGCTCGACGCCGTCCGGTTGCCGCGGTCGCTCGCCTCGCGTGCACCCCGCGAGCTCTCGGGTGGCCAGCGCCAGCGGGTCTCGCTCGCCCGCGCCCTGGTGCTCGAGCCGCGGTTGCTCGTCGCCGACGAACCGACCTCGGCGCTCGACGTCAGCGTGCAGGAGACCGTGCTCGAGGTCCTCGGTGAACTGCAGGACGACCTGGGGTTCGCGTGCCTGTTCGTCTCGCACGACCTGGCCGTCGTGCAACACTTCGCCGAACGCGTCGTGGTGATGCGCCAGGGCGTCGTCGAGGAGCAGGGCACCACCGGGACGACCCTGCTCCACCCCACCACCGACTACACCAGGCGCCTGCTCGCCGCCGTACCCGTGCCCGACCCCGTCCTGCAACGGCAGCGTCGGACGGCGCGTCTCGCCTCGCTCGCGGCGGTGACCGCGTGACCCGGGTGATCGCCGGCGTCGACGTCGGTGGCACGAACACCAAGGTCGTCCTGACGACCCCCGACCTCGAGGTCATCGACCGCGTCGACCTACCGACGCCCGCCCACGCGGGTGGGGCGGCGATCGTGACGGCCGCCGTCGGGGCGGTGACGGGCCTGCTCGTCCGGCACCGGGCCTCCTTGACGGGTGTCGGGGTGGGCGCGGCCGGCGTGGTCGACGCGGCCACGGGCACCGTCCTGGTGACGGGCAACTCGTTCACCGGCTGGGCCGGTTACGGCGTGACCCGCGCGGTCAACGACGCCCTCGGCGTGCCGGCGACGCTCGACAACGACGTGAACGCGTTCCTGCTCGGCGAGATCGCCACGGGTGCCGTCGCGGGGGAGTCCGACGTGCTCGGGATGACCCTCGGCACCGGGGTCGGCGGTGCGTTCGTGCTCGGCGGACGGCTGTTCGCGGGGCCGCGCGGCGCCGCCGGTGAGATCGGCCACGTGCCGGGCTTCGGTGACGCGCTGTGCACCTGCGGACAGATCGGACACCTCGAGACGATCGCGGGCGCGCGTGGCATCGCCGACCGGTACGCCGAACGATCCGGCCGGCGGCTGTCGGCGCGTGACGTCGCCGTCGCCGCACGTGCCGGTGACACGGACGCCGCTGCCGTCTTCCAGGCCGCGGGGTGGGGCCTGGCGCGCGCCGCCCTGCTCACCGCGGGGATCCTCGACGTCACGACGATCGTGATCGGCGGCGGCATCGCGCGGTCGTGGGACCTGCTCGAACCGGCCATCACCGCGGCGATCGCGGCCGAGCCCCCGGTGAGCGGTGCGACGATCCGGCTGGCGCAGTCGACCCTCGGGTCGGACGCCGTGGCGCTCGGTGCCGCGTCGCAGGTGCGCGCGCTCGTGCTCGAGGCCGAGCCGGCGTAGCGACGGACCCGCGCCGGCTCGGGTCAGCGCACCCAGACGACGATGCCGCGCAGGTCGTGCAGCACGGCCGCCAGACCCGCGTGCAGTGCGCGGTCGGCGCGCTCCTCCGTGAAGGTGGACGGGTCGTAGTGGCTCGACGGTCCGAGTCCTTCGCCACGGAAGCCGCCGCCGGTCCAGTCCGCGGCCGTCACGTTCGACGTCGGCTCGGCGATCTCGGCACCCACGACCAGGAACTGCTGGTGGAGCGCCGTCGGCGACACCGCGGCGAGCGGGTCGACCATGTGGTTGCCGACGCTGATCACCAGGTCGGACCGCTCGTCGATCGCCCGGGTGACCGCCGCGATCCGGTCGTCGGCGTCCGTCGCCGACACCCTCGTGACGGTGACGTCCTCGTCCGCCGCCCACGACGCGACGGCGTCGAGCAGGGTCCGGGTCGGGGCGTCGTCGGCGTCACCGGCGTCCGACAGCAGCACGACGTCGTAGTCGTCGGGGGCGTGGACCCCGGACCACGAACCCGGCTCCGGGTGGATGGTGGCCTCGGGTGCCGGCGGCTGCGTCGGGTCGGAGAAGCCCGCGCCGAGGGCACCGGCCGTGGCGTGCGCCGTCGCCGACGTGCCGGTGCCGGCGTCGGTGCCGGCTCCTGCGTCGGTCCCGCCGGGCGTCGCCGAGCACCCGGCCAGCAGGGCGACGCCGGTGCCGACGAGGGCGACGGTGGTCAGCAGGAAGGTCGTCCGGGCAGCGAGGCGGGTCACTGCATCATCGAAACACGTCGGTGTGCCGCACCGGGCCGGCTCCGGCGGCTGTCCGGCACCTGTCCCACTGCTGGTCACCACCTGTTCACCTGCCGGTCGTCCGAGGGCCGGATCGTCTGCGCGTGCCTTCCGGAACCCCCGTCGCGCTGCTGCGCGCCCGCCCTGCCCGCCCTGCCCGTCCGTCCCGCCCGTCCGCGCTGATCGCACGGGTCGTCGCCGCGCTCCTGCTGCTCGGGGTGGTCGTCGTCGGCGTGCTGGCCGGGGCGTCGCCGGCATCGGCGCACGGCTTCAGCTCGGTCGTCTACGCGAAGGTGACGTCGACGGAACCGACCGTCGTGCACGCGGAGCTCGGGCTCGAGTACGACCTGATGCTCGTGTCGGTCGCCACGAGCGAGCACGACGACGCGTTCCACACGCAGGGTCAGGCGGCCTGGGACGACGGCGACTTCCCGGGGATGGTGTCGGCGGCCGAGGCGCACACCGACGCGCTCGGGAAGTACGTGTTCGACCGGTTCTCGGTGACCGGCGCGGGTGGGCAGGCCTGCACGGGCGTGCTCGGGAAGACGGTGACGGTCGACCTGCAGGACGAGGTGCCGTACGCCCACGTGACGGCGGACTTCACCTGCCCGGAACCCTCGGAGACGCAGACCGGACACGTCGTGACGTCGACGTTGTTCCCGGACAGTGAGACCTTCGTGCGCGACACCAAGACGATCGTCACCTACGACGTCGACGCGAAGCAGGGATCGGCGACGCTCGACGCCTCGCAGCCGTCGTTCTCGACCGAGCAGTCGGCCGGGCAGCGCTTCTGGGAGTTCTTCCGCCTCGGTGCCGAGCACCTGCTGACCGGCATCGACCACATCCTGTTCCTCGTCGCGCTCATCGCCGGGTCACGGCGCCTGCGCGAGGTGGTCTACACCGCGTCGGCGTTCACCATCGCGCACTCGATCACGTTCATCCTCGCCGCGCTCGGGGTGGTCAGCCCGCCCGCGATCGTCGTCGAGCCGCTCATCGCCCTGTCCATCGCCGCCGTGGCCGGCTGGTACCTGTGGCGGCTCTGGCGGCGCCGGTCGCGGGCCGACGAACTCGTGGTCGGTGAACACGGGCACTTCTCGCTCGACCGGGCCGGCTGGACACGCCTGGCCGTCGTGTTCGCGTTCGGGCTCATCCACGGGCTCGGGTTCGCCGGGGCGCTGGGCATCCACGAGGCGTTCTCGTGGCAGCTGCTCGTGTCGCTCCTCGTCTTCAACGTCGGCATCGAGGCCGTGCAGCTCGCGATCATCGTCATCGTCTTCCCACCGCTGTCCCTCCTGCGTCGGAAGGCCCACCGGGTCTCGCTCTGGGGCACCGGAGTCGTGACCGCCGGGGTGTTCGTGATGGGGATGATCTGGTTCGTCGAGCGGCTCGCAGCGGGATGACGGTGGTCCGCTCCTGAACAGCGACGACTTGTCACTCAGCGTTTACCAAGACGTTTCGCAGTGCATGCAGAGTCTTCCGTGCTGCACCATCCCACGTCTGAGAAACGGACCACCATGAGTCTCCTGTCCGGCGCCACCACACGGCGCAGAACCACCACCCTCCGCGTGTGCGGAGCCGTCCTCGGGGCCGCGCTCATCGCCGGCGCCTCGATGGTCGGCACGAACGTCGCCTCCGCCGCGACGAACACCCCCACCACCAACATCTCCACCGGCGGCCCGCTCCACATCCTGCTGGGCGTCGGTGCCACCGAGAGCCAGCGCATCGCCTCGTGGTACTTCCCGACGAACGTCGCGCAGTCGCTCGAGATCCAGAAGACCGCGTCGATGACCGACGGGGTCTTCACCGACGCCAAGTCGACGATCGCCGCGTCGAAGGCCGCGAACACCGCAGTCGACACGAGCACGACGGACTCGAACACGAAGAGCATCGACGGCATCGCCGCCGAGTCGGGCTACATCAACGCCCACGCCACGATCTCTGACCTCGAGCCGAACACCTCGTACACGTACCACGTCGGTGCGGCGGACGGGTCGGCCTGGTCGGCGTCGTACACGTTCACCACGAAGAGCTTCTCCGGCGACTTCGACTTCCTGTTCTTCGGTGACCCGCAGATCGGTTCGTCGGGCTACGTCGACGACGACGGCGCCGGCTGGGCGGACACGCTGCGGTACGCCACGACGACCGAGCCGGACGCCGAGCTCCTGGTCTCCGGTGGCGACCAGATCGAGCACGCCAACAACGAGTACGAGTGGGGTGCGTTCGCCGACAGCAGCGACGTCCTCAAGCGCTACCCGTGGGCCTCGACCATCGGCAACCACGACGTCGGCGGCAAGGCGTACGAGCAGCACAACCAGGTGCCGAACTCGCTCAAGGTGCCGGACTTCTACCCGGGCGGCAACACCACCGCGAACTCGGGTGGTGACTACTGGTACATGTACAAGGGCGTCCTGTTCATCGACATCAACTCGAACGCGTACGCGGCCGGATCGGACGCTGCCCACGTGAACTACGTGCGCGACGTCATCAACCGCTACGGCGACGACGCGAAGTGGACCACGCTGGTCTACCACCACTCGATCTACTCGCCGGCCGACCACGCGAACGACAAGGACAACCAGCAGCGCCGGTTCGACTTCACGCGTGCGTTCTCCGACATGGGCGTCGACCTCGTCCTGCAGGGCCACGACCACTCCTACTCGCGCAGCTACGCGATCAAGAACGGCAAGAAGGCCAACGTCAACGAGCAGCCCGCTGCTCCCGAGGTCTTCTCCGGCCCCGGCGGCGTCATCTACATGACGGCGAACTCGGCCTCCGGCTCGAAGTACTACGACCTGACCGCTCCGGACGCCACCCAGAGCGGCTACGGCGCAGACCCGCTCGACCCGACCGGCAAGCGCCACTGGGCCAACTCGGTCGAGAACCAGGAGCACGTCCGCTCCTTCGTCAAGGTCTCGGTCACCGACGAGAAGCTCTCCGTGCAGGACATCCGCGCCGGCGACTGCACCACGCTCAACTCGGCGGTCCAGCACGGCAACGTCGACAGCTGCGGCGTGACGCTCCAGCCGACCGCCACCGCCGACCCGGCCGCGATCGGATCGACCGTCGACCAGTTCGACCTGCACGCCACGCTGCCCGCGACGACCACGACGCTTGCCGTCTCCGCCGCGTCGCAGACCGTCAACGCGGCGAAGCCGGCCACGGTCACCGCGACCATCGCCGGTGGCATCGGCAAGCAGCAGGGCACGCTGACGGTCTCGGACGGCAAGAAGGTCCTCGGCACCGTCCCCGTCAAGAACAGCACCGCGACCATGACGCTCCCGAGCGCCCTGGCCATCGGCACGCACTCCCTCACCGCCAAGTTCGTCAACGCGGACTCGACCTTCTCGGGCACCGACTCGGCGACCGCGAAGGCCACCACCGTCACCGTCACGAAGGCCCCGTCCCGCACGGCGCTCAAGTACAGCGGCGGCAAGGCGACCGTGCAGGTCAAGGCCACGGGCTTCACCGTGAACGGCACCGCGCGGATCTACCAGGGCACGAAGCGCCTGGCGACCGTCACCGTCAAGAACGGCAAGGTCACCTCGGCGCTCTCGCTGAAGAAGGGCACGCACAAGCTGCACGCCGTCTTCGCCGGCACCGACACCCTGACGACGAGCACCAGCCCGGTGCAGTCGATCGTCATCAAGTAACACCAGTGCACCGAGCGAGGGCCCCGCGACTCCGGTCGCGGGGCCCTCGTGCGTCGTTCAGGACTGCGCGATCGTGAAGCGAGGACGACGATCGCCACGGGCGTGCCGACCACGGCGACCACCACGACCACAAGGCTCCGTGGGATCGATCGGTTCCGAACACGTTGTGTAAGCGATGGGTTACTGGTGGTACTTGTAAGCGATCGGTGACAGGGTTACGCTGTAACCGGACGATTACAGCGGAGGCGCACATGCGAGTCGACACTGCCCTTGCACTGGGCGATCTCGTGCACGAACGCCGCACGCGTCTCGGTTGGTCCCAGGCTGAACTCGCCGAGCGGATGGGTGTCAGCCGCCGATGGGTCAACGAGTTCGAGGGCGGAAAGGGCACCGCGCAGCTCCGTCTGGCCTTCGACGCGCTGACCGTCCTCGGCCTGGTCCTCGAGGCGAACGAGCGTGACCGATGAGCGAGCTGCGCGCGTTCCTCGACGGTGTGCCGGTCGGCACCTTCGAGATGAGCACCGGTGGGAACACCACCTTCACCTACGACGAGGCGTACCGGAACCTGCCCGACGCGACCCCGGTGTCGTTGTCGATGCGAACCGGCCGCGCCAGATGGAAGGCAAAGGCGGCCGGACCGTTCCTCGCGGGACTGCTTCCCGACAGCCCGGAGCGGCTGCGCGAACTCGCTTCGGAGCACCACGTCACCGAGAACCCGTTCCGGCTGCTTGAGCGCCTCGGCCGTGATGCCGCTGGTGCCGTGCAGCTGCTCCCTCCGGCGACGGACTCCTCGGACGCGGCGGTCCGGCGTGGTGCCGTGCACCGCCTGACGGGCGACGACTTCGACGGCTTGGTCGACGCGCTCGCGCGCAACTCGGGATCGTGGGGCGGCACGATGAACGCCGGACGGTGGTCGCTCGCGGGCGCGCAGAGCAAAGCCGCCCTGTTCCGCTTCGACGACGGGACCTGGGGTGTGCCGCAGGACTCGACCCCGACGACCCACATCATCAAGCCGGTCATCGCAACGATGCCTGACCACGACGTGAACGAGTACGTGTCGATGGAGGCCGCTCGGCTCCTCGGACTGCACGTCGCGGACCATGAGTTGCTTCGGACGTCGACCGGCGCCCGGGTGTTCGTCAGCAAGCGGTACGACCGGGTCCGTGACGAGGACGGGTCGTGGCGCCGACTCCACCAGGAGGACCTCTGCCAGGCGCTGTCGGTCTACCCATCCAGAAAGTACCAGGAAGAGGGTGGGCCATCGGCGAAGCAGATCGCGGTACTCCTCCGCGGAGCCATCGCGCAGCCCGACGAACGCCGTGACGCGCAACGGCGGTTCTTCGAGGCGCTGGTGCTGAACGTCGCGATGCTCGGCACGGATGCGCACGCGAAGAACTACTCGCTCCTCCTCGAAGGCTCCTCCGTCCGACTGGCGCCGCTGTACGACCTCGGCTCACACGCTGCGTACCCGTCAGCTGACGGTTCGACGCTGCGCGGCGCGATGTCCGTCGGCGACGAGTACCGCTTCGACGGGATCGGTGAGGAGCAGTTCCGTGACATCGGCAGGTCCCTGGACATCGCTCCGGACGAGGCAACCGATCGCTACCGAAACATCACCTCCGGCGTCGCCGCAGCGTTCGCACAGGCGGCGGCAACGGTGGAGGAGCCATTCGGTCGAGAGCTCGCCGACGCTGTGGCACGGAACGCGACGCGTCGCGGTTGGTGAGCTGAGCGGAGAGCGACCGCGCGCTCCGCGCGGGTCGCGGCTACGCTCCACTCCACCGGGGCCAGGGGTGGCCCCACCAGGGGATCAGGGGCACACCATGACGGCACGACGACGCGCAACGGTCGGGATCACGATCGCACTCACACTGATCGGCGTGCTCATCGCGCCCGTCACCGCGGCGGTGGCCGCTCCGGACGACGGTGCGCTCACCGTCATGCTGACCGACCTGGAGAAGCGGCCGCTCGCGATGGAGGGCGTGGTCGTCGACCTCCGCACCCCGGACGGCGGGACCGCTGACTCGGCGACGAGCGACCGCCGCGGCCGGATGACGTTCGACGCGGTCCCGGCAGGCACCTGGACGCTGCACGGTGAACGCGAGGGCTCGTACGGCTTCGACGACGTGGTCCCGGCGGAGCGGACCGGCGTCGTGGTCAGCGCCGGTGGGCACGAGACCGTCGTGCTCGTGGTGCGGCGGGGTGCCTCGATCGGCGGCACCGCCCACAACCCGTACGGCGCGGACCTGTCCGGCGCAGCGGTCGTCGTCCGTGGCTGGAACACCGGCACCGTGCGGCGGACCGTCACCTCGCCCGACGGTCACTACTGGGTGCATGGCCTGCCGAGCGACGACTACAGCGTGCAGGTCAACGCGCACGACGAGACGCTCGACTCGTGGCCGGCGTTGCGCAACGAGTCGTGGGGCTTCCACCGTGATCCCGACTCCACCGCTGAGCGCTCGTACGTCCGGGTCGCGCACCAGGCCGGGGGCCGCACCGAGACGGTCGTGGACGGCATCGATGCGAGCTCGACCCGGGGCGTCACCCTGACCGGGATCCTCAACCCGCAGCTCGACACCGACTTCACCGGCGCCACCGTGCACGTGTACGGGGAGTCGATCGGCAGTACCTTCGACACGCACCTGAGCTACTGGTCTCCCGGTCGGGGCGGGACCTTCGGCGCGGTGCTGAGCCCCGGACGCTACAAGGTCGAGGTCGTCGGCTGGTCGCCGAGCCAACGGCGGTACGTGTCGTACTGGTACGGCGGCGAGGGCAACCGTCCGGTGGCGGACCGTGCGGCGTCGCACACGATCGTCATCCGCGACGAGAGCCGCTCGATCTCGTTCTGGAGCACCCGCTGACGGGGCCGCTGATCCGTCAGCCGGCGCGTCCGTCGGTGGGTGCCGGCTCGGTGATGCGTTCACCTGTCGTCGGGTCCCAGCCGACCGTGCGGGGTTCGGCGGGTCGAACGCGGCGCTCGGTCTTCGGGAAGAACCCTCGCGTGGTCGGCAGGTAGCTCAGGACCGTCGCGGCGACGAGGGCGATCGGGTAGAGGAAGCCCACGGCCCCTGCGCCGAGCACGAGCCCGACCACGGTGTTCACCACGGCGAAGCCAGCCACGATGGCGAGCCAGAGCCGCGCGGACCCCGATCCGCGGGCCATCCGGATCGCCAGCCAGACGAACAGGGCCGCGAAGGCGAGGCCGATGAACGCGCCGACCAGTGCGACGGCGAGCCCACCGTCGGTGTTCACCACCGCGACGACCAGGAACCCGAGGCGGACGAGCACCACAGCGCACCAGATGCCGGACGCGATGGTGACGACGGTCGGGCGCGTCCTCCGAGCGGTGTTCGTGCTCATGTCGCTCCTTCGGTTTCCCGGTCGACACGATCCTAGGGCGGCCCCGTCCGCCGAAGTGCGGACTGGCGCGGCCCCCGAACGAGGGTCAGGATGCTGACCAGTTGCACAGCGCAACGGGTCAGGTGCTTCCCCCGACAGAGGAGTCGTCATGAAGAAGTCCATCGCAGCCGCGTTCGCCGCCGCGGCCGTCATCACCGCGGGTGTGTTCGCCGCGTCACCCGCCTCGGCCCTGCCGGCCAGCACCAAGGTCGTCGGCGGCGAGAAGGCCCCCACCACCTCGTGGGCGGTCCAGCTCGAAGCGTCGGGCGGCTCCATCCCGTCGGGCTACGTCAGCAACTGCACCGGCGAGCAGATCAACGCCTCGTGGATCCTCACCGCCCGCCACTGCATCGACGGCATCGGCGCGATGAACGTCTACCACTCGAACTCCACGACCAACCGGGGCACCGCCGTCGCCGTCGACCAGGTCTCCGCCGCACCGGCCGGCGACATCGCGCTCGTGCACCTGAAGAGCGCCTACTCGCTGTCCACCTACGCCCCGCTCGACCTCACCGCGACCGCCAAGTCGAGCGGCACCGGCACCATCCAGGGCTACGGCCTGCGCGCGAACGCGACCCAGTCCGACGGGCTCTACCAGGCCACCGTCTCGCTCACCGGTGCGAGTACCGACGCCTACAGCGGGCGTGCGCAGCACCTCACCGGCGTGACCGGCGCCTCGAACCACGGCGACTCCGGCGGCCCGCTGCTCGTGAACGGCAAGGTCGTCGCCGTCTGCTCCACCGGTGACAGCGCCGACCCCGGCGCCGACACCAAGGCCGGCTCGAACTACGCCCTGCTGTCGCAGGCCTCGTCCTGGATCCGGACCACGGCCGGCGTCTGAACCACGTGGCGGACGGGAGGCCCGTGGCGACGCCGCCACGGGCCTCCCGTCCGTCATCAGCCGTGTCCCAGGACCGCAGCGGCTGAACGCGCGTCCACGCGCGACGACGACAGTGGAACGCATGAGCCAGTACGACAAGCGCGACCCGAACACCCTCTACCCGGCCCCGCCGTACCCGAAGCAGGAGCAGTCGCTGCCGGGTGCCGCGTGGAAGATGGACCCGAAGCCCGACCACGGCGAAGAGAGCTACGTCGGCCGGGAACGCCTCACCGGCTACCGGGGCATCATCACCGGCGCCGACTCCGGCATCGGTCGCGCCGCCGCCATCGCCCTCTCGCGTGAGGGTGCCGACCTGGTGCTGTCCTACCTGCCGGACGAGCAGCAGGACGCCGAACAGGTCCGCGACCTGCTCGAGTCCGAGGGGCGTCGCGCCGTCCTGTTCCCGGGGGACATCTCCGACGAGCAGTACTGCAAGGACCTGGTGCAGAAGGGCGTCGACGAGTTCGGCGGCCTCGACACCCTGGTCATGGTCGCCGGCCGCATGGACAGCAACGAGGACATCCTGACCCTCGACACATCGATGTTCGACTCGACGTTCAAGACCAACATCTACTCACTGTTCTGGCTGACCAAGGCAGCGGTGCCGCACCTCGAGCCGGGCTCCACCATCGTGACGACCGGTTCGATCCAGGCATCGACGCCCTCGGCCGACAAGATCGACTACGCCGTGTCGAAGGGTGCGATCAAGCTCTTCACCGAGGCCGTCGCCCAGCAGCTCGCGCCGAAGGGCATCCGTGTGAACTCCGTCGCCCCCGGACCGGTCTGGACGCCGCTGCAGCCGGGCTCCGACGACGCCGAAACCGTGTCGCACTTCGGCGAGACCTCGCCGTTCGGCCGCCCCGGACAGCCGGCCGAGCTCGGTGCCGCGTACGTGCACCTGGTGAGCCCGGAGTCGAGCTACCAGTCCGGGTCGACGATCACGATCGCCGGCGGAACGCCCGCGTTCTGATCGGCGTCGTGACAGACGAAGGAGACCACGTGTCAGGAGTGACGCACACCGTGCTGGTCGAGTGGGACGGAGCGGACCGGTCGTCCGAGGCCGACGCCCTGTCGCGCGAGCACCTGCCGCGGATCGACGGTGTCGAGTCCGTGCAGTCGGGGACGAGCGTGAGCACCGAGGGGCTGGAGGGCGGGTTCCACTGGATGCTCGTGGTCCGGTTCCGCGATCGGGCAGCGCTCGCTGGGTACCTGCCGCACCCGGAGCACCGTCCGGTGGCCGAGTTCATCGGCGGGGCGAGTGCCCGGGTCGTGGTGTTCGACGTCGAGGACGCAGCCGCCAAGTAACGCTCTGGTTGCGATGGACGCCGGGGGGCCCGTTGCCCGTCGGGCGTCGACGTACGGTGGATTGCTCGACATCCGCCGTCGGAGGGAACAGACGATGCCCGGCAACCAGAACCCGCGCGTGCAGGACGGTACGAAGCCACTGCTGGACGACGGTGGCGGTCTTGTGAAGGGTGCCGTCCGGACCACCGGGATCATCATTGCGCTCATGGCATCGACTGTGCTGGCAGCATGCTCCGGAGCGCCGGTTTCGACGCCGACCCGGACCGTTATCGCGACCGCGACCGCGAGTGCCGTCGCGCCGCCGGAGCCGACGGCAGACACGAGCACGCCGACCCCCACCGCGACGGAGGCGGCGTTCAGCCTGTCGGACCCCGCCACCTGGACGATCTCGGCGGAGGAGGTCGGCCCGATCGCCCTCGGTGGCGAACTCCAGGGGGAGATCGACGACCTGTCTGCGGCCTACACCCGCAGCTCGGATGCGTGCCCGGCCAGCCCGGAGACTTCGTTCTGGGAGAGCGCCGATGCGCCTTGGCTCGCTGTCGTCCCGCGCGGCGGCAACGTGGCCGGTGTCGCCGTCGGCGGTCTGAGCCCGGAACCGGTGACGACGAACTCGCCCGAGACCGCAGCCGGGATCGGTGTCGGCACTGCGCTGGCCGAGGTGCAGTCCGCGTACCCGGACCTGCAGTACACGGGCACCTACGGCGAGGAACAAGGACCGTTCTCGCTGTGGAGTGTCCAGATCGGCGGAAGTTACATCACGTTCCAGCTCGGGGAGGACGGCGCGACGGTCGGCATGATCTGGGTGGGTGCGGTCGCCATGCCGCCGTACGAGTACTGCGCCTGACGGGCCGTCGTTACCGACTGGGGGAATCGACACCCAGCAGGCCGAGGAGCGCGAGCGCGTCGGCATCGGGTGACCCGGGCGGGGCCGTGTAGAGGACGAGGTGCTGGTCCCGATCCGTCAACGCGAGGCTGTCGCAGTCGACCGTCACCGCCCCCACCGCCGGGTGGTCGAACGTCTTGGTGAGCACCGGTGTCGTCTGCACGTCGTGGCGATCCCACAGGCGCGCGAACACCGGGTTGCCGTCACGGAGTTCCTCGACGAGACCGACGACGTCAGGGTCGTCCGGGTACCGCGTTCGGCTCGTCCTAAGTTGCATGACGACGTGCCGCTGAAACTCGGCGCCGTCCGAGATTCCGTAGGGCCGAGCTGCCTGGTGGACGGCTTCGGTCGGGAAGGCGCGGCGGGCGAGGTTCCGGTCGGCCGGTGCGAGCAACGCGAAGTCCTCCATGAGCGCCGCCGCGAGGGGGTTCCAGGCGAGGACCTCGAAGCTGGCGGACAAGACGATCGCAGCGGTCTGCGGCAATCGTTCGACGAGCGCGAGGATGCTCGGGCGCACGTCACGCTGGACTCGGCCGACCTGCAACGGTGCCGTGCCGGACAAGGCGTGCAGGTGCTCCGACTCCGCCGATGTCAGCAGGAGCGATCCTGCGATTCCGGCGAGTACTTCTGCTGACGGGCGGGGCGCACGCCCCTGCTCGAGCCGGACGTAGTACTCCGTGGAGATGTGGGCGAGGACCGCTACTTCCTCACGGCGGAGGCCAGGCGTCCGGCGGCGCGACCCGGTCGGCAGTCCGACGTCCTCGGGGCGCAACCGCTCACGTCGTGAGCGGAGGAAGGCGGCGAGTTCCGGCTTGTCCATGACCCGAGTCTCCACCGGTTCCGGCCGGAGATCCTGGTACCGCTCGTACCTGTATCCGCACGCTCCCTCGGCGTGACGCTGAGCGCATGACGAACGACATCACATCCAACCCGATCGGCCTCTTGTCCGACAAGGTCATCCTCATCACCGGCGCGAGCCGTGGCATCGGCGCCGCGGCTGCTCGGCTCTTCGCGGATGAAGGCGCCCGTGTGGTCCTCGCTGCCCGCAGCGCCCACGCACTCGAGGGGATCGTCGCCGAAGTCCGTGCGGCCGGGGGCACGGCAGACGCTGTCGCACTCGACCTCGCGGACCCGGACAGCATCCGCGCGGCCGTCGAGCAGGTCGACGAGCTGCACGGCCGACTCGACGGGGCGTTCAACAACGGCGCCGCGATCCAGCAGCCCGGACCGCTCGACACCACCAGCGACGAGGACATCGATACCCAGTTCGCCGTGAACTTCCGCGGTCACTGGGTGGCGATGACCGCCGAGGCCGCGCTGATGCGTCGCGCCGGCGGCGGCGCGATCGTCAACACGTCGAGCATCGGCAGCCGCCGCGCGAACCCGGCGCTGCCGGCGTACGGCGCGATGAAGCGCGCACTGAACAGCATCACCGAGACGGCCGCGGTGACCTGGGCGCCCGAGCACATCCGGGTGAACGGGATCACGCCGGGTGGCACCGCGACCGAGATGATCGAAGCGTGGGAGGCGGCGACGCCTGGCGTCACCGCCCAGATCACCGCTTCGGTCCCACTCGGGCGGATGGCTGAGCCAGCGGAGGTCGCCGAGGTCGCCGCGTGGTTGCTCAGCGACCGCGCGGCGATGGTGACGGGGGCGATCGTTCCGGTCGACGGGGGTGCCGGGGCCTGACGCCCACCGCTACGCTGGAAGCACGACGGGCCGGCTACCGGAACGTCGCCAGCCAAAGGCCCCGCTTGCGGGGCCTTTGTTCGTGCACCCGTCAGTGCTGCTTCCGGCGGCGGACGGCCTGCAGTGCGACGACCGCGGCACCGATGACGGCGAGACCGCCGGCCCAGGGGAGCAGGTGCATCGCGTCCGACCCCGTGTAGGCGAGCTCGCCCGTGGTCACGGTCGGAGTGGCGACCGTGCCCGTGGGGGAGACGGCCAGAGCCGCGGTGGGCTGGACGTCGACCGTGAAGGCGGTCGCGAACCCGCTCGAGGCGACCTCGAGGGAGTGCGTCGACGCCTCGGGGAACGTGACGTCGGTCGCGACCCACGGATCGCGGCTCGGCGTGATGACGTCGGAAGCGTGATCCGAGGTCACCGTGAACGGCACCGGGTAGCCGTCGGCGTCGTCGACCTCGTTGCCGAAGCGGTCGACCAGGTGGCCGCTGACGAGCAGGGTCCCGCCCTGGTCGATGGTGGGCTGGCCGCCCTCGAACCCGACCCCGAACCCGATGTACCCACCGTCGGGCTGACGGGTGGTCTCGTTCTCGAACGTCCAGACGGTGCCGTCGCGTTCGATGACCCAGCTGGTGGAGTGCGCGGTGAGGAAGGTGTCCTTGTCCTCGGCGGTGACCTCCACGCCGAGCGGTGCGGCGGCGTCGATCGTGATGTTGACGTACTGCGAGGCGGTCGTGGTGCCGCTCGTCGCCACGATGCGGAACGCGTAGGTGCCGGAGTAGCGGGGTTTCCCGGAGAGCGCGCCGGTGGCGTGGTCCAGGGACAGGCCGTACGGCAGGTACCCGGACTCGTCACCGTCGTCCTCGCTCGCGTACGGATCGTCGAGCGAGTAGTAGGCGGCCGAGTACGTCGGTGCGGGGAAGCCCTCGGCGGCGAACGTGTGGGTGAAACGCTCACCTGCGACCGCGGAGAACGTGATCGGGTCGTCTTCGGTCGAGGCCTCCGGGAAGGCCGCCGCGTGCGTGACGACGGCCGTCGTGGTCGTCGCGGACTCGTCGGTGTCGCTGGTGATCGTGACGCTGATGGTCTTGCCGGCGTCCGCGGCAGCGACGACGTACGAGTCGGTGGTGGTCGGCAGGATCGCGTCGCCGCTGGCCCACGTGTAGGTCAGCTCGCCGGTGAAGTCGTGCCCGGTCGCCGTCAGGGTGCTGCCGACGGTCGCGTCCCCGGCGATCGTCACGGTCGGCGTCGCGGCCGGTTCTGCTGTGACGGGCGCGGTGGGATCGGGGGTCGCAGTCGCGGCCGGCGTGCTGACCGGCAGGGACGGTTCCGCGGTGGGATCAGCTGTCGCCTCGGCCGTCGGCGTGGACGTCGCCGCGGGAACCGGCGGAGCCGACTCGTCAGCGCCGTCGGCCGTGCTGTCAGTGCCCTGCGCCGGGGACGCGGTCGCGGTGCTCGTCGGCGCGACGGGCTGCTCGTCGGCGAAGGCGGTCGTGGCCGTCAACGCGCCGAAGCCGGTGCTCAGGCCGATGACGGCGATGGTCGCGCCGATCGCGCAGGCGCGTCGAAGTGTTGCAGTGCTGTGCTGCACGGGTGGTCCCCTCGGGTGTGCAGTCCGGCAGGAGACCGGACGTCTGAGATCGCCGGAAGCCGGCGCTCTCGGATCGTAGCCAACCTTGGAACGGGCTGAGGGCCACGTCGCGAGCATCCCCCACGAATTGGGGGCGAGTGCTCACTCCACCAACGACTGCGTCCCCAGCACGATCGCCAGCGCCAACCGCTCGGCGTCCACCGACCCGGGCACCGCCGTGTACGCCAGGATCCGCAGGTCTTCCGGCCCGACGACCAGGGTGTCGCAATCGAGTGTGATGAGCCCGACGTCGGGGTGGTCGATCACCTTGCGGCGGGCCGTCTCGCCCAGGGCCGTCGCACCCGAGTCCCACAGTTCGACGAACCGCGGGCTCGCCGCCCGCAGGTCCCGCACGAGCTGCTGCAACTGCCGATCGAGCGGGTAGCGGGCCGCGGTCATCCGGAGTCCGGCGACCAGGTTCTCCTCGAACGCCGCCTGTTCCGCGGGCGTGTGCACGGCGCGGCTACCGGAGCCGACCAGGTGTCGCCAGGCCGTGTTGCGTTCGTTCCCGCGCATCCCGCCGATCGGCCCCATCAGGGCTTCGTGCGGAGCGTTGGTCACGAGCAGGTTCCCGGCGGCGTCGAGCACCGCGACCGGGGTGTCCGCCAGCCGGTCGAGCAGCTGCTGCACGCTCGGCGGGATCCGCGACGGCACGACGTCCGCGCCCGGGGCCGCGTGCCCGGCGAGCCGGTACAGCAGCTCGCGCTCGGCGTCGGACACCCGGAGCGCCCGCGTCAGTGCCTCGACCACCTGGGCGGACGGCGACGTCGCGCGACCCTGCTCCAGGCGGGTCAGGTAGTCGGCGGAGATCCCCGCGAGGCCCGCGAGTTCCTCGCGCCGCAGCCCCGCCGCCCGACGTCGCGGCCCGACGGTCATGCCGGCGGCCGCGGGGGTGACGTGGTCGCGGAGCCGTCGCAGGGTGTGCCCGAAGTCCGTGTCCGCCATGCCACCAGTCTGCGCGCACGTCGCGGCCCCGTCCTGGCCCCACCAGTCCTACGACAACCGGGCGACTCCCTGCCGACCGCGTCGAGCGTGACGCTGGACCCATGACAACGACACTCATCACCGGCGCCACCCGTGGCCTCGGCAAGGAAACCGCCCGCCAACTCGTCGCAGCCGGCCACACCGTCTGGATCGGCGCCCGCGACGCCGACCAGGGAGCGGCCGTCGCCGCCGAGATCGGCGCCCGCTCCGTGCAGCTCGACGTCCGCGACGACGACTCGGTCGCCGCAGCCTTCGCGCACATCGACGCGAACGGCGGCCTGGACGTCCTGGTCAACAACGCCGGCATCGCGATGTGGGGTCTCAACGGACCGGACGCGCTCGCCGTGTTCGACACGAACGCCGTCGGCATCGTCCGCACGACCGAGGCCGCGTTGCCGATCCTGCGCCGATCGGCCAGCCCCCTCGTCGTCAACGTCGGCAGCGCGCTCGGCTCGTTCACGGCGGTCCACGACCCGGACAGTGCGGCGTCGACCGTGCAGGCCGCGGTCTACGGCGCGAGCAAGTCGGCCGTCTCGATGCTCACGGTGCAGTACGCCCGCATCGCACCCGAGGTGCGCTTCGTGGTGCTCGAGCCCGGCTACACGGCGACCGAGCTCGGTGGGGTGCCGAACCCGCACGGTCGCCCCGTCGAGGTGAGCGCGGCGACCGTCGCGGCCGCCGCGAGCGTGGGCCCGGAGGGCCCGACCGGCGTGTTCCTGGAGGACGGCCAGCCGCTCGGGTGGTGACGACAGAGCGGACGGGCGCGCCCCGCTCAGCGGCGACGCGAAGCGTTGTGCGGGGCGCGCCGACCCAGCCTGCGAGGGAGGGGCTGCGCAGCCACGTGCCTCCCGTCCGCCGTGCGGTCGCGTCTACAGCAGCTGGCGCGCGTTGGTCGACGCGAGGTCCAGCAGCTCGTCACCGCGACCGGACAGCACCGTGCGGATGGCGTAGAGCGTGAAGCCCTTCGCCTGCTCGAGCGTGACCGCCGGGGGCATCGACAGCTCCTGCCGGTTCGCGCGGACGGACACGAGCGCGGGGCCGTCGTGCGCGAGTGCGGCGGCCATCGCGTCCTCGAAGTCGTCGGAAACGTCGACCTTGAAGCCCTTGATGCCGATCGCCTCGGCGACCGCGGCGAAGTCCGGGTTCTGCAGCTCGGTGCCGTAGTTCACGAACCCGGCGGCCTTCATCTCGAGCTCGACGAAGTTCAGCGACGAGTTGTCGAACACGACGATCTTCACGGGCAGCTTGTTCTGCACGATCGTGATGAGCTCGCCGAGCAGCATCGTCAGCCCGCCGTCACCTGCGAGGGCGATCACCTGGCGGTCCGGGAACGCCGTCTGCGCACCGATCGCCTGCGGGACGGCGTTCGCCATCGTGCCGTGCACGAACGAGCCGATCAGACGACGCTTGCCGTTCATCGTGAGGTAGCGCGACGCCCACACCACGGGGGAGCCGACGTCCGGGATGAACACGGCGTCCTGCGCGGCGATCCGGTCGAGCACCCGGGCGACGTACTGCGGGTGCAGCGGCTTCTTCTTGCCGGCGGGGACGGCCAGGTCGTCGAGCTTCTCGCGGGTCTTCCGGTAGCGCTTCAGCGATTCCTCGAGGTGCTTCGTCGGGTGCGAACCGGTCAGCAGCGGGATGAGCGCGAGGGCGGTGTCCTTGACGGTGCCGACCAGGCCGATGTCGACGGGGTGTCGTCGGCCGAGCTGCGACCCGCGGATGTCGACCTGCACGTGCTTCGCCTTGGCGGGGAAGAACTGCTGGTACGGGAAGTCGGTGCCGAGCATGAGCACGACGTCGGCGTCCTCCATCGCGCGGTACCCGGACGCGAAGCCGAGCAGGCCCGTCATGCCGACGTCGTAGGGGTTGTCCCACTCGATGTGCTCCTTGCCGCGCAGGGCGTGCACGATCGGGGCCTGCAGGCGCTCGGCCAGCGCGATGACCTCGTTGTGCGCCCCGGCGACACCGGCACCGGCCAGGATCGTGACCTTGTCGGCGCCGTTCAGCAGCTCGGCGGTGCGGAGCAGCTCGGCCTCGCTCGGCACGATGCGCGGCGTCGTGCGCTCGATGCGGGTGGTGCGGTCGTCCTTCGCCTCGGCGAGCAGGACGTCGCCGGGGATCACGAGCACCGCGACCCCGCGCTTCTCGACGGCCTCGCGCATCGCGATCTCGAGCAGGCGGGGCATCTGCGTCGGGTCGGCGACGTACTCGACGTAGACCGAGCACTCGCGGAACAGCTCCTGCGGGTGGGTCTCCTGGAAGTAGCCGGAGCCGATCTCGGCGGTGGGGATGTGCGCGGCGATCGCGAGGACCGGGACGCGCGACCGGTTGGCGTCGAACAGGCCGTTGATCAGGTGCAGGTTGCCCGGGCCGCAGCTGCCAGCGCAGACCGCGAGCTCGCCGGTCAGTTCGGCCTCGGCGCTCGCGGCGAACGCAGCGGCCTCCTCGTGGCGGACGTGCTCCCACCGGATCGTGCCGTCCTTTCGCAGGGCGTCGGTGAAGCCGTTGAGGGAGTCCCCCGGCAGGCCGTAGACGCGGGCGACGTCGTTCTTGCGGAGGGTGGCGACGATGTTCTCGGCAACGGTTGGCATGCCTCCTGTCTACTCGCGGGCGGCTGCGCTGAGTGCTTTCAGAGGCTCGCCGGACCCGTGGTCGGAGTCCGGGCTGGGACGATGGTCGGATGACCGACGCGCCGCTGCTCCGCCCCCGCCGACCGGAGTCCGACGGCACCGGGATCCTCGAGCCGTCGCCCTACCCGCTCGTCTCCGTCGCGATCGCGGTCATCGCCGTGGTCGTCATCACGCTCGTCGGGTTCGCCCTCGGCACGGTCGACCTCGGACTGTCGAAGGCCCTGAACGCCCTGCACACCGGCGCGATCGGGGCGTTCACCACGGCGGTCTACCACGTCATCAGTCCTGGGCCGGCGATCGGGATCACCGTCGTCGTCGTGGCCGTGATCTGGTGGCGCACCCGGAGTCTCCGTCCGGCCCTGGCCTTCGGCGGCACGATCGCCATCACGTGGGTGCCGTCCGCGGTCGTGAAGGAGATCGTCCACCGCGCGAGGCCCGACGTCGCCGTGCTGCCGCACCCGTTCCCGGTGCAGCCCGACCCCGGGTACCCGAGCGGGCACACCGTCTACATCACGGCGTTCGTGATCGCGCTGATCTGGCTGCTGCGCGAGACCCGGTGGCACCGACTCGCACTGACGCTCGGGGTCGTCGCGATCGTGGTCGTGTTCTTCTCGGTGTCGATCGACGCGGTGCACTACCCGACCGACGCGGTGGCCTCGATCCTGTGGGCGCTCGCCGTGGCCCCGGGGGTGCGGGTGGTGTGGGTCGACTGGCTCATGCCGCGGATCCCGTTCCTGCGGGGGCGGTAGTCGACGGGGCTGCCGACCCGGAACGACGTCCTGGTTGTCGTGCGACGTCGATGATGTCGTTCCGAGTCGGCCCCGACCGAGTCGGCGCCGACCGGGTCAGGCCAGGCGGGTGCGACCCCGGGCGACGAGCAGCGCCACGACGGCCACCACGGCGGACGCGAGCATCACGATCGCCAGCGGTGCCGCCGTCACCGAGCCGCCGATGCTGACGAGCGGGGACACCAGCGCCGCGAGCCCGAACTGCAGCGCACCGAGCACGGCCGACGCGCTGCCGGCAGCGGCGGGGACCGCACCGAGCGCCAGCGCCGTGGCGTTGCCGAGCACCAGTCCGAGCGACCCGACCGCGGTGAACAGCGGGACCGCGAGCCAGAACACGGGGGCCGCGAAGACGACGAGCAGCGCGAACGCGACCGTCGACGCGAACACCAGGGTGATGCCGAGCGACAGCACGCCGGTCACGGAGCGGGTCTCGGTGAGCTTGGCGGACACGATGCTCACCCCCATCAGGGCGAGCGCGTTCAGGCCGAACGCCAGGCCGTAGCCGACGGTGCCGAGCCCGATCATGTCCTGGTACAGGAACGGCGACGCCGAGATGTACGCCATCATCACGGCGAACGCGAAGCCGAACACGGCGATGTAGCCGAGGAACGTGCGGGAGCGGAGGGCGCGGAGCGGCGACCCGGACCCCTGTCGCTCCAGACGCAGCTCGTCGCGGTGCGCCTTCAGATGGGTCTCGCGGATGACGGCGAGGACCGCGACGAGCATGACCACGGACAGGCCGAGCACGATCGACAGCAGTCCGCGCCAGCCGATCGGGCCGGTGAGCAGGCCGCCGAGCAGCGGTGCGACGACCGGAGCGACCCCGCCGACGATCATCATGAGCGAGAACGCGCGGGCGGCGGGCTTGCCGGTCGCCAGGTCGGAGATGACCGCACGGCTGATGACCATGCCGGCCGCGCCGCCCAGGCCCTGCAGCAGTCGGGCCACGATGAGCACGCCGATGTTCGGTGCGAACACGGCCGCGACGCTCGCGAGGACACACAGTGCCGCCCCCGCGATGAGCGGCGGCACGCGGCCGAACCGGTCGGACAGCGGACCGAAGACGAGCTGCCCGGCGGTCACACCGACCAGGAACGCGGTCAGCGTGAGCTGCACGGTCGTGGCGCTCGCACCGAGCTCGGTGGTCATCTGCGGGAAGGCCGGCAGGTACAGGTCGGTGGCGAAGGGGGCGACGGCGCTGAGCAGGCCGAGCACCAGCAGCAGCGGGGTCGTGATGCCCTGCTGCCTGGTCGTGGGTGTCGCGACGTGCGCGCGGATGGTTCCGGTGTCCGTGGTCATTGTTATGAAAGCATAACTCATTGCCGAGCGCCGGTACAGTACGGCCATGCCCTCCGTCGTGTCCGACCACGTCCTCGCCGAGTTCGCCGACGTGGTGCTCCGGATCTCACGGGAGATCGACCCGCACGGCGCCGGGGCACTCGACATCGTGCCGCTCACCGGGACAGAGGCCCTCGTGATGCGCTGGGTCGACCGGAACCCTGGCACCTCGCCGAGCGCGACCGCGGAGGCGACCGCCCTCAAGCGCAGCAACCTCAGCGTCGCCCTGCGCTCCCTGGTGGCGAAGGGGATGGTCGAACGTCGGCCGGACCCGGACGACGCACGCGTCGTGCAGCTGCACTCCACCGACGTCGCCAGGGAGAGCATCGGACGCCTGCACGCGCACTGGGCCGGCAAGCTCCGCACGGCGCTCGGTGGCGACGGCGACGGGCTGCCCGAGGCGCTCGCGCTGCTCGGACGACTCGACGAGGGCCTGCGGAGGGTCTAGTCCTGCGCCGCGTCGTCCTCGATCGGCAGCAGTCGCCGGGCGCCGTGCCCCTCGTCGCCGAGCGTGTCGCCGGGGTTCACGACCGAGCACGCCCCGAGCGAGACGCACCCGCAGCCGATGCACTGCGTCATCTCCTGCTGCAGGCGTTCGAGCTCCAGCTGGCGGGCCCGGAGTCGCGCCCGCCACCGCTCGTTCAGCCGGTTCCAGTCGCGCAGGGACGGCATCCGGTCGGCCGGCAGCGTCTCGAACTGCTCGGCGACCTCGCTCAGCGGGATCCCGAGGCGCTTCGCCACCTGGATGATCGCGATCCGGCGCTCGACGTGCCGCGGGTACATCCGGGTGCCACCGTCGGTCCGCTCGGGCCGGATCAGGCCCTTGCGCTCGTAGAAGTGCAGGGCCGATGCGGCGACGCCGGTGCGTCGGACGATCTCGCCGATCGGGAGCAGGTCGGTCGGGCGGGGCGGCTGGATCTCGACCATGGTCGAGATCCTACGGGGGATCTCGACGCGACGAACGGCTGGTCGGGAGGCCCGTTGCGGGCCCGCCACGGGCCTCCCGGTCGACCGTCTGCCAGCGGTCTACTGCTGGAACGACTCCCAGAGCAGGAACGCGGTGAACAGGACGAACGGCGTGCACGCCACCACGTTGAGCCAGCGGTGCTCGACGACCACCGCGACGAACTCGCGCAGGAACGCGCTCGGCACGTAGTAGGGCGCCGTCCGCGAGCCGACGACCTGCGCCGGCAGGTCGAGCCGACGGGCCAGCGTGGCGGCGCGGAGCACGTGGTAGTCGTTCGTGACGACGACGATCTGGCCGTCCCGTCCGGCCGCCGTCTGCACGGTGCGCGAGAACCGCAGGTTCTCGCGGGTGTTGCGGGACTCGGTCTCGGGCCGGACGTCATCCGGGTCGGCGCCGTTCGCCAGCAGGTATTCCGCCATCGCGGTGCCCTCGGGGCGTGGCTCGTCGTCGCCCTGCCCGCCGGAGGGGATGAGCAGCGGCCGACGACCGGCGGCCCGCTCGGCCCGGTACACCACGAGCGCTCGGTCGAGGCGACTGCGGAGCAGGGGCGGGACCTCGCCGCGGACCAGCCCGGAGCCGAGGACGACGATCGTGTCCGGCACGATCCCGTGCCGCATCCGGCCGTAGACGACCGAGTAGATCGCGAACGCCACCAGCGAGACCGCGAAGTACCCGCAGACGAACACCATGAGCACGGCGAGCGCGATGCGGGTGCCGTCCCAGAGCGTGAAGCCCTCGCCGCTGGCGGACACGAACAGGGCGATGGCGACCGCGGGCAGCACGAACACGAGCACCCCGGCGGCGAGTGACAGCGTGTTGCCCAGGCTCCGGCCCTCGGAGCGGAGCATCCGGAAGCCGTTGGCGATGAGGGCCACACCGAGCACCGCGATCGCGAGCGGCACGAGCAGGAACACGGTGCCGACGACCAGGCTGAACCCGGGGGCCACGAGCGTCAGCGCGGTCACGGCCGTCGCGAGCGCGAAGAACGCGGCCGCCGTCAGGAACACCCCGTTCCGGAGCATCCGCGGGTCACGCCGCCTGCTCGCGACGTACAGCAGCAGGAAGACCAGCGCGAAGCAGGCCGGCACCCCCACGGAGGTCATCGGTCGGCCGAACGGAGCGCGGTCATGCGCTCACGGTACCGGCCGCGGGGTCAGGCGACCGCGCGGCGGATCAGGTCGGCGACGGTCGCCTCGTCCGCCTCGGAGAACTCCGGCGTGATCGCCCACGACGTCGGCCAGAACGTCCCGTCGTCGAGTGCGGCAGATTCCTGGAACCCGAGCGTCGCGTACCGGGCCTTGAACTTCGCGGCGTCCTGGAAGAAGAACGCCGCCTTGCCGTCCTGGTAGTACGCGGGCATGCCGTACCAGAGCTTCGGCGCGAGGTCGGGCGCGACCTCGAGCGCGATGCGGTGGATGCGTTCCGCGAGTCCGCGATCCGGCTGGGGCATCTCCGCGATCTTCGCCTCGACGGCGGCGGCGTCCGCTGCCGCCTTCTCCGCCTTGGTGCCCTTCGTGCCGCGGGTGCGTTTGACCTCGGCGGCGTGCTCCTGCATCGCCGCGCGTTCCTCGTCGGTGAAGGTGCCCTCGGTCTTCGTCGTCCGTGCCATGGTGGTGCCCTTCCGTGTCGGTGCGTCGATCATGCACCCGATCGCGCTCGTCGCGCTCGTCCGATGGTGCTGGTTGCGCCCGTCCGATGGCGCTGGTGGCAGGCTCGGACCATGACCTACATCGCCAGCGACGACCGCTACGACTCGATGACGTACCGCCGCACCGGCCGCTCCGGGCTCGACCTGCCGCTGCTCTCCCTGGGGTACTGGCACAACTTCGGTGACGACGTGCCGTTCGAGACGCAGCGCGCGATCAGCCGTCGGGCCTTCGACCTCGGCATCACGCACCACGACCTCGCGAACAACTACGGCCCGCCGTACGGAGCCGCCGAGGTGAACTTCGGGCGCCTGATGCGTGAGGACTTCCGGCCGTACCGCGACGAGATGGTCGTGTCGACGAAGGCCGGGTGGGACATGTGGCCGGGGCCGTACGGCCAGGGCGGCGGTTCGCGGAAGTACGTGCTCGCCTCGCTCGACCAGTCCCTGCAGCGGACCGGCCTGGACTACGTCGACGTCTTCTACTCGCACCGCCTCGACGCCTCGACCCCGCTCGAGGAGACGATGGGTGCGCTGCACACGGCGGTCCAGCAGGGCAAGGCGCTGTACGTCGGCATCTCGTCGTACGACGCGGAACGCAGCCGCCAGGCCGCCGCGATCCTGCGCGACCTCGGTACCCCGCTCCTCATCCACCAGCCGTCGTACTCGATGCTCAACCGCTGGATCGAGACCGAGGGGCTGCTCGACGCCGCCGGCGAGCTGGGCTTCGGCGTGATCGGGTTCACCGCGCTCGCCCAGGGCCTGCTCACCGGCAAGTACCTGGACGGGGTGCCGTCTGATTCCCGAGCCGCCGCCGGCAAGTCGCTCGACGCGTCGAGCATCACCCCGGAGGTCGTCGGGCACCTCCGGGCACTGAACGACGTCGCCGCGGCTCGTGGACAGTCCCTGGCGCAGCTCGCCCTGGCCTGGGCGCTCCGTGACGAGCGGGTGACCTCGCTCGTGATCGGGGCGTCGAAGGTGTCGCAGCTCGAGGACAACGTCGCGGCGCTGGCGAACACGTCGTTCACCGACGAGGAGCTCCGCACCATCGACGAGCACTCCGTCGGCATCACCGACGTCGACCTGTGGGCGGGAGCGCGTGCCGGCGAGGTCTCCTGACCGCGGACCTACGAGCGGTTCGGTCGGGCGCCCACCGGGGTGCGACCGCGGAGTCGCTCGCGGCTGAGCGCCGGCAGCGCGAATCCGGTGTCCCGTTCGAGCACGTGGGTGCCCGGCGCGACGATCGCGTCGATCGCGTCGAGCAGCCCGTCGTCGAGGACGATCTCGGACGCCTGCACGTAGGCGTCGACGTGCGAGACGGTGCGCGGCCCGATCACCACCGAGGACACGTCCGGGTGGGTCAGGGCGAAGGCGACCGCGAGCTCCGACACCGTGAAGCCGGAGTCGTCGGCCAGGCGTCCGAGCCGGTCGGCGACCTCGAGCTTCCGACGGTTCCGCGGGGCGCCGATGTCGTACGCGTCCGGGTGCTCGTCGACGTGCGGTGAGCGTGGTTGGACGGTGCCGTTGCGGTAGGTGCCCGCGAGCCAGCCGCCCGCGAGGGGTGCTCCGGCCAGGACCCCGAGACCGAAGCGGCGGGCGACCGGGAACACCGTGCGCTCCGCCGTGCGGGTGAGGATCGAGTAGGGCACGTGCGTCGCGGTGGCGCTCTTCGACCCGGACCGCAGCCACTGCGCCTCGACGAGCTCCTCGGCCGGGAACCCGGGGAGGCCGAACGCGCGGATCTTGCCCTGTGCCACCAGGTCGGCGAGGGCGTCGAGCGTCTCGTCGAGCGACGTCGCCGGGTCCGGCAGCGCCGGCTGGTACAGGTCGATGACGTCGGTGCCGAGTCGCTGCAGGCTCCGCTCCACGGCACGGAACATCCACCGCCGCCCGTTGCCCCGGTGCGCCGGGTCCTGGTCGACCGGGGCGCCGAACCGCACCGACAGGAACACGTCCTCGCGCCGTCCGGCGATCGCCGCGCCCACAGCGGTCTCGGCCAGGCCAGCGCCGTCGGCGTCCGAGACGTCGACCGACGTCACACCGCGGGTGAGCGCCTCGAGCACGAGGGTCACACCGGCCGACGGGTCGTGGGCCGCGACGCCGGCGACGGCACGCGTCCCCAGCGTCAGCGAGCTGACGGGCGCCCCCGTGCGCCCCATGCGTCGCTGTTCCATGCGCGCCACGATATGGGCCGAGCGGGCCGCAGGACGGTCCGGTGACGAAGCATTACCCCTGGCCCCGACCGGAACGGTTGGTACGATGGGCGCAGTTCTGAAACACGCAGTGTGTATCTACCGGCCGCCGGCTCCCCGGCGGACAACGGCGGCACCCGATGGGTCCGCCCCCACCGAACCGGGCCGGGCCGAGAAGGCACACCCCCATGCTCCACACCAGTCCCACCCCGTCCGCGCCCGCCCCGGAGCGCACGGACACCGCGACCGCCGGAGACGCCTCGCTCGTCTCCCTCGCCGGACGCTGGTACTTCCCGGTGGCGTTCATCGCCCGCCTGCCGTTCGCCATGATGGTCGTCGGGGTCCTCACCCTCGTCGTGGCCGCGCGTGACTCCGTCGCCCTCGGCGGCGTCAACTCCGCCTCGGTCGGCATCGGTGCGGCGGTGTTCGGACCGATGGTCGGCGCCGCCGCGGACCGGTTCGGCCAGCGTGCCGTGCTCGTCCCCGTCGGCCTCGTCAACGCGGCACTGCTCGGCGCGTTCCCCTTCGTCGTCAGCGGCAGCGCGCCGGACCTCGCCGTGCTCGCGATGGCGTTCTGCATCGGGGCGTCCGCGCCCCAGGTCGCGCCGATGTCCCGGACTCGGCTCGTCGCCATCATCGCGCAGCGCATGAGACCGGCCCGCCGCGAGAAGACCCTCAGCGGCACGATGGCGTACGAGTCCGCCGCCGACGAGACCGTCTTCATCATCGGCCCGTTCCTGGTCGGCATCCTCGCCAGCGCGATCGCCCCGTGGGTCGCCGTGGCGGGCGCCTCGGCCCTGACCTTCGTGTTCGTGACCGCCTTCGCGCTGCACCCCACCGGCAAGCTCGTGCTCGGGCAGCACGAGGAACTGACCCAGGCCCCGGCGCGCCAGCTCCTGCGTCCGCGGCTCGTCGTCGTGGTCGTCGGGATCCTCGGCATCGGCCTGTTCTTCGGCTCGACGCTGACGTCGCTGACGGCGTTCATGGAGACCCACGGCGAGGCGTCCCAGGCTGGCCTGCTCTACGGCCTGATGGGCATCGGTTCGGCCGGACTCGCCCTCGGGTCCGCAGCGTTCCCGCGGTCGTTCGGCCTCGGCTGGCGCTGGCTCGTGTTCGGTGTCTTCCTGCTCGGCGGCGCGATCGCGTTCTCGCAGGCCGACTCCGTCGTGGCGGTCGGCATCGTCCTGGCGATCATGGGCGTCGGCATCGGCCCGACCCTCGTCGCCCAGTACAGCCTCGGGTCGGACCGTTCACCGGTCGGCCGGTCCGCGACCACGATGACGATCCTCGGATCCGCCGTGATCGTCGGGCAGTCGATCGCCTCCGCCATCACCGGCGACCTGGCCGAGCAGCACGGCACGTCCGTCGCGATGGTGCTCCCCGCGGCCTCGGCAGCGGTCGTCGTGCTCGCGGCCGTCGTCAACCTGCTGCTGCGGCGCCGTACCGCCGCCTGACGATCAGGACTCGGTGTCGTCGACCAACAGGTCCTCGTGCCGGTAGTCGTCGGCACGCAGCCCGGCGCGGGCGATCATGTGCGTCGAGACGGGCACCAGGAACAGCTGGAACACCATGATGGGCAGGACGACCCAGAACGCCGTCCAGGTCCCCACCGCGACGACGATCGCGGCCAGCCCGAACGCCAGCCCGAGCACCTGCGGCTTCGCCATGGCGTGCAGGCGGACGAGCGGGTCCGGGAAGCGCACGATGCCGACCCCGGCGCCGAGGGACAGCAGCGAGCCGATGAGCAGCAGGGCGAGCGCGATCCACGCCCGCACGCCGGCGCCGTCGAGGAACGCCTGGATCATCTCGGTCACGACTGCTCCTCTTCTTCGGCGGCGTGCTCGGGGGTGGTGACGCTCAGGCCTTCGTCCGACGGGTCCGACGACGGCGTGACCGCTCGGGCCACGGCGACGGTGGCGAACACGCTCGTCGCCGCGATCACCACGAGCACGGGGATCCCGGTCAGGTCGCGCCGGACCACCATCGACGCCGCGATCACCACGAGCACGGTCGTCAGGACCATGTCCGATCCGATCATCCGGTCGAGGATCGTCGGGCCGCGCACGATCCGGAACACCGCGAGCGCGAGGGTGGCACCGAGCAGGGCCAGGACCAGGGCGATGCCGATCCCCATGACGACGACGGCGGCGCTCATCGGGTGACCTCCGGCAGCGGTTCGGAGAGTTCGGAGACGTCCTGCTTCGAACCGAGGGCACGGATGACCATGGCCTCGATGCCGAGGGCCTCACGACGGGCGGCCTCGACCTGCTCGACCCGCTCGGTGTCGAGCACGTGCAGCAGCAGGCGCCGGCGGCGGAGGTCGACGTCGGCGACGTACGAGCCGGGCACCAGCGAGATCGCGAGGGTCGCCAGCGTGAAGGTCATCTCGGCGGTGGAGTGCAGCTGCACGAGCGTGATGGAGCTGCGGCGGACGCCCCGCGGGCGGAACGCGACCCAGGCGACCCGGAACGATGCCGTGATGACGAGTCCGGACCACACCACGAGGAACCGGACGGCGTGCACGATCGAGAACCGGGCCGACAGCGGGACCGGCGGGAGCGGCAGCGCCTGGGTGACCAGGAGCGCCACCACGATGCCGCAGAGCAGGGTCAGTGGCGTCCACGAGCCCCAGAGCAGGGCCCACAGGACGGTCAGTCCGGCGACGAGCGGGACGTCGTACCGCCATGCCACCGCGATGCGGCGGGCGTTCGCGACGTGTCGGGTGTCGGTGTTCACCGGTCACCCCCGAGGACGGCCTGCACGTACCGGTCCGGCGATTCGAGCGACTCCGCTGCGCGGCTCGCGTACCCGTAGAGCGGGCCCGCGACCACGGTGAGGGCGACGGATCCGAGGACCGCGACCGTCGTCACACCGACGAGCATGCGCGGCAGCCGGACCTTGGTCGGCGCTTCGCCGACCGTCTCGGTCGACCCGGTGGTCGGACGGGAGGCACTGCTCGCGTGGGGTGCGTCGGTGACCGTCACCGAGCCTCCTGGGTGGAAGGCCTCACCCGTCTCCTCGGAGACGGTCAAGGGGGCGGGTTCCGGCGACCGCAGGGCTGCGTGCGGTTCGGCGGTCGTCGCGTGCGGCGCCGCGGCCTCGGCCGCGGGCTTCGGCCGCCAGAAGGCGGCGTCCCACACGCGCATCAGCGCGTACAGCGTCAGGAGGGACGTGACCACGCCGGCGGCGATCGTGACGTACGCCAGCGGGGAGCCGTCCTCGGCGGCGGCGCGGAACAGCCCGAGCTTGCCGATGAAGCCGGAGAACGGCGGGATGCCGCCCAGGTTGAACGCCGGGATCAGGTACAGCGCGGCCAGCAGCGGCGCGGCCTTCAACAACCCGCCGAGCGACCGGGTCGACGTGGTCCCCCCGACGCGTTCCATCAGGCCGGACACCAGGAACAACGTGGTCTGCACGACGATGTGGTGCACCGTGTAGAAGACCGCAGCCGCCGTCCCAGCGACCGTCCCGAGCCCGACACCCATCACCATGAAGCCGATGTGGCTGATGAGCGTGAAGGACAGCAGGCGCTTGACGTCGGTCTGGGACACCGCACCGAGCACCCCGACGACCATCGTCAACACCGCCACCACGAGCAGCACGTTGTTCAACTGCGGCCCGGGGAAGATCACCGTCTCGAGGCGGATGATCGCGTAGATGCCGACCTTCGTCAGCAGGCCGGCGAAGACGGCCGTGACCGGGGCCGGGGCGGTCGGGTACGAGTCCGGCAGCCAGAACGCCAGCGGGAAGACCGCCGCCTTGATGCCGAAGCCGATGAGCAGCATCGTGTGCAGGAGCAGCTGCACGTGCTCGGGCAGATCGGCGACGCGCTCGCTGATCTGGGCGATGTTGACCGTGCCGGTCGCGCCGTACACCAGGCCGATCGCGGCGAGGAAGATCGCCGACGCGATCAGGCTCGTGACGATGTACGTGGTGCCGGCCCTGACCCGCTGCTCGCTGCCGCCCAGGGTGATGAGCACGTAGCTCGCCACGAGCAGCATCTCGAACGCCACGTACAGGTTGAACAGGTCGCCGGCGATGAACGAGTCGAGCACGCCCGCGGCCAGCACGAGGTAGGTCGGGTAGAAGATCGTGACCGGGGCTTCACCGTCGTCGGCTGCGAGCCCCTGGCCGATCGAGAACAGCAGGACGATGAGCAGCACGCTGGCGCTCACCGTGAGGAGCAGGGCGCTGAGGCGGTCGACCACCAGCGAGATGCCGTACGGGGCGTCCCACCCGCCGACCTGCACGACGATGGTGCCGTGGTGGTCGACGAGCACCATGAGGGTCGCGGCCACGGCGAGTGCGACGACGAGCACCACGACGGTGATCGCTCGCTGCAGCTTCTGGTGCCGCAGGAGGCCGAGTGCGACGGCGGCGCCGAGCAGCGGGACGAGGACGAGGAGCGGGACGAGCCAGGTCATCGGTTCACTCCGTCCTGGTGCGGTTGGTGTTCGTGCGGATCGTCGGCGTCCTCGGGGGACTTCGGGTCGAAGTCGGCTTCCGGGTCGTCGTCGGGGTCGTCGCGCGTGCGGCCGATGGCGACGTCCGCTTCGTCGACCTCGACCTCGTCGGCACGGGACAGCTGCCACGAGCGGTGGATGAGGGCGAGCAGGAACGCGCTGACGGCGAAGGTGATGACGATCGCGGTCAGGGCGAAGGCCTGGGGGAGCGGGTCGGTGATGCCCTCGGCGGACTTGCCGATCGGCGGGTTGCCGGCGGCACCGGACATCACCAGCAGGAGCAGGTTCAGGGCGTTGCCGAGCAGCAGGAAGCCGAGCAGCATCCGGGTCAGGGACCGTTCGAGCAGCAGGTAGACGCCGCAGGAGAACAGCACGGCCATCGCGATCACGAGGACGAGGGTGACGGTCATGTGGCGCTCCCTTCCGGGGTGGGGGCCTCGAGGGTGTCGCGGACGGACCCCTCGGTGGTGTCGCGGGTGGGCGCCCCGGCATCCTCGAGGCGCTGCCGGTCCACCTCGGCGCCGAGGCTGCGGAGCACGTCGAGCACCAGGCCGACGACGACCAGGTACACGCCGATGTCGAAGAACGTCGCGGTGACGAACTCGACGTGGCCGAGGATCGGGACGGTCGCCTCGAAGAACTCGGAGTACAGCGCTTCGCGGCCGAAGAACAGCGGCACGATCGCGGTGATCGCTGCCGTCGCGACACCGAGTCCGAGCAGTCGACCGGCACGGACCGGGGCGGCGGCGCCGAGTTCGGCCGGGCCGCCCGCCAGGTAGCGGGCCGCCAGCGCGATGCCGGCGACGAGGCCACCGGCGAAGCCGCCGCCGGCCGCGTTGTGCCCGGCGAACAGCAGGTAGACCGACAGGACGATGAGCCCGTGGAACAGCAGTCGGACCACGACGTCGAGGAGTGCCGAGCGGCCGGTCGGGATGGCGGCGCTCGTCGGCAGCCAGGCGCGCGGCTCGCCGTCGGTGCGCTGACCGTCGGCCGTCAGCTTCTCCGGCAGGTCACGGAGCCGGGGCAGCGTGTCCTCGCGGGAGTTCACGAAGATGAGGCTCGCGACGCCCGTTGCCGCGGCGACGACGACGGTGAGCTCACCGAGGGTGTCCCAGCCGCGCAGGTCGACGAGGGCGACGTTCACGACGTTGAGGCCGTGCCCGAACGAGCTCGTGAGCGCCGGCAGGTCCGGCCAGATCGGGTCGGCGGTGCGCGCCGAGGCGGCGACGATGACGACGATCGCCAGCGTGAGGCCGGCGAGCCCCGCGAAGAGCGCGCGCACGATGCGGAACCGGCTCGGGTTCGTCGTCGCGATGCGCGGGGGAAGGCGCCTGAGCACCAGGACGAACGCGATGAGGGTGACGGTCTCGACCACGAGCTGCGTGAGGGCGAGGTCGACCGCACCGTGCAGGACGAACAGGACGGACATGCCGTAGCCGGTCACGCCCACCAGGACGGCGGCGGCGAACCGGGTCTTCGCGGTGAGGACGGCGATGGCGCCGACGGACATCACGATGACGACCGGGATCTGCCCCCACGAGTCCGAGAACCGGACGTGGAACTCCCACGGCCCGCCGAGCACGAGGTTCGCGAGCGCACCCGCCACGAACACCGACAGGATCACCGTCAGGTAGTAGGGGAGCGAACCCCGCTGCACACCGGCGGTCAGGCCCGTCGCGAACCGGTCGAGGCCGCGCATGAGGTGCCGGTAGGTGCCCGAGGCACTCGGGAACCCGGCGAGCTGGTGCTGCAGCGCCTCGACCGGACGTCGGAGGGCGAACAGTGCGAGACCGCCGACCAGGGTGACGGCCGAGATGCCGAGCGCCGGTTCGAGGCCGTGCCAGAGCGCGAGGTGGGGGACTTCCTCGCCGGGGAGCGAGGCCGCCGTCGCGGCGGGCTCGATGCCGTGCGCGACGACCGGGGTCAGCAGGCCGAGGGCGAGACCGGTCAGCGCCAGGATCGACGGCACCACACCCAGGCCGTGCAGGGCGTGCGGTTCCGTCTGGGCGACGTCGGGCTTGCGGGCGAACGCTCCCCAGAAGAAGCGGAGCGAGTACGCCACGGTGAGCACCGAGCCGAGCGTCACACCGACGAGGGCGAACCAGGCCCAACCGGCGTCGGGGCCGTGCAGCGACTCGGTGAACCCGGTCAGCACGGCTTCCTTGGCGACGAAGCCGATCGTCGGCGGGATGCCGGCCATGGACACGAGCGCGAGGGCGGCCACGACGGCCAGCCACGGTGCCTTCCGGCCCAGGCCGCTCAGGCGCCCGAGGTCGCGGGTGCCGGTGGTGTGGTCGATCGCCCCGACGACGAGGAAGAGTGTGGACTTGAACGCGGCGTGCGCCACGAGCAGGGCGACCCCGCCGAGCGCCACCGCGGGCGCGCCCCACCCGGCGGCGAGCACGAGGAACCCGAGCTGCGCGACGGTGCCGTAGGCGAGCAGGAGCTTGAGGTCGGTCTGGCGGAGCGCTCGGTAGCCACCGATGAGCATGCCGAGGACACCGAGCACGGTGATCGTCTCGCGCCAGCCGTCGAGCAGTGCGAACGCCGGAGCGAGCCGGGCCACGAGGTAGATGCCGGCCTTCACCATCGCTGCGGCGTGCAGGTACGCGCTGACCGGGGTCGGAGCTGCCATGGCCGCGGGCAACCAGAAGTGGAACGGCACGATCGCCGACTTCGTCAGCGCGCCGAGCAGGACGAGGACCACCGAGACGGTGACGATCGGTCCGGTCGGCGGGGCGGCGATGATGCCGGAGAGCGAGGTCGTGCCCGCCGTGACCGACAGCATGACCAGACCGGCAAGCATCGCCAGACCGCCGGCGGTGGTGACGACGAGGGCCTGCATCGCGGCCGCACGGCTCGCACGCTTGTCGGCGTCGTGTCCGATGAGCAGGTAGGAGAAGACCGTGGTGGCTTCCCACAGGACGAAGAGCACGATGACGTCGTCGGCGAGGACGAGCCCGAACATCGACCCGGCGAAGGCGGTCAGCACGCCCGCGAACCGGCCGATCCCCGGTTCGTCGCGCCCGAAGTACGAGGCGCAGTAGACGAGCACGAGGGCCCCGACGATCGACACCACGAGCGCGAGCACCCACGACAGGGCGTCCATCCGCAGCGTGATCTCGAGGTCGAGCTGCGGGACCCACCGGTGCCGTTCGACGACGCTGCCGTGGAGGGCCGCGTCCGTCTGCAGCACCGTCAGCACGGCGGCGGCTGCGGGCGCGAGGGCGGCCACGGAGAACACGCGGCGGCCGAGGACGGGGGTCAGGGCGGGGACGATCAGGGCGACGATCGCGAACGCGACGAGGACGAGGACCATCGGGCACCTCCTCGGGGTCGGGCTGCAGTCCGGCTCACTGGGCCCTCACAGCCTACGAAGAGTGGGATGTGGAGAACCTGTGCGACCGGACAGCCTGCTCGCGCTCGGTTCACACTGTGAACACCACTCTGCCCGTGCTCCCGGCGGGCTGTCCGGCCCACGTCGCCTCGACGTCCGCCAACCGCACGGCCGTCGCGTCCACCCGGACGGTGCCGTCCGCGATCGCACCGACGATGCCCGGGAGCTCGGCGACGAAACCGGCACGCCCGACCGACCCCTGCCCGCTGCCGACGATCGTCAGGCCCGAGGCGCGCAGTGCCGCGGACGGGATCGTCGCCTCGTGGCCCGCGGTGGAACCGATCGCGATCCAGTCGAGTCGGCGACCCGGTTCGGTGCGGGCGGTGACGACGGCGCGCATCACGTCGGCCGCGGGCTGGCCCCAGACGTAGTCGATGACCACGTCGACGTCGGCTGCCGCTGCGCCGAGGGCGTCGACGTCGGCCAACGGCAGCACGACGTCGGCGCCGAGGGCGGTGAGCGCCGCCAACCGCTCCGGGTTGCGCCCGCTCGCGACGACGTGTGCGGCACCGAGGTGCTTCGCCACCTGCACCGCCGCGGTGCCCGAGGCCCCGGTAGCGCCGAGCACGAGGACGCGGCTGCCCGGGGCGAAGTCGATCCGCCGGCGCAGGGCCACCCACGACGACAGCACCGGGTTCACGCCGGCGGCCACGGTGACCGGGTCGGCACCGTCGGGCAGGACGACGCTCGCCCGCGGGTCGACCGCGACGCGCTCGGCCATGGTGCCGCGGGTGTCGCTCGCGACGGCCACGTAGCGGAGCGTGCCGTCGGGGAACCGGGCGACGCCGTCGACGCCGGGGACCAGGGGGAGCGCGCCCTCGCTGGTGTAGTGCGAACCGTCGGCCTGCGAGCGGACCCGCGGGTGGAGACCGGCCGCGACGACGTCGACGACGACCTCGCCGGGTCCGGGAGTCGGTTCGTCGAACTCGTGCCAGGTCGGGGCGTGGCCGAACTCGGTGACGACTGCTGCGTGCATGGTGTCCTCCATTTGCTTCGTGTTACGAACAAAGTAGTTCGCATCACGAAGTTCGTCAACTAGGCTGGAGTGGTGCAGGAGATGACCGAGGACGAGCAGCTCGTCGATGCCCTGGGCGAGGCCGCGTTCCGGACGATGGGGCCGCTGACCGGGCTCGCGGCCGATGCCGGGCTGTCGCTGACGCAGCTGCGGGTCCTCGCGATCCTGCGTGACCGTCGTCTGCGGATCGGTGACCTGGCGCAGTACCTGGGGCTCGAGAAGTCGACGATGACCGGGTTGGTGGCGCGCGCGGAGAAGAAGGGGTTGCTCGCGCGGCAGCCGAACGCGGACGACGCCCGCGCGGTGGACGTCGTGATCACCGACGCCGGTCTCGAGGTGGCGCGCTCGCTCGAGGGCGCGATCCGCGATGCACTGCTGCCGCTCACCGCCCGGTTGCCGGAGCGGGACCGGCGGCAGCTGCGCGCACTCCTGGAGCGGATGCTGCGCTGAACCCTCAGCGGCCGTGCGCGCGTGCCGGGATCTGTGTCGCGAGCTTGCCGCCGGAGACGTCGAGCAGGGTGCCGGTGACGTAGCCCGAGGCGTCGCTCGCCATGAAGACGAGCAGGTCGGCGACGTCGTCCGCGGTCTCCCACCGGCGCAGCGACAGGGTGTCGAGCAGGCGGTCCTGGGCCTCGGCCGGCATGGTCGCGAACCCGTTCATCGCCGTCGGGACCATGCCCGGCGCGTACGCGTTGACGGTGATGCCCCACGGGCCGAGCTCCGACGCCAGCACCCGGGTGAACGAGACGACCGCGGCCTTGGACGCCGCGTAGGCAGCGCTGCCGACACTCGGGACGATCGCGGCGAACGAGGCGGCGTTGATGATCCGCCCCCGTCCCGCGGCCTGCATCACCGGCGCGACGGCCTGGCTCATCAGGAAGGTGCCGCCGAGGTTGACGTCCATGCACCGGCGCCAGGCATCCCACTGCAGCTCGGCGACGGTGCCCTCGACGTTGATGCCGGCGTTGTTCACGAGCACGTCGATCGTGCCGTGCCGGGTGACGACCTCGTCGACGGCGGCCCGGACCGACTCGGGGTCGGCGACGTTGCACACGACGTGGTCGAGCGGGAAGTCGGGCTCGAAGGCCAGGTCGAGGGCGACGACGCGACACCCCTCGGCGACGAAGCGGTCGGCGAGCGTGCGTCCGATCCCGCGTGCTGCGCCGGTCACGACCACCACACGGTCGGTCAGGTCGAGGTGCATCGTTGCTCCTGTCGTTGGTCACTGCAATAGGCATACTATTGCAGCATGGCGAAGCAACGGGTGCTCTGGGTCACCGGCGGCGGCAGCGGCATGGGCGCCGCGAGTGCCGAGGCCGCTGCGCGCGACGGGTGGACGGTGGTCCTGAGCGGGCGGCGCGTGGACCGGCTCGAGCAGGTCGCGGCGACGATCACGGCCTCCGGCGGCACGGCGGCGGTCCTGCCCCTCGACGCTGCCGATCCCGCTGCCGTCGCGTCTGCGCGGGACACCGTGCTCGAGCGGTTCGGACGACTCGACGCGGTCGTGCTCGCCGCCGGGCTGAACGCGCCGCGGCGCCGGTGGGACGACCAGTCGTTGCCGGACTTCCGCGCGATCGTGGACACGAACCTCACCGCGGTGGTCGCGGTCGTCGACGCCGCACTGCCTGCGCTCCGCGAGTCCGGCGGCGTGGTCGTCGTGGTGTCGTCCTACGCCGGGTGGTCCTTCCAGCCCGGCGCCGGCGTCGCGTACTCCGCCTCGAAGACCGCGCTCGGTTCGGTCGTCCGGAGCCTCAACCAGCAGGAGGCAGACCACGGGGTCCGGGCGACGCACCTGTGCCCCGGTGACGTCGCGACCGACTTCCTCGACCAGCGGCCGTCGGTGCCCGACGCCGCCGCACGATCGGCGATGCTGCAGCCGGAGGACATCGCCCGCGCGGTGTCGTTCGTGCTCGAGGCGCCGTCGTACATGCGCGTCGACGAACTCGTGGTCAGCCCGGTGTCCCAGCGGTGACCAGCACGTTCGACCGCGTCCTCGACCAGATCGGTGCCGACGTCGTCTCCGGCGCCATCGCCGTGGGCAGCCGCCGGAGCATCGACGACCTGGTGGCGTCGACCGGGGCCAGTCGCAGCATCGTCCGCGAGGCCGTCCGCGTCCTCGTCGCCCTCGGCCTGGTCACCGCGCGGCGCCGGGTCGGCGTGACCGTCCTCGGCGTGCTGGAGTGGGACGTCCTGGATCCGCGGGTCGTGCGGTGGCGTCTCCGGGGCCCGGACGGTGACCGCGTGGCGGTCGAGCTCCGCGAACTCCGCGCGGCGGTCGAACCCGCCGCAGCCGCCGCAGCAGCCCGGCGGGCGCCCCTCGACGAGTGCGCGGACCGACGGGAGGCGCTCCGCACCACCGCGGACGAGCTCGCCGCCGCAGCGGCCCGCGACGACCGCCTCGACTTCGTGGCCGCGGACGTGCGGCTCCACGCGCTCGTGCTCGACCTGTCCGACAACACGCTGTACCGACGCCTGCACCGCGTCGTGGGCCAGGTACTGCGCGAACGCGGGAGCATCCGCCCGGACCGGCACGACGTCGGCCTCCACCTCGCGCTCGCCGGTGCCGTCGTCGACGGCCACCCGGACGACGCGGCCGCGGCGATGCGGGCGATCGTCGAGCGCACGTGAGCGGTGCCCCGCCGACCTGGGAAGATGGAGTCCGGTGCGCTCCTCCGGCGCCCGTGGAGGGTGAGCGTGGACGCAGCACAGGACCTGGTCGTCCAGCTCATCGGCACCCCGTGGACGTTCGTCGTGGTCGGCCTCGTGCTCGCCGTCGGCAGTGTCGCGGTCTTCCTCCCCAGCCAGGCGCTCGTCGTCGCGGTCGGCACGCTCCTGGTGGGCGGTGACGGCGGCCTCCTGCCGGTCCTCGTCCTCGTCGTCGCGGCCTCGATCGGCATGGTCCTCGGCGACCTCGGGCTGTACCACCTGGCGCGCTCGGTCGACCTCGGCTCGAGGTCGTGGTTCGCGCGTCCGAAGGTCCGCAAGGCCCGGGACGCCATCGACGGCCGCTACCGTGCCGCTCCCGGGCGCATCGCGGTCCTCGGACGCTTCATCCCGATGGGCCGGCTGACGACGAACCTGGTCGGCGCGGACAGCGGGCTCGACGTTCGGCGGTTCCTGGTGAGCTGCGTGCTCGCCGACGTCGTGTGGGCCGCGTACTGCGTCGGCATCGCGGCGGCCACCGGGCGCTGGAGCCGCGAGCAGCCCTTCCTCGTCACGACCCTCGCGGTCGTGGCGTCGATCCTGCTCGGCCTCGCGATCTCGGCGATCGAGAAGGCCGTGCGACGACGCAGCGAGGCGGCGGCTGCGGCCTGACGAACGTAGGGTGGGGACACCGTTCGAAGGAGAACCCGTGCTGCTCGACGACCTCGTACCGGACCCTGACGCGCTCGAGCGCATCGCCACCGGCAGCACGTGGGCCGAAGGACCCTCCTGGATCCCGGCGTCCCGCACCCTGCGCTGGTCGGACATCCCCGGCGACCGGGTCCTGCAGTGGCACGCCGACTCCGGCGAGACCTCGACGTACGCCGAGGGCGTCGAGTTCACCAACGGCCGGACGCTCGACCGCGACGGCAGTGTCGTCCAGTGCTCGCACGGACTCCGGCGGGTGGAGCGCGACCGCGACGGCGTCGTCACGCCGATCGTCGACGCCTGGGCCGGCGTGCGGTTCAACTCGCCGAACGACGTCGTCGTCGCGCGGGACGGCAGCGTGTGGTTCACCGACCCGGCCTACGGCATCACCCAGCCGCGCGAAGGCCACCCCGGCGTGCGCGAGTACGGCGACCACTGGACGTTCCGCTGCGGACCGTCCGGTGAGGACCTGCGCCCCGTCGCGACCGACGTCGACGAGCCGAACGGACTCGCTTTCGACCCGTCCGAGCGGGTCCTGTACATCGCGAGCTCGTCGGGGGACGAACCGGTCATCCGCGCCTACGACCGCGGCGGTGACGGCGGCGACCTGCTCAAGAACGGCCGGGTGTTCGCACGACTCGAGCCGGGCGAGGGCGCACCGGACGGCATCCGGGTCGACGTGCACGGCAACGTGTGGTCGTCGTCGCACCGCGGCGTCGTGGTGTTCGACCCCTCCGGCGAGCGGATCGGCGAGGTGGCCGTCCCCGAGGTGACGTCGAACCTGTGCTTCGGCGGCGACGACGGCACGACGCTGTTCCTGACGGCGACGACGTCGGTCTACCGGATCACCACGACGACGCGGGACGCTGCCGTATCCTGACTCGGCCATGCAGTGCGACTACTTCGACCGCGGGGTGTGCCGGTCCTGCACGCTCATGGGGCAGCCCTACGCCGACCAGGTCCTCGACAAGGAGCTCCGCACCCGCGAACTCCTGCACGACGCCGTCGAGGCGGCTGGCGGCCCCGGAGCCGTCACGTGGTCACCGGCGATCACGAGCCCCGAGTCCGGGTACCGGAACAAGGCGAAGATGGTGGTCGGCGGCTCGACCGAGCACCCGACCGTCGGCATCCTCGACCACCGGCAGCGCGGCGTCGACCTGCGGCACTGCGGGATCTGCACGCCCGGCATCCGACACGCGCTGCCCCTGCTCGCCGACTTCGTCCAGACCGCGGGGTTGATCCCGTACGACGTCGCTGCCCGACGCGGCGAGCTGAAGTACGTCCTGGTCACCGAGTCGCCCGACTGCGAACTGATGGTGCGGTTCGTCCTGCGGTCCGAGGGGCAGGTGGCTCGGATCCGGCAGTACCTCGATGTGCTGCGCGACGCGCTGCCGAACGTGGTGGTCGTCACGGCGAACCTGCTTCCCGAGCACAAGGCCGTGACCGAGGGCGACCGGGAGATCGTGCTCACCGAGCAGGAGACGCTGCCGATGCGCCTCGGCGGGATCACGATGCACCTGCGGCCGCAGAGCTTCTTCCAGACCAACACCGCCGTCGCCACCGAGCTGTACGCGCAGGCCTCGGCGTGGATCGACGAGCTCGACCCGGCGTCGATGTGGGACCTGTACTGCGGCGTGGGCGGGTTCGCCCTGCACGCTGCGCGACCGGGCCGAGCGGTGACGGGCATCGAGACCAGTGCCGAGGCGATCCGTTCGGCGAAGCAGTCCGCGCGCGAGGCCGGGCTCGAGGGGCTCCGGTTCGCCGCCGACGACGCCACCGAGCACGCACTCCGCGCCCGACCCGACACCGTGCCCGAGCTCGTCCTGGTGAACCCGCCACGACGCGGGATCGGCGAGGCGCTGTCGACCTGGCTCGAGGAGTCCGACGTGCAGCACGTCGTCTACTCGAGCTGCAACCCGGTGACCCTGGCGAAGGACCTCGCGCGCATGCCCTCGTTCCGGCTGCGCCGCGCTCGTGTGCTCGACATGTTCCCCCAGACCGGCCATCTCGAGGCCGTCACGCTGCTGTCGCGGGCGTGATCCGGGCCTCCTGGCCGGCATTGCCAGGGAACTGCCAAGGTGACGTACCCGGGTACGGCTCGATGACCATGGCCATGGGCATCGAGGCGTACAGGTTCGAGTGCGGGGTACATAGCACCAACGGGTAGAACCGTTTGTCTCGGTTTGATAACGGTGAAGAGTTTCCTATGGTTGCCGACCGAGGTGCCGCCGGCCCGATGACCACTGCCCCCGGTGGCGCACCCCACAACTGACCGCGATCGGTCGGGGTGGGCAGTGGATTCCGCGTTCGAAGCGGCTCGTGACCCCGGTGGAGCAATCACATGAAGAAGCTTTCCCGTACCCGCACCATCGTCGGCGGCCTCGCGTTCGCCGGCATCGCCGCGACCGGTGTCGGCCTCGCGGCAACCCCCGCGAACGCTGCGTCCGGCTCGACCTGGGACGCCCTCGCGCAGTGCGAGTCCGGCGGCAACTGGGCCATCAACACCGGCAACGGCTACTACGGCGGCCTGCAGTTCAACCTCGGCACCTGGCAGGCCAACGGTGGCGTCGGCAGCCCCGCCGGCGCGAGCCGCGAGGCCCAGATCGCCGTCGCCGAGCGTGTCCTCGCCACGCAGGGCTGGGGCGCCTGGCCTGCCTGCTCGGCCCAGCTCGGACTGAGCGGCACGAGCGGTGCCGCACCGGCCGCCGCTGCTCCGGCTCCGGCAGCCCCCGCTGCTCCGGCCCCGACGCAGCAGGCCGCACCGGCCCCCGCTGCCCCGGAGCAGGCCGCGCCGAGCACCCCGGCTCCTGCTCCGGCACCCGCGCAGGAGGCCGCCCCGGCAGCCACCACGCCGAGCAAGCCCGCCGCCGTGAAGACGAGCGGCAAGACGTACACGATCGCCTCGGGCGACACGCTCGACACCATCGCCACCAAGCTCAAGATCGACGGTGGCTGGAACAAGCTGTGGGCCGCGAACACGTCGACCATCGACGACGCGAACCTCATCTACTCGGGCCAGGAGCTGCAGCTCCCCGCCTGATCGTTCCACCGGACGAACACGTCGACGCCCCGCGACCTCGGTCGCGGGGCGTCGTCGTGCGTGACCGGTGGTGGGAGCCTGCGGGCGCTACTGCCGGTTGTCGGCCAGCCAACCGGCGACGTCGTCGGACCGCAGCGCCTGTGACAGCGAGCCGACCGCCAGGTCGTTGAGCGTGACGTAGGACTGCCCGTCCGGCGAGGTTCCGGACCCCGCAGTCGGCACCGTGAACGTCTTGAGGTCGTCGGTCTGGACGTCGCGCAGCGACCATCCGAGGCCGACGAGGGTCGGGAAGGTCAGTCCGGCATCGACCGCCAGGTGCTCGCTCGTCGCGGTCACGAAGTCCTGGATACGCCCGGGGTTCGTGATCGTGCCGCGGGAGAGCAGCCCGCCGACGACCCCGCGCATGAACGCCTGCTGGTTCAGCACGCGGGTGTGGTCCGCGTCGGCGAACGAGTACCGCTCGCGCACGAACGCGAGTGCGGCGTCGCCGTCGAGCCGGTTCGCGCCGGCGACGAACTCGTGCTTGCCTGCGGCGAACGCCTGCCCGGAGTCGACCGTGACACCGCCGAGGGCGTCGGTCATGTCCTTGAACCCGGTGAAGTCGATCTCGGCGACGTGGTCGATGCGGACGTCGAGCAGCTGCTCGACGGTCTGCACGGTGAGCGGGACGCCGCCCCACGCGTACGCGGCGTTGATCTTGGCGCTCCCGTGACCCGGCACGTCGACCCACGAGTCACGCATGATCGACATCAGGTACACGGCCTGCCGGTCGGCCGGGACGTGCGCGAGCATCAGGGTGTCCGAACGGCCACCGGCCTCGGATGGCTTGCCGTCCGGTCCGCGTGCAGCTCGTGAGTCGGACCCGATGAGCAGGATGTTCTCGCCGCCGGACGCAGCGGGTCGGGTCCCGCTCGGGAACGGGTTCGCGATCGTGTCGTGGCGGGCGTCGAAGCTGCGCGCCAGGCCGCCGACGAAGATGCTCGCGACGACGGCGATCACGGTGGCGATGCCGACCAGCGAGCCGACCGTCGCGAGCAGTGCGACGAGGAGCGGGCGTCGGCGCCGCGGGTGGCGTCCGCTTCGGGTGGCGGTGTCGGCGGCCAGGCGGGCCGCCCGTCGTTCGGACATGCGGGACTCCAACGGGTTCGCGTCGGCGTGCCACCGACCGACCCATCGTACCGCATCTGGTATTTCAGGTACAGCGTTTCAGTTGTTCGGTTGCCGTGACTTCCCGAGCAGTTCCGTGAGTGCCGTCCGCAGTGCCGGGTCGTCCGGCAGGACCTCGCGCTCGATGTGTCGAGCGGTCTCCCACGCTCGGCGTCCGTGATCGGTCACGGTCACGAGGCGCCGGCGTCGGTCGTCGGGGTGCGGGGTGCGCTCGACCAGGCCGTCCCGCTCCATGCGCTCGAGGGTCCGTGACATCGTCTGCGGTTGCACCCGTGCCGTGCGGGCGATCGTGTCGGCACCGGTGGGGCCCGTGCGGATCAGGATGTCGACCGCGATGAGGGCTGCGTGCGGCAGCCCGATGGCGCGGAGGCGTTCATCCCAGTCCCGCTCGACCGAGCGTGCCGCGGCCGACAACAGCCGGCCGAGGGGCCACTGCTCGGTCGTGTCGTCCATGGGCGCAGTCTACGGTCGCCAGCTGTCGCGGTCGGCGTCGCAGTCGGCGTCGCAACCGGCGTCGCAGCCGTCTAGTAATCAGCATGCTGACGATCGGTGTACGCTCACCGTCGTGTCCCGCTTCCTCCGCATCGTCCTCCCCGCGCTCGTCATCGTGGTCTGGCTCGCGATCGCCTCCGTCGGCGGTCCGTACTTCGGCAAGATCTCCGAGGTGTCGACGAACGACCAGACCTCGTTCCTGCCGGCGTCGGCCGACGCCACGAAGGTGCAGGAGCGCTCGTCGGAGTTCCGGCAGGAGTCGGGCGCACCCGCGATCATCGTGCTCGAGCGCGACGGCGGCATGTCGTCCTCCGACCTGAGCGCGGCGAAGGACCTCGCGACCCAGCTCGGTGACCGCGACGACGTCGAAGCCGTCAGCCCGGTGATCCCGAGCGAGGACGGCGACGCGGTCGAGATCGTCGCGACCCTCACCACGGCAGCCGACACCGGTGACGCGGTCGAGGCGATCCGCGCCGACGTCGACGACGCCCTGCCGAGCGGCGTCAGCGGGTACGTCACCGGACCGGCCGGGTTCACCGCCGACCTGACCGAGGCGTTCGCCGGCATCGACGGCCTGCTGCTCGGGGTGGCGCTCGCCGCGGTCTTCGTGATCCTGATCATCGTCTACCGGTCACCGCTGCTGCCGATCCTCGTGCTCGGCACCGCGACGTTCGCCCTGTGCGCCTCGATCCTCGTGGTGTGGTGGCTCGCCAAGGCCGACATCGTCACCGTCAACGGCCAGGTGCAGGGGATCCTGTCGATCCTGGTGATCGGCGCCGCGACGGACTACGCCCTGCTCTACACGGCGCGCTTCCGCGAGGCGCTGCGCGACCACCGCACCGGCTGGGGTGCGACGAAGGCGGCCCTGCGGGGGAGTCTCGAGCCGATCCTGGCCTCGGGCGGCACCGTCATCGTGGGCGTGCTCTGCCTGCTGCTCTCCGACCTCAACTCGAACAAGGCGCTCGGTCCCGTCGCCGCGATCGGCATCGCGTTCAGCCTGCTCGCCGCCCTGTCGCTGCTGCCCGCCCTGCTGCTCGCGTTCCGTCGCGCCGCGTTCTGGCCGCTCCGTCCCGCGTACGGCAGCGCCCACCCGGTGCTCACCGGTCCGGACGCGCGCGGCATCTGGGCTCGCGTCGGTCGGCTCGTCGCCAAGCGTTCCCGGGTGGTGTGGATCGTCTGCACGGTCGGGCTGCTCGCGATGGGCACGGGCCTGGTCGGGCTCAAGGCCGACGGGGTCCCGCAGAGCGACCTGGTCATCGGGGCCTCGCAGGCACGCGACGGGCAGGACGTCCTGGCCGACCACTTCCCCGGTGGCTCCGGCAGCCCGGCGCAGGTCATCGGGTCGGAACGCGACCTCGACGCACTCGTCGACGCCGTCACGGGGGTCGACGGCGTCGACGGGGTCGTCGCCGCCGCGAAGGACGCCCCGTCCGGCACGGTGCCCGTGACGGGCGACTCGCCCTCGAACGGCGCCGCCACTCCGACGGTGTCGCGCGGCGACGTGCTGCTCGAGGCCACGTTGACCGACCCGGCCGACTCGGACGCCGCCGAGCAGACGGTCCGCGACCTCCGCACCGCCGTCGAACAGGTCGATCCCGGCGCGATCGTCGGCGGCGTCACCGCGACGGCCGTCGACACGAACGACACCGGGATCCGCGACCGCACGCTGATCATCCCCGTGGTGCTGGTCGTGATCCTGCTCATCCTGATGCTCCTGCTCCGCAGCGTCGTCGCCCCGCTCGTGCTCATCGGCAGCGTGATCGTGTCGTTCGCCGCCGCACTCGGCGTCGGAGCGCTCGTGTTCGACCACGTGTTCCACTTCCCCGGTGCGGACCCGAGCGTGCCGCTGTACTCGTTCGTGTTCCTCGTCGCGCTCGGGGTGGACTACAACATCTTCCTCATGACGCGGGTGCGGGAAGAGGCGCTGCGGCACGGTCCGCACGAGGGGGTCCTGCGCGGACTCGGGGTCACCGGCGGGGTGATCACCTCGGCGGGGGTGGTGCTCGCGGCGACGTTCGCGGCCCTCGGCGTCATCCCGATCCTGTTCCTCGTGCAGATCGCGTTCGTCGTGGCGTTCGGCGTCCTGCTCGACACGATCGTCGTCCGTTCGCTGCTCGTGCCGGCGATCGCGTACGACCTCGGTCGGCGCGCCTGGTGGCCGTCGCGCCTCTCGCGCGCGAACCATCACATGTGACACGCTGGGTGCATGCCAGTTCCTTCGACGCAGCCCGCCGCCGAGCGCAAACTCCTCCGTGACACCGTGCAGGACAAGATCCGCGACGCGATCATGGACGGCACGCTGGAGCCCGGCGAGCGACTCAACGACGACGACCTGATCGCGTGGCTCGGCGTCTCCCGCACCCCGATCCGCGAGGCGCTCGCGGAACTCGCCCGCGCCGGCCTGATCGAGATGGCACCGAACCGCTACACCCGCGTGGCGGCCCCGACGAAGGACGAGCTCCTCGACGCCTACCGCACGCTCGGCGTCATCTACGGGGGCGTCGTGCGCCTCGCGGTGCCCAACTTCACCGAGCCGCAGCGCAAGAAGATCGTGAAGATGCTCGACGACGTCATCGCGCGGGTCGGCGCCGACGAGCAGGACCAGGTCGCCCGCAACGGCGCCGACATCTACTCGCAGTGGGCGGACGCCTGCGGCAACCCGTCGCTCGTGCAGCTCTGCCGGTCGACCACCGACGGGCTGTCCTTCAAGCTCCGGGTCCCCGAACTCGCCGAGCTCATCCCGGCCGCGGTGATCCTGCCCGAACTCGAGAACCTCAAGGCTGCCGTCCTGGCGAAGGACCCGATCGCGGCAGAGCTCGCGATGGAGGCCATCCACCTGCTGCCGTCGCGCGCGTAGCGCCCCGTCGCCCAGCGCGACCAGGAGCCGGACGGGAGGCCCGTGGCGATCCCGCCACGGGCCTCCCGTCCGCCGTCACGCGCGTCTCGGGCGCGAAAGCGACAGATGTCCGCGAACATTCCGCGGGTGGATTCAAGTGGTCGGTGCAACACCGCCTGTCAGTGACGCCGAGAGTAGCTCGTCGAGAGCTTCTCTCGGCGTCATGGCGTCGAGGCGTTTG
>NZ_SLUR01000009.1:0-160799 GCF_004340725.1 Curtobacterium sp. PhB128
GCAGCCCAGAACCGTCGCTTGTCCTCACGCGTGTGCCAACGACCCACACCAACACCTCACCACTCAAGGTGTTGCAACCACCCCTTGAACCCAAGGCGGCACACTGTCGCTTTCGCGGGGGTGAGGGGGCTGCCTCAGCGAGGAGTGTCGCTTCCGCGGGCAGGAGCGGCGCTACGCGCCGGTGCTCGCGCGGCGGACCAGGCGCGTGGGGAGCGCTGCCGGCTCGGCCGCGGTGCCGTCGAGCGTCGCGAGCAGCCGTTCCGCGGCCGCGCGCCCGAGGTCGGCACCGGGCAGGGCGACGCTCGTCAGGGCGGGGGCCGTGACCGACGACGACGGCAGGTCGTCGAAGCCGGCGACCGCGAGCTCCTCGGGAACCGCGATGCCCAGTGACCCGGCGACGCGCAGGACGCCGTAGGCCAGGGTGTCCGCCGCGGCGACGACCGCGGTGACGTCGTCGTCCTGCCAGGCCTCGATGACGTGCTCGGTGGCCGAGGCAGCGGCGTCCACGGTGAGGTCGGCGCGGGCGGTGACCTCGGACACGGTGATGCCGGCGGCGGCGCACTCCTGCTCGAGGAGGTCGCGTCGGACCCCGAACGTCGTCGCACGCGAGGTCCCGTCGAGGTACCCGACGCGGCGGTGCCCCTGTTCGTGCAGGTGCGCGACGAGGTCGTGGACGCCGGGGGAGAGGTCGTAGTTGACGGCCTCGGCACCACCGGGGGCGTCGAGGAGCACCACGGGCACGCTCGCCGACATCGACTCGCCCGCGGCCGGGGCGTCGACGAGGATGCCCGCCGGACGGAGCCGTTCGAAGCGGCGGACGTCGGCTGCCAGGGGCTGCGCGCCGCGCTCGGTGACCGACAGCACGAGCTGGAACCGGTCGCCGATGGTGTCGCGCACGCCGCGGATGACCTCGGCGAAGAAGGGGTTCGACAGGTCAGGGGCGATGAGGACGACCAGGTCGCCGCTGCCGCGCGCCAGGGAGCTCGCGGCGTGGTCGACGACGTAGCCGAGCTCGTCGACGGCGTCGCGCACCCGCGTGGCGATGGGGACGGAGACCCGGCCGCGGTCCTTGCCGTTGACGACCAGGGAGACCGTGGCGATGCTCGTGCCGGCGCGCTCGGCCACCATGGCAGCGGTCACACGGCGGCCCGGGGCGACGGATGAAGGCACGGGTCGATGCTACCGAGGACGCCTCGACGACTTGACGTCAAACGCTTGACGTGTTTCGATGTCAAACGCTTGACGCGCTGCGCGACGACGATCTGTCGGACCGCGGATCCCCACCGCGTCGAGCACAGACCCCTCGATTCCCCGAAGAAGTGGAGCGCCCAGCGTGCCCAGTGCGACCCAGCCCGCGAAGATCATCCTCGACTGCGACCCCGGCCACGACGACGCCGTCGCCATCCTGCTGGCCCACGGCAACCCGGACATCGAGCTCCTGGCCGTCACCACCGTCGTCGGCAACCAGACGCTGCCGAAGGTCACCCGCAACGCCCTCGCCGTCGCGCGCATCGCCGGCATCACCGGGGTGCCGTTCGCCGCGGGTGCCGACCGCCCGCTCCTGCGCCAGATCGAGGTCGCGCCGGACATCCACGGCGAGAGCGGCCTCGACGGGCCGATGCTGCCCGAGCCCTCGTTCGAGCTCGACCAGCGGCACGCCGTCGACCTGATCATCGAGACGGTCATGGCGCACGAGCCCGGCACCGTCACGCTGGTACCGACCGGCGGCCTGACGAACATCGCCCTCGCGGCCCGCAAGGAACCCCGCATCGTCGAGCGCGTCAAGCAGGTCGTGCTCATGGGCGGCGGCGTGCACGTCGGCAACTGGAGCCCCGTCGCCGAGTTCAACATCGTCATCGACCCCGAGGCCGCGTCGATCGTCTTCGACGCCGGCTGGGACGTCGTCATGGTCGGACTCGACCTGACGCACCAGGCTCTCGCCACCCCCGAGGTCGCCGCACGCATCGCCGCCGTCGGCACCGCCCCCGCCGCGTTCGTCGGCGAGCTGCTCGACTTCTTCGGCCAGACCTACAAGGACGCGCAGGGCTTCGACTCCCCGCCGGTGCACGACCCCTGCGCCGTCGCCTACGTCATCGACCCGACCATCGTCCGCGCCGTGAAGGTCCCGATCCACATCGAGACCCAGGGCACCCTGACGCTGGGCATGACCGTCGCCGACTTCCGTGCGCCCGCGCCGGAGGACTGCCGGACGAGCGCGGCCATGGAGCTCGACCACGAACGGTTCTGGGACCTGGTCGTCGACGCCCTCGAGCGCATCGGCGAGACCCCTGACACCGGCTGGACCCCGTGCGCCGCCACGACCACCACCACGACCTCGGAGATCTGAGCACCATGACCACCACATCGACGAAGAAGTCGATCGGCGCCCTCACCGCGGCGCTCCTCGCAGCGTGCATCGCGTTCCAGCTCAACGCGAGCATGCTCAGCCCCGCGCTGGTCACGATGGCGCGCGAGCTCAAGACCGACGACGCCACGATCGGGCTCTCGCAGACCCTGTACTTCACGCTCGCGGCACTGTTCTCGCTGTTCCTGCCGCGCCTGTCCGACATCGTCGGGCGCAAGCGCGTCCTGATCGGCATGCTCGCCGTGATGCTCGTCGGCAGCATCGTGGCCGCACTCGCCGTGAACGTGCCGATGCTGTTCGCCGGCCGGATCATCCAGGGTGTCACCGGTCCGGTCGTCCCGATCTGCCTGCTCGTCCTGCGCAACGAGATCGCCGACCCGAAGCGCTACGGCGCCGCGCTCGGTCTGCTCACCGCCGTGAACGGCGGCATCGCCGGCGTGGACGCCCTGGCCGGTGGCTGGATCGCCACGAACTTCGGGTTCCGCGGGATCTTCTGGGTCATCGCCGTCGTCACCGTCATCGCGCTGGCGCTCGTCGCCGTGTGGGGTGTGGAGTCGAAGCCGTCCGCCGGCACCCGGATGGACTGGATCGGTGTCGTCCCCCTGGTGGTGAGCGTCGGCGCACTGCTCACCGCGTTCAACGAGGCCGGCAAGCTCGGCGCCGCCAACCCGGCACTGGTGATCGGCGGCGTCGTCGTCGCGCTCGCCGCCTTCGCGGTGTTCTGGGCGGTCGAGTCACGCGTGAAGGAGCCGCTCGTCGAGACCCGGTTCCTCAAGCGCCGTGCCACGTGGGCGCTCCTCGCGACGACGTTCCTGACCATGACGGGCGTCTTCGCGGTCGTCAACGGTCTCGTCACGTCGCTCGCGCAGAACGGCGACGCCGGCTTCGGCATGGAGCCCGACCTCGCCTCGCTGGTGTTCCTCACCCCGTACGCGCTGGTCGGCTGGATCGTCGGTCCGTTCGCCGGACGCCTCGCGCCGACCATCGGCTACCGCGCCGTGCTCCGCTTCGGCCTGATCGGCAGCATCGTCTCGACGGTCCTGATGGCACTGGTGGGCGTGCACTCGCTGCCGGTCCTGGTCACCGCGACCGTCCTGATCGGCATCACGTACGCCGGCATCGCGAACATCATCCTGAACGGCCTGGGCATCGTGCTCTCGCCGGAGTCGAACCCCGGCTTCCTGCCCGGTCTGAACGCCGGTGCGTTCAACCTCGGTGCCGGGGTCAGCTTCGCCGTCCTGCCGGCGCTGCAGATCGCGCTCGGGGTCGGCGGGTCCGCGGGCACCGCCGGGTACTCGGGTGGCATGCTGCTCGGTGCCGTGATCACGACCGCCGCGCTCGCGATCTCGTTCCTCATCCCCCGCCCGGAGAGCGCCGAGACCACGTCCGTCGCGCCGCAGAAGGAGACCGTCCGTTGACCCAGACCATCGTGATCGTCGGATCGCTCAACGCGGACCTGGTGGTCCGGACCGAGCGGTTCCCGAAGCCCGGTGAGACCCTGCACGGGTCCGACCTGGCGATCCTGCCGGGTGGCAAGTCCGCCAACCAGGCGGTGGCTGCCGGGAGGCTCGGGGGCACGGTCCGCATGATCGGTGCGGTCGGCGACGACGGGAACGGTGCGCTGCTCCGCGACTCCGTCGCGGCTGCGGGTGCGGACACGACGCACGTCGCCGTCCGGGAGGGCGTGGCCACCGGCACCGCCGTCATCACGGTCGACGCCGCGGGGGAGAACACCATCGTGATCTCCGCCGGCGCCAACGGCACGCTGACGCCGGACGACGTGCCCGCCGACGCCTTCGACGACGCCGGCGTGCTCGGCCTCTGCCTCGAGGTCTCGATCGACGTCGTCCTCGCCGCAGCCCGGGCAGCGCACGCCGCCGGGGTCACGGTGCTGACGAACCTGTCGCCCTTCGGCGACGTCCCTGCCGAGCTGCTCGAGCTGACCGACGTCCTGCTCGTCAACGAGCACGAGGCCGAGTCGCTCGGCGAGCACGGTGTCGCGCGCTCGATCGTCACCCGCGGCGGCTCGGGCTGCCTCGTGCACGACGGTGAGGCGGACCCGGTGTCGATCGACGCCGTCCGGGTCGAGCCGGTGGACACGACGGGCTGCGGCGACGCCTTCATGGGTTCGGTGGCCCTGCGGCTGGCGGCGGGGGACTCCCTCGTCGACGCCGCACGGTTCGCGGTGGGGGTCGGGGCGTACGCCGCGACGAAGGCGGGCGCGCAGGCCTCGTACCCGACCACGGCGGAACTCGAGGCGTTCCTGCGGGCGTAGGGCGGGCCTCCAGGCAGCTAGCGTTGTGGCATGCGCGTGGGAGTCCTCGACATCGGGTCCAACACCGGCCACCTGCTCGTGGTGGACGCCCACGGCGGCGCCGCGCCGCTGCCGGCGTCCTCGTTCAAGCAGCCACTGCGGTTGGCCGAGCACCTCGACGACGCCGGGGCGGTGACGCCCGAGGGCGTCGACGCGCTGACGCGGTTCGTCGCGGACGCCGTCCGCGTCGCCGAGGAACGTGGCTGCGAGGACATGCTCGCGTTCGCGACCTCGGCCGTGCGCGACGCGGTGAACTCCGACGAGGTGCTCGCCCACGTCGAGGCCTCGACCGGGGTCGAACTGGCCGTCCTGTCCGGCGGCGACGAGGCACGACTGACGTTCCTGGCGGTCCGGCGGTGGTTCGGGTGGTCGGCCGGACGGCTCGCGGTGTTCGACATCGGCGGTGGGTCACTCGAGATCGCCGGGGGCGCCGACGAGGCGCCGGACGTCGCGTGGTCGATGCCGATCGGCGCCGCCCGCCTGGCCCGGTCCTACTTCGCCGCGGGGACCCCCACCGAGGAGGACGTCCGCCGCATCCGGCACGAGATCCGGGTGGAGATCGCCCGCGATGCCGGCAAGTTGCTCCGCGCCGGTCGGCCGGACCGTGCCGTGGCGACCTCGAAGACCTTCCGGTCGATCGCGCGGATCTGCGGGGCGGCGCCCTCGGGTGCCGGTCCGCTCGTGCCGCGGGCGCTCGACGGTGACGTGCTCCGGTCGAAGCTGCCCGCGCTGCTGACGATGTCGGTCGACGAACTCGCGACGCTGCCCGGGGTGTCGGCGAGCCGGGCGCACCAGGTGGTGCCGGGTGCGCTCGTGGCCGAGGCCTGCCTCGACATCTTCGACCTGCCGGCGCTGGAGATCTGCCCGTGGGCGCTCCGCGAGGGCGTGATCCTCGAGCGGCTCGACCAGCTGTCGGTGCTGGGCAACTCCCAGTAGTGACCGTTATGGTCAGTACATGACCAAAACGGACACACCCCGTGCGCTCGTCCCCGGTGCACTCTGGACGGTCGCGGGAGTCGGATGGCTCGTCGGCGAAGCCGTCTCGGCGTCGGCGTTCCCCGGCTACAGCTACGCGACGAACTACATCTCCGACCTCGGGGTCCCCGACGTTGGCGCGTTCCAGGGGCGGGGGATCGACTCACCGCTGCACGCGCTCATGAACACGACGTTCATCGGGCAAGGCGTCCTGTTCGGGATCGCAGCGGTGCTCGCCGTCGTGGTGTTCCGTGCCGCGTCCCGCCGTGCGCGGGTGGCGACCGCGGTCCTCGCCGTGGTCCACCTGGTCGGGATGGTCCTGGTCGGCTCGTTCCACGGCAGCCAGACGAGCACCGACGGCGGCACCATCGTGTTCCACGTGCTCGGCGCCGCGGCAGCGATCACGACCGGCAACCTCGTGGCGATCACCGTCGGCATCGGGTCCCGGGCGCTGCGGGCACCGGCGGCCTACCGGATCGCGAGCGTCGTGCTCGGGATCGTCGGCCTCGTCTCCCTCGTGATGCTCGTCGTGGACTCGTCGTCGACGGTGATCGACGTGCTCCCCGACGGCGTGTGGGAGCGTGCGTCCGTGTACACGATCGTCGCGTGGGAGCTCATGACCGGGATCACCCTGCTGGTCGCGGGGACCCGGCGGCGGGCGGCACGAGCCGCGGCGGTCCGCGCATGACCCGCTCCGCGCGCCGTGCTCGGCCCTCTGCCGAGGAGATCAACGGGGACGTCCTGGACATCACCGCCGGACTCATCGCCCGCCGCGGCATCAAGGACACCGCCGTGCAGGCCGTCGCCGACCAGGCCGGCTACTCGAAGGCGGGCATCCTCGCCCGGTTCACGAGCAAGGAGCTGCTCGTCGAGGCCGCGCTCGCGCAGTGCGCCGTGCAGACCGAGGCGATCCGGGCAGCTGCCTCCGACGCCCCCGCGGGGGAGTCCCGCGACGCCGCAGCGCTCGCGGGGATCGCCGACCTCGCACTCGCCCGGCCGGGGTGGGCGGAACTCGCCCTCGCGGCGTTCACCCTGCGGCGCGGGGACGACGTCGGCGTCCGGCTCGAACCGGTCGCCGCGACGCTCCTCGACGTGTTCGGCATCGACATGGCCGACGCCACGGCCACCCCGCTGGACCGGCGGGCGCGGGTCTCCGGGGCGTTCGGTGCGATCGTGATGCTCGCGCTGACGTACGAGACCGAGGCCTCCGCCGCCGAGGCCCGGCCGCACATGCTGCAGATCGGATGGGACGCCCTCGGCCACGGTGGGTCCGTGCCGCTCGGGGTCGTCGGTTAAGCCCGCTCGGACCTCGGCGGAGCGAGCAGCCACGGACGGATCAGCTTCGTCACGAAGGGCAGCACCCAGAACGTCATGATCGGTGTGAGCACGAGCGTCGTGATGAGCACCCGCGGCAGCGCTGCGAGTCCCGCGAACGACGGCACGAGCAGCCCGACGACGATCGTGAACGCCAGGTTCACCGGGAAGAAGCCGAGCAAGATGCTCACCGCCTGCTTCCACCGCGGGGGAGCGCTCGATGCAGGGGCGTCCTGCGGGACGTCGAACCAGCCCTCGATACCGGTGCGCTTCTCGACGCGGGACTCCACGACCAGGTCGCGACCGAGGTCGAGCCAGCGGAGCCGGTCGTCGGAGTTCTCCCACGTGGCCAGCGAGTCGTGATCGGCGAAGCGGTAGAGCATGTGCCACTCGCGGGACTGCGCCCTCGACCGCACCCACCCGGAGCCGAGGAACCCCGGGTAGCGGTTGGCGAGGTTCACGCCGGACTGCACCCAGTGGGTGACCTCGGGGATGCGATCGGGTTCGACCAGGCGGGTGATGGACACGGTGACGGGCGGGCCGGCGGTCTCGGGTGACGACTGCAGGCTCCCTGGCTCTTGTGGAGTCATGGGTCCAGTGTCGCGGACGCGTGTTACCGGCTCGTGTCGTCGAGGAGGTCAGTCCTCTGCTGACAGGCCGTGGAGCTGCATCGCCGCAATCACTGCAGGATCGTGCGTTCGGAGCGGTTCCGCTGTGACGTCGTGGAGCAACCGGCTCCGGTCCCCGTCGTCCGATCGCTCGAACACCGTCCAGAGCTCGAGGTCGGACCCGTGCCGGGAAAGGAACCGCACTCCGTCGAACACTGGTTTCACTCCGCGAGCCCCAGCCGCTGCGCGGACTCGAGGAACTCCGGACGGAGCTGTGCCACGGTCGCAGCTGCGCCGACGTCGCAGAACACTCCGGAAAGCGCCGCGCGGGCGAGGAGCCGCTCTCGGAACCACGTCGACGGTACGACACCGGCTTCGCCCGTCGGGTAGAGCGCATCGACTTCGTCTTCGATGATCTCCGCCATTGCGTCGATGACCTGAGGGTCCGGGCGGAACTGTGCGAGTACCTCGACGAGGGACGCGAACGGCGAGGAACCCGCGTAACTCGTCCGGTAGGTTCCGTTCGGCGAATCCCATCGGCCAGGGAACACTCCCCCGTCTGCCCACTTCCAATCGGACCAACCCCACGGCGTCGGCTTCCGACCGACGCGCCACACCGGTCCGTCGGGGCGGCAGGCGACGAGGTCGCCCTCGAGCTTCATCAGCCGTTCGCCACGAACGCTCGGGCCGCGTCCAAGACCCTCGGGCCGACTTCGTCCAGGTCGCCCTCGCGCAGGGTCCGCGCCGGGGAAGCGTCGTCGAGTCGCGGATTGAGTCCCTGGAACCAGGCTTGGGCAACGCGTTCTCCGTCGACCCCGGCGATGAACTCGGCCACGCGGAACGTGAGCTTCAGCCGCTGCTCGACGACGCTTGATGGCCGTCGGCCCCCGGCTTCGGACCATTGCTGCACCGCTCGGGTCTCGTTCACCCCCGCGATGTACGCGACCAGCTTGGAGCCGAGAACCGAGCGGAGGTCACCCACGATCTCCGGGAGGTCAGCGCGGATCGAGCGTTCGAATGCCTGGAGCTCTGTGGTGCGCATGCTTGCAACTTACCACTCACATCCCGGATCACACCCCGGATCACACCAAACTGCGCCGCAGTGAAGAGGCCTAGCTCGCCTGCTTCTTCTCGGCGGGGGCCTTCTTGGCCACGGGTTTCTTCGCGGGTGCCTTCTTTGCGGGGGTCTTCTTCGCGGGGGCCTTCTCGGTGGCCTTGGCGGGCGCAGTCTTCTTTGCAGGCGCCTTCGCGGCCGGCGCCTTCTTCGTCGAGCCGGACGCGCTCGAGTCGGAACCCGACGACGAACGCGAGCTGGACGCCGAACGCGACCCCGAGCCTCCTGTCCGCTTCTTGTCCACGGACGCACGCAGGGCGGCCATCAGGTCGAGGACGTCACCGCCCTCGCCCTCGTCGTCCTCGTCCTCCTTCGCGCCGAACGTCTTCTCGGTGTCGATGTCGTCACCGGCGTCGAGCTTGGCGTCGATGAGCTGCTGCAGTTCCTCTTGGTAGGAGTCGGTGTAGCGGTCGGGATCGAAGTCCGTCGACATGCTCTCGACGAGCGACGAGGACATCTTCAGCTCGTTCGCGCTGACCTTCACCGACGAGTCCAGCGCCGTGAAGTCGGCGGCTCGGACCTCGTCGCCCCACAGCAGCCCCTGCAGCAGGATGACGTCGTCGTGGACGCGCAGCACGCCGAGCCGGGTCTTCTGGCGCAGCGTGAACTGCACGATCGCGAGCCGGTCGGTCTTCGCCAGGGTCTCGCGCAGCAGCACGTAGGCCTTCGGCGAGCGCGAGTCCGGCTCGAGGTAGTACGTCTTCTCGAACATCATCGGGTCGACCTGATCGACGGGCACGAACTCGAGCACCTCGACCTCGTGCGACTGCTCCTCGGGGAGCTGCTTGAAGTCGTCCGCGGTCAGCACCACGGTCTTGTCGCCGTCGTCGTAGGCACGCTGGATGTCGGCGTACTCGACCTCGTGGCCGAACTCGCAGACGCGCTTGTAGCGGATGCGGCCCTTGTCCTCGTCGTGGACCTGGTGCAGGGACACGTCGTGGGTCTCGGTGGCCGCGTACACCTTGATGGGCACGTTGACGAGCCCGAACGCGATGGAACCCTTCCAGATCGACCTCATGCGCACATGATGCCCGTGTCCGCACGGGAGTGCCCGCAGCCGACGGGTTCTCCACAGATCCGGGTTCGCTGGACCGTCGACCGGTCGACGCGAGCACGATGGGCGCATGAGCCAGCTCGACAAGCAGGACCCGCGCTCGCAGTTCGCCAGGCCGCCGTTCCCCGCGCAGACGCAGCAGGGGTCCGGGCTGGCCAGTGCGATGGACCCGCCGCCCGACCACGGCGAGGTCTCCTACCTCGGCACGGGGCGCATGCGGGGGTACCGCGTGCTCGTCACGGGTGCCGACTCCGGCATCGGCCGAGCCGCGGCGATCGCGATGGCGAAGGAAGGGGCAGACGTCGCACTGAACTCCCTGCCCGAGGAGATCGACGACCTGACCGAGGTCCGTGACGTCATCGCCGACCTCGGTCGCAACGCCGTGATGCTGCCCGGTGACCTGACGGACGAGGGCTTCTGCGACGAACTCGTCCGGACGGCGGTGCGCGACCTCGGCGGGCTGGACGCCCTCGTCCTGGTCGCCGGACACCAGCTGGTGCACGAGGACGTCACCGAGCAGTCGACCGAGGACTTCGACCGCACGATGAAGGTCAACCTCTACTCGCTGTTCTGGCTGGTCCGGGCAGCCGTGCCGCACATGGCGCCGGGCAGCGCGATCGTGACGACGAGTTCGGTGTCCGCGTACCAACCGCAGGACCGCATGATCGACTACGCGGCGACGAAGGCCGCGATCATCACGTACACCAACGGCCTCGCGCGGCAGCTCGCGGCGAAGGGCATCAGAGCGAACACCGTGGTGCCCGGGCCCGTGTGGACGCCACTGCAGCCGATCAGCTACCCGGGCGACGAGATCGCACGGTACGGCCAGGACACCCCCTTCGGCCGGCCGGCGCAGCCCGTCGAGCTCGGCAGCGCCTACGTGTACCTGGCGGGGCCGGAGTCGTCGTACACCTCGGGCACGACCCTGACGGTGGCGGGAGCGACCGGGGTGGCGCTGTGAGTCCGGCGGCCCGCAAGACCGTCGTCCTGGTCGGCGATCGGCGACTGGCGCTGACGAACACGGACAAGGTGCTCTACCCCGAGACCGGCACGACCAAGGGGCGGGTGATCGAGTACTACGAGCGTGTGGCGCCGTGGATGATCCCGCACGTCAAGGACCGCCCGGTGACCCGGAAGCGGTGGGCGAACGGCGTCGACGGCAAGGTCTTCTTCGAGAAGAACCTGCCGGACTCCGCGCCCGACTGGGTCCGCCACCACACCATCCACCACTCCGAGCACGACAACGAGTACCCGATCGTCGACGACCTGCCGACCCTCGTGTGGATGGCGCAGCAGGCCGCGCTGGAGCTGCACGTGCCGCAGTGGCGGTTCGGCCCGCGCGGTGGGCAGCAGAACCCGGACCGGCTCGTGCTCGACCTGGACCCCGGCGAGGGCGTCGGCCTGCCCGAGTGCGTCGAGGTGGCGGTCGCGGCACGCGAGATCCTGCACGGCATGGGGCTCGACCCGTACCCGGTGACCTCCGGTTCGAAGGGGATCCACCTCTACGCCGCCCTCGACGGCCGGTCGACCACGGCGAACGTCTCCGACGTCGCGCACGAACTCGCGAAGGCGCTCGAGCACGACCTGCCCGACCTGGTGCTGTCGTCGATGAGCCGGGCCGAGCGGACGGGCAAGGTGTTCGTCGACTGGTCGCAGAACAACGGCAACAAGACGACGATCGCGCCGTACTCGCTGCGCGGCCGCGAGCGGCCGACGGTCGCAGCACCCCGCACCTGGAAGGAACTCGAGGAACGCGGGCTCGCGCAGCTCACGTTGGACGAGGTCCTCGAACGCCTGCAGGCGCACGGGGACCACCTGCACCCGGTCGCCTCCGCCTCGCTTGCCGTCGGGCGCGACGACCACGGTCACTGGGACAGCGACCGGACCGAGCGTGCGAACGAGGCCGAGCAGCCGGCTCGCGACCGGCTCACCGCCTACCGCGCGAAGCGCGACGCCTCGAAGACGCCGGAGCCGGTGCCCGAAGGAGCCCCCACGGTCCGGAAGGACGGCACCCCGACGTTCGTGATCCAGGAGCACCACGCCACCCGCGACCACTACGACTTCCGGCTGGAGCACGACGGTGTGCTGGTGAGCTGGGCATTGCCCAAGGGCGAACCGACCGACCCGGGCAAGAACCACCTGGCCGTGCAGACCGAGGATCACCCGCTCGAGTACGGCGCGTTCGAGGGCACGATCCCGAAGGACGAGTACGGCGGCGGCACGGTCACGCTCTGGGACGACGGCACCTACGAGCTCGAGAAGTGGCGCGAGGGCGAAGAGGTCATCGTCACCCTGCACGGTCGGACCGGCGGCGCTCGCCGACTGGCGCTCCTGCACACCCGCGGCCGGGGCGGGGCGGGCGACGAGAAGAACTGGCTCATCCACCGCACGAAGGAGCAACCCGACCGGCTGGCGGACGCCGGCGGCGCGACGGACGCGGGGCGGGCCTCCCGTCCCTCTGCCGCGCACCGAGACGGACAGCGGCGCATCAGCGGAGCCAGCCCCGCGGACACCGCTCCAGGGGACCGACGGACCATGCAGGCCACCCTGGCGAAGGACGCACCCCGGCTGGACCCGGCCGACTGGGCGTTCGAGATGAAGTGGGACGGCGTCCGTGCGCTCGCCACCGTCCGGGACGGCTCGGTCACGCTGCGGAGCCGGAACGACAACGACCTGACGGAGCAGTACCCGGAACTCCAGGAACTCGGCGACCGTGCCGGGGTCGACGGCGTCTTCGACGGCGAGATCGTCGCGTTCGACGACCGGGGGCGCCCGAGCTTCCAGCTCCTGCAGAACCGGATGGGCCTGACGAAGGCGCGCGAGGTGCGGGCGGCGCAGCAGACGACTCCCGTGCGGTTCTTGCTCTTCGACGTGCTCGAGGCCGACGGGCACGAACTCACCCGCCTGGCGTACGACGCCCGGCGGCAAGCGCTCGAGACGGTCGTCGAGCCCGGCGGGGCGATCGACGTGCCGCCGGCCTCGCAGGGTGACCTCGACGGCGTGATGGCGTCGTCGCAGGAGCAGGGCCTCGAAGGGGTCGTCGCGAAGAAGCGCAGCTCGAAGTACGCCGAGGGCAGGCGGTCCGAGGCCTGGCTGAAGCTGAAGCACCACGCCACGCAGGAAGTCGTGGTCGGTGGGTGGAAGCCGGGCAGTGGTCGTCGAGCGGGCGGGATCGGCTCGTTGTTGCTCGGCGTGCCCGGTCCGGACGGTCTCGAGTACGTCGGCAAGGTCGGCACCGGGTTCCGTGACCGCGACCTCGACGAGATCGCCGCAGCGCTGCGACCGCTCGACCGGAAGACCTCGCCGTTCGTCGACGTGCCCCGGATCGACGCACGGGACGCGCACTGGGTGACGCCGAAGCGGGTGGGCGAGGTCGAGTTCGCCGAGTGGACCGGTGACGGACGCCTGCGGCAGCCGTCCTGGCGGGGCTGGCGGCCGGACAAGGACCCCGAGGACGTGGTGCGCGAGCACTGACCTGCTCGCCGGACCGGCCGCCCTGTGCCAGCTCGCGAACGCGCTGATGCGTGCGCATGGGGTCCGCCCGTGGCGAAATTCCGTCCCCCGTCCGGCGCCCGGGCGGGGGACGTTTCCACCCGTCCGGCCGCCGGTCCGCCGCCGACTGTTACGTTCGCCGGGACGAAAGGGCCTGGGGATGAGCTCGAGCAAGTACCTGCCGCCGTACACGGCCGAGGAACGCGTCGCGATCAACGGGGATCGTGCCGCACGGATCCCGGTCGATCCGGGGGCCGTGGTGACCGACACCGAAGCGACCTACGCGGACTTCCTCGCCGACGAGACCGACGAGTAGCCGCCGGGGCGGGGGAGAAGACGGCCCGTGCACCGGATCAGGGAGCGCACGGGCCGCCGTCGAAGCACCGTGACCGACCCTTCAGGGATGGCCGGCCACGGCGCGCTCGCACCAGGCGCGCGGAGGCGTACCTGGTAGGCACGTACTAAGGACGTGACGAACACCCGATTCGTCACACGAGAATCCGAGATCCGCGAAGAGGAGCTGCTCCTGTCCAGCGACGAAGCCCTCGCGGCGTTGTCCGACGCCTCGCTCGTCGAGCGCAGCGCCGACGGCGACACGGCCGCGTTCGGGGTGCTGATCCGTCGGTACGGACCGCACATGCGGGCCTACGCGGCTCGGATCCTCGGGTACGGCGACGGCGAGGCCGACGACGCCGTCCAGGAAGCCGCACTGCAGGCCTGGCAGCGCATCGACCGGGTCGAGGACCCGGAGCGGGTGCGCAACTGGCTCTTCCGGATCGCGGCCAACAAGGCCCTCGACCGGCTCCGCGGGCGGCACCCGCACGCCGACCTCGAAGCGATGGTCGACGCCCCGGACGAACGACCCGTCGACGAGGTGGTCGCCACCCGGATGCAGGTGCGGGAACTCGCGCGTATCGTGCAGGCACTCCCGGATGCACAGCGCGCCGTCTGGGTGATGCGCGAGGTGGGTGGGGCGCCCTACGCCGAGATCGCCGAGGCGACCGGGTTGCCCGCGCCGACCGTCCGCGGGCTGCTCGCACGTGCGCGGCGACACGTGCTCGAACAGATGGAGGGGTGGCGATGACCGACGACGTCGACGACCGTCACGGTGCCTTCACGCTGGATGAACTCTCCGACTACCTCGACGCCGACCGGACTCCTGTCCGGGCGGACATCGAGGGTGACCCCGAAGCCGTCGCCGCACTCGAGCGGCTGCAGGCCCTGCGGGTGGCATCACGGGACCTGCTCGACACCGAGGCATCGGCGGACGGCGACGAGCGCTGGATCAGCTCGGTGCTCGCGTCCATCCGGACGACCGCCCACGCCGGACGGGACATCCCGGTCCCCGACGACGATCCGGCCGCGCACCTGGTCGTGACCGAGGGGGCTCTGCGCGGACTCGTCCGCACCCTCGGTGACGACGTGCCCGGTGTCGTCGTCCGGCGGACCCGGTTCAGCGGGGACGTCGGGGTCCCCGGCGGTGCCGTGGACGTCGACGTCACCATCGTGGCCACGCTCGAGGCATCGGTGTCGGACCGTGCCGAGGCGCTCCGGGCGCACATCACGTCGGTGCTCGGCGCGCACGCACCGTTCCGGATCCGCAGTGTCGTCGTCCGCGTCGCCGACGTCGTGGTCGGGGGCGCACCGTGACCGCGGACGTCCGGGTGCTCTCCCGCGAACTCACCTCCGTCGTCCTCGCGGTGCCGGGCGTCCGGTCGGTCCTGCCGCCCGGACCCGGGCTCGCCACGCTCGTCCGCGACGTCCGCTCCGTGCTCGAGATCCCGCGGGACGGTGGGGCCGTGCTCGTGCAGGACCGCCCGGACGGGGCGCGGATCCGCGTGGTCGTCACGACCGACCGGGCCGTGCCGACGATCACGGTCGTCCGGGCCGTGCGTGACGCCGTCGTGACCGCAGCGCGCCACGCCCTCGGGGCAGCGCCCTCCGACGTCACCGTCCGCGTCGTCGAGATCGACTGAGCGTCAGGCGGCCGGTGCCGGTCCGTCCGACGGCTCGGCGTCGTCCGCGACGGGGAGGTCCTCGTCGACGAGCTCGTCCTCGCCGGGCTCGGACACCTCGGCCGCAGCGGCCTTGGCCTCGTCGATGGACTCCTGCGAGCGGCGGAGGAGGTCGTCGTCGTGTGCAGTCTGCTCGCTCATGCTCCAGGAGGCTACGCGGGCGTGCCTGTGTCGGCGTCCCGGCGTCCGGCCTGACGGTGCGATCCCCAGTGTGCCCTGCCCCGCGGATCGGTCCTCGGGTGAGGCGGTTCGAAGTCGACCGCTGAGGTCGGAGCCGGTGACGAGGGCATCGCCGGCGCGGCCGGTGCGCCGTACGCGTCCGCCGCATCGAGCACGGCGCGCGTCGCCGCAGCGGCCGTCCGCAGGGCGTCGCCGATCGGCATCGCCCGGTGGCCGGGGGTCCGGACCTCGACGCCCCACGGCTCGTCGAAGCCGAGCTCCCGGACGGTGCGCACGAGCCCCGGCAGGTCCCACGCGCCCGCTCCGGGCAGGTACCGTGCCTCGCGGGCTTCTTCGGACAGGGTCATGCCGGCCGGGGTGTGCAGGAGCCCGTCGCTCAGTTCGACCGCCGCGAGCGTCGCGGGCGCGACCGCCTGGCGGATCGACGCCAACGTGGACCCGCCCCGCAGGGTGTGCATCGCGTCGAGCAGCAGCCCGCCGTTCGGGTGACCCGCCGCCGCGACGAACCGCGAGGCCCGTTCGATCGTCGGCAGGTTCGACCACGGCTCGGGTTCGAGGACGAGCTGCGCGCCGACGGCCGCGGCCTGGTCGGCCAGCACGGTCCAGTCGTCGGCCATCGTGATCGGTGAAGCGCCGGGCAACGTCGTGTCGGCACGAGCGATCACCTGCCAGGCGCGGAGCGCCGCGGCGGCCTCGAGGACCACCCCGCGGTCGGCGGCGGCGTCGTCGGTCCGGCTCGTGCACGTCCACCAGCGGTCGAGCGGCCCCAACTGGACCCAGACGATCCCCGCACCGTCGAGCATGCGGCGGAGTTCGGCGAAGCCTGTCGTCGCACGCACCTCGTGCAGGTCGTCGAGCGACAACGAGAGCCCGGCGAACCCGGCGGCACCGACCGCGTGGACGCGTTCTCTGATGGGCTCGTCGCCCGCCCACGTCCACGACGTCGCCAGCAGATCGTGTTCCATCACGGCCGTACCTCCGTCATCCCGGAGCAGCTGCAGACGCCCGCCGCGATGGTCCTGCCCCGTGTGTGCGACGCCGCGATCCCCACCTGGCGTCGCACCAGGGATACCCGGCGTGTCTGCGAGCCCTCCCAGCGGCGCGTCACACTGCGGAAACGCCGGTCAGACGATGCAGGTGCGGACCGTGCCGATGCCGGCGATCGTGCCGACGACGAGTTGTCCGCGTTGCAGGGCCCCGACCCCCTCGGGCGTCCCCGTCATGAGCAGGTCCCCGGGGGCGAGCGTCACCGACCGCGACAGCGCCGCGATCGTCTCTGCCACCGACCAGATCTGCTCCGCCAGGTCACCGACCTGCCGTCGTTCGCCGTCGACGGCGAGCTCGATCACACCAGCCGTCGGGTCGATGCCCTGCGCCGGGACGATCGCGCCGATCGGTGCCGAGGCGTCGAACCCCTTCGCCGTGTCCCAGGGCCGACCGAGGCGCTTGGCCTCGGCCTGGAGATCGCGTCGGGTGAGGTCGATGCCCACCGCGTAGCCCCAGACGTGGCTGAGCGCGTCGTCGACGCCGATGTCCGCGCCGCCGGTGCCGATCGCGACGACCAGTTCGACCTCGTGCTCGAGCTGCGCCGTCTGCGGCGGGTACGGGGTGTCCGCGTCGTCGACGATGACGGCGTCCGCCGGCTTGGTGAAGAAGAACGGCGGCTCGCGATCTGGGTCGTGACCCATCTCGCGTGCGTGCGCCGCGTAGTTCCGACCGACGCAGAAGACGCGTCGGACGGGGAAGCGTGCGCCCGTGGTCGTGGGGACGGTCGGGAGGCTCGGGGCTGGGATGACGAGGTCGGTCACGGTCTCAGCGTGGCAGGCTCGCAGGGCGTCGGTTCAGCTCTCACCGAAGGACGCCTCGTACTTGAGCTTCCGCGCGCGGGCGCGCTCCTGCCGTTCGCGCCACTCGATCCGTGCCTGGCGGAGCTCCTCCTCGGCGCCCTTCGCCCGCATCATGGGGCCGTAGTGCGGATCGGCGAGCAGCGCTGGCGTGGTGAGCTCACGTCCGTCCAGCCAGTACTTGAAGTCCCGGTCACTGAGCTTCGAGATCATCGTTCATCCCTTCGTTCGTCGCTGTCTTCAGGTCATCGAGTGCCTGGCGGACCCAGCGGTCGTCCGAGGTCGCGCGGTCGGCGACCCACGACCAACGCTGCCACCAGAGATCCCGGTGCCCCAAGAACTCGGTATTTCGCCGCCCGGCCCGCCCGTCGACGACCGACACGACCAACGCGCCGACGGCCACGAGAGCCCCGACCACCGACACGACCGCACTCGTCAACGCGACATCCATGTGGACCACCCTGACGCCACAGGACCGGCCACGCGGCGGGCGTGACCGGTCCTGTGGACGGTGATCCGGGCCTCCCGGCCTGTGCAGGAGGGATCAGGCAGACGGGTCCTGCGGCCACCCCGAGAACTCCCACCCGTCGACGGACGGGTGGTCCTCGCCCCGTGAGTAGGCGTACTCGCGGGCCGCGTCCCGTGCGGCGGACAGCCGGTCGAGCAACTCGGCGTGTGCACCGGCGTCGACCCGTGTCAGGGCGTCGTGCGCCAGCGCGAAGCGGTCCATCTCGTTCCGCATGAGCATGTCGAACGGCGACGTCGTCGTGCCCTGCTCCAGGAAGCCATGCACGTGCAGGTCGTCGTGCCCGTTGCGACGGTAGGTCAGCTGGTGCACGAGCGACGGGTACCCGTGGAACGCGAACACCGTCGGGGTCCCGGGCAGGAAGAGCTCGTCGTACCGCTCGTCTGGGATCGGGTGCTCGTGCTTCCGGGGATCGCCGAGGGCGAGCAGGTCGACGACGTTGACGACCCGGACGCCGACCCCGGGAGCGTGCTGCCGGATGATGTCCGCGGCGGCGACCGCCTCGACCGTGGGGACGTCCCCGGCGCAGGCGAGGACGACGTCGACGCGACCGACGGACTGCTCGGTACCGGCCCAGTCCCAGACCCCGAGACCTGCGTCCGCGTGGGCGACGGCGTCCTCGAGGGACAGGAAGACGGGCTCGGGGTGCTTCCCGGCGACGATCACCTCGATGCGGTCGGTGGTCTCGAAGGCGTGTGCCGCGACGGCGAGCAGCGTGTTGGCGTCGGCGGGCAGCTTGATCCGGACCAGGTCCTGCTGCTTGGACGCGACGACGTCGAGGAACCCGGGGTCCTGGTGGGAGAACCCGTTGTGGTCCTGCCGCCAGACGTGCGACGACAGCAGGATCGACAGGTTCGACACGGGCGCACGCCATTCGATGTCGGTCGAGGACTCGAGCCACTTGGCGTACTGCCCGACCATCGAGTCGATGATGTGGGCGAACGCCTCGTAGGTGTTCAGGAGCCCGTGCCGGCCGGAGAGGACGTAACCCTCGAGCATGCCCTCCAGCAGATGCTCGGACAGCACCTCGGTCACGCGTCCACGGGCAGCGAGGTGCTCGTCGCCGACCGCCCGTTGTGCACGCCACACGCGCGAGGTGACGTCGAAGACGGCGTCGAGCTTGTTCGAGATCGTCTCGTCCGGGCCGAAGAGCCGGAACGACGACGGGTTCTTCGTGATCAGCGCTGCCAGCCACGGGCCGAGCGTGCCGGTGGCCGAGGCCGTCGAGCCGGCGGGGACCCCGTACGCGTCGAGCGCGGGCCGGTCGAGGGCCGTCCGGATGCGCCCGCCGTTGGCGTGGGGAGTGGCGCTCATCCGGTCGTCGCCGGTGGGACGGATCGTCGTCATGATCCCGACGGGGTTCCCGTTCGCGTCGAAGAGCTCCTCGGGTCGGTAGGACCGCATCCACTCCTCGAGTTGGGTGCGGTGTGCGGAGTTCTCGCGGACCTCGGACAGCGGCACCTGGTGGGCGCGGAACGTCCCCTCGATCTGCTGGCCGTCGACCTCCTTCGGCCCGGTCCACCCCTTCGGACTGCGGAGGATGATCATCGGCCAGCGCGGGCGCAGGTCGGCGGCGCCGGCGGGCTGCCCGGCAGCCGCACGTTCGGCCTGCGCCCGAGCTGCCGCCTGGATGTCGTCGATCGATGCGAGCGCTCGACGCAGAGCACCGTCGAACAGGGCGTGCACGGCGTACGGGTCGTCGTCGACCCGCTTCGAGTCCACCACGATCGGCTCGTAGCCGAGGCCACGGAAGTAGGCGGTCAGGTCCTCGCCTGGAATCCGGGCGAGGACGGTGGGGTTCGCGATCTTCCACCCGTTGAGGTTGAGGATCGGGAGCACGGCACCGTCGGACACCGGGTCGAGGAAGGTGTGTGCCTGCCACGACCCCGCGAGCGGGCCGGTCTCCGCCTCGCCGTCGCCGACGACGCACGCGACCACCAGGTCGGGGTTGTCCAGGGCCGCTCCGTACGCGTGGGCGAGGGAGTAGCCGAGTTCGCCGCCCTCGTTGATGGACCCGGGTGTCTCCGGTGCCGCGTGCGACGGGATCCCGCCGGGGAACGAGAACTGCCGGAAGAAGCGCTGCAGATCGTCGTCCGCGTACAGCTCGCCCCACGTGCCGTCGAGCCAGGCGTTCGCGTTCATCGCCGGGCCGCCGTGGCCCGGGCCGCAGACGTACAGGAACTCGCGTCCGGTCTCGGCGATCAGCGCGTTGCAGTGCGCGTACACGAGGTTGAGGGCGGGCGAGGTGCCCCAGTGTCCGAGCAGCCGGGGCTTGATGTCGTCGGGCTCGATCGGCCGCCCCAACAGCGGGTTGTCCAGCAGGTAGATCTGCCCGACCGTCAGGTAGTTGGCGGCACGCCACCAGGCGTCGACCGCCCGGAGTCGGTCGGTGGTGGAGAGCTGTGCAGGAGCCATGCCCCCACGCTACGAAATGCCGGCCCCGTGAACCTCAGGAAACCCGTTCCAAACCGATCGCGGGGGTGCACCGAATGAGTTGCACAGGGCAAAAGCCCAGGGCGCTCTCCGGTCAGACATGGCCGTTGTTCAGCGTACGCACAGGAGCATACGTCGGCCGTCGGCCGGGGTGCCCACACAGCAAAGGAAACGATCACCATGCGCAAGAGCCTGAAGACCTCCATCACCCTCGCCACGACCGGCGCCCTCGTGCTCGGCGGTGCCGCGTTCGGCATCTCCTCCGCCCAGGCCTCGACCCCGGCGATCCACACGGTCTCGTCGTCGTCGTCGAAGATCCCCGCACCGGTCGCCTCGGTCCCCGAGGTCCTCGGTGGTTCCACCGCCGTGAAGCTCGACTCCGGCTTCACCGACGCCCTCACCGCCCTCAAGCTCACCCCCGGCGTCTCCGGAGATGCGACCCTGGCGGACGGGTCGGTGTCGTTCCCGATCACCGCCGGTTCGGTCACGTACTGGTCGCCGGACGGCAACTACAAGCCCTACGTGCAGGGCCTGCTCAACCACGACGACTCCGGCCTCACGCTGAAGGCCGGCGACACCACCGTCACGCTCGAGAACTTCGTCGTGAACCCGGGCTCCTCCAAGCTCTACGGTGACGTCCTGGTCAACGGCAAGGTCGCCGCGTCCAACGCGTTCCTGTTCGAGCTCTGGGGCGGTTCCCTCAAGCCCCTCCAGCTCGAGGGCGACAACGCCATCCTGACCGGCACCACCGTCCACGTCTCCGAAGACGCCGCCGGCCTGCTGAACAAGACCTTCGGCACCGACGCCGTCAAGCGCGGCCTCCTCGTCGGCACCGCCACCATCACCGCACAGATCAAGTAACACCCCGCACCACACGCACCACACGTGAAGGGCCGCCCCGGGCAACCGGGACGGCCCTTCACCACGTTCAGTGACGCCGGCGCCACCACCGGCGGCGACGGTCGTCAGACGCGGCCGTCAGAGCAGCCGCAGCCGCCGCGGCGGACGCGAGTCGGGCCTCCCGGCGGGCATGCCAGGCGACCAACTCGTCGTCGACGTCCCGCAGCGGCGTCACGACCGGCGGCCCACCGAGCAGCTGACGTCGGGCTTCCTTCACCCGGGCGTTGAAGTCCACCAGGACATCGCGCACGTCGGCCTCTGTCGACAGTGCGTCGAGGGCGTCGTCGAGTTCCGCGTCCTCGGTGCGGAGTGCGAGAGCGGGAGGAGCGATACCGCGGATGTCCTCGCGTTCGATCTTGGAGCGGATCCACCAGTCCGGGTCGTGCTGCCCGTCGTTCCCGGGCAGGGGCTTGCCGTGGTACGGATTGCCCTCGAAGACGCCGCGGCGCTCGGCCTCCTCGATCTGCGCCCGAGCATGCGCGGCGACGTCCGCCGCCTTCAGCAGCCGGCGTTCCTCACGCACCTCGTCCGGGTCGAGCGACCCCCGCTCGATCTCACTGTCGACCAGCTGCTGGTAGCGGTAGCGAGCGGCCCTGCGGAGCCGGTCCATCCGTGCATCGACGTCGTTCATGACCCCTCCATGATCACTCCGAGCGGTCGTCCTCGCCAGTCAGTTCCTCGATGGTCAGCGCTGCCTGGATGAGCGCCAGGTGCGACAGTCCCTGGGGGAGGTTGCCCATGAACGAGCCGTCCTCGCTGATCATCTCGCTGAACAGCCCGACGTCGTTCGCCTGGCCGACCATCTCGTCCATCAGGGTCCGCGCGTCGTCGATCCGGCCCGTGCAGGCCATCGCGGCAGCGAGCCAGAACGAGCACGCGACGAAGGGCGACTCCTCGTCCTCGATGCCCGAGTAGCGGTACACCAGCGGTCCGCGCTGCAGCTGCTCCTCGATCGCCCGGATGGTCGACGCCATGCGTGGGCCGCGGTCGAAGGAGCTCATCGCGTGCAGCAGGATCGACGTGTCGAGCGCGTCCGAACCCGGGTACATCACGTAGTGACCGCGTTCCTCGTCCCAGCCGTGTTCCGCGACCCACTGCGTGATCAGTTCGCGGTTCTCGACCCACTTGGCGCGCGGCCCGTCGATCATGCCGGCATCGTGGAGGTCCACCGCGGCGTCGAGGGCCTGCCAGCAGCCGATCTTGCTCGTGACGTAGTGCTGGGTGTCCTCGAGCTCCCACATGCCCGAGTCCGGTTCCTCCCACCGGTGGCAGGCGTCGTCGGCGAGTTGCTGCAGGACGGCCGCGGTCTTCCGGTCCAGGACGTTGCCGGCGTTCACGTACTGGCGCAGGATCTCGAAGACGTCACCCCAGACCCCGAGCTGCAGCTGGTCGCCGGCGCGGTTGCCCACCGTGACCGGGCCGATGCCGTTCCACCCGGGGACGTCGCGCTCCTCGACGTCGTCGCTCTTCGTGCCGTCCAGCTCGTAGAAGATCGGCATGTCCTCGTCGTGCTCGGCGATGGTGCGCATCACCCACGACACCGCCGCGTGGGTCTCTTCGCGCAGGCCGAACCGGGTCAGGGCGTGCACGGTGTACGACAGGTCGCGCACCCAGGCGAACCGGTAGTCCCAGTTCTTGCCGCCGTTTCGGTCCTCGGGCAGGCTCGTGGTCGGCGCCGCCGCGATCGCACCGGTCGGCGAGAAGATGAGCAGCTTCAGGGCGAGGGCGCTGCGCTGCACCGCTTCGGCCCAGGGGCCGTCGTAGGAGAACTCCTCCGACCAGGTCGCCCAGTTGTCGATCGTGCGGTCCATCGCGGCGAGTGCACTCTCCGGCCGCGGCATGAAGATCGGCTCGTCGTGCGTGCCCACGATGGTCAGGATGTGCTTCGATCCGTCGCCGGTGGTGAACCGGCCGGAGAAGCGCGGGCGGTCGTCGTCCACCGGGTCGAACCCCTGCTCGACGATCGCGATCGTGATGCCGTCGATGCCGATGACGGCGCCGTTCGCGGTGTCGAGGCGCTTCGGCTCAGCGGTCCCCAGCAGGGTGCCGGGCACGACGGCCCACTCGAACTCCACGGACCCGTTGACCCCCTGGACACAGCGCGCGACCTCGGCCCACGGCAGGCGACCGGCGACCCCGGTGACCATCGCGTCCGTCACCGTCGCCCGCCCGGACGGTGTCGTCCACGTGGTGACGAGCACGTTGGTGCCGGGCAGGTACTCGCGGGTGACCTCGGCCGATCGGTCCACCGGGCGGAGCGCCACGTGGCCGCCGTGTTCGGCGTCGAGGATCTCCGCGAACACGGGCGGTGAGTCCATCGAGGGGATCGGCAGCCAGTCGATCTGTCCGTCGCGGGCGATGAGCGCGACGGTCCGACCGTCGCCGATCGCTCCGTAGGTGCGGAGCGGGGCGTAGCCGTCGGTGCGTGCGTGGGTGTCGACCGCGTCGAGGGTGTCTTCGGTGCGCTCCGTCATGCACCCAGACTGCCCGCGCCCGGGGCGCGACCATCAGGCGGACGTACCCCGCTGTGGAGGACGCGGGACGGACCTCCCGACTGTGGACGACCGCGACACGCCCGGGTGAGTTGCGCATCCCGGGCGTGTCGCACTACTGTCGCTCTCCTGCCCAACGGCCGGAACGCCAGCGGCACCAACGCCGCCGGCAGAAACGCCAGCGGCACCAACGCCGCCGGCAGGAACGCCCGTCCCGGGCACACCGGAAGGACCGCGCATGCGCGCCGTGCAGCACAACGAGGAACGCGTCGAGCTCCAGCTCGACGCGACCGCCGTGCTGCCCGAACCGCAGCAGCAGTGGTCCCTCCGCTATCCCGCGTAGGCACGGAACGTCCCACGACGCCCCGTGCCCACCCGGCCCGGGGCGTTCGTCGTCCTGCTCATCCTCGCCACGTCGCGCTCGACGTCGCCCGGAGCGCAGGCCGGACACCGTCCCGGACCGTCATCGAAGACCGTCCAGACGACCGTCCAGACGACCGTCCTGAAAGCGAGACGAAGCAATGAAGAAGATCAACGACCGGCTGCTGAGTTGGGCCTCGATGCTCGAGGACAACACCGAGCAGCAGGCCCGCACGACCGCACGCATGCCGTTCGTGTTCCCGCACCTGGCCCTGATGCCGGACGCCCACCTCGGCCTCGGCGCCACCGTCGGTTCCGTCATCCCGACCCTCGGCGCGGTCATGCCGGCGGCCGTCGGCGTCGACATCGGCTGCGGCATGATCGCGGTCCGGACCCAGTTCACCGAGGCCGACCTGCCCGACGACCTGCAGGAGCTGCGCGAGCAGATCGAGCGCGCGATCCCGCTGTCGGCGGGTGCGTCGAACCGCAAGATCGTCGCGACCGCCGAGCCGCGGATCGCCGAGCTCGAGGCGATGGCCGACGCCGCCGGGTTCGACCCCGCACAGGCGCACGGCGGCTGGCGCAACCAGCTCGGCACGCTCGGCTCCGGGAACCACTTCATCGAGGTCTCCCTCGACGAGCAGGACCGGGTCTGGCTCTTCCTGCACTCCGGATCGCGGGGCGTCGGCAACAAGATCGCGCAGCGGCACATCACGGTCGCCAAGCGGCTGATGGAGCGCTGGTGGATCCAGCTGGCGGACCCCGACCTCGCCTACCTGGTCGAGGGCACGCCGGAGTTCGACCGGTACATCGCCGAGCTGCGGTGGGCACAGCACTTCGCCCTGCTCAACCGCGAGGAGATGATGGACCGCGTCGTGCGGCAGCTGTCCGAGGTCGTCGGTACCCCCGTCGACGAGCAGGAGCGGATCAACTGCCACCACAACTTCACGCAGCGCGAGACGCACTGGGGGAAGTCCGTGTGGGTGTCCCGCAAGGGCGCGATCCAGGCGACGGCAGGTCAGGCCGGCCTGATCCCCGGGTCCATGGGCACGGCGTCGTACGTCGTCGAGGGCCTCGGCAACAAGCCGTCGCTCGAGTCGTCGCCGCACGGAGCCGGCCGGCTGTTCTCGCGGAGCGCGGCACGGCGGACCTTCACCCACGACCAGCTGCGGGAGGCGATGGTCGGCATCGAGTACCGCGACACCGATGCGTTCCTCGACGAGATCCCGGGCGCGTACAAGCCGATCGACCAGGTCATGGCGGACGCGTCGGACCTCGTGTCGGTCCGGCACACGCTGCGGCAGGTCGTCAACGTGAAGGGCGACTGACGGGAGGCGCGGGTGCAGCCCGCCCCCGCGCCGCCCGTCCGACGTCGGTCCGCGTCCACTGCCCGGCGCGGCCCGGACAGACCGGCCCGCGTCGGGCACGCTTGACCGGATGAGCGACACAGCAGAGCACGCAGCACGGGAGACCGGACGACAGGTCCGACGAGCGGCGGACAGCCGCTGGTTCGAGCTGACCGCTCGCGCCGGCTTCGTCGGCAGCGGCATCGTCCACCTGCTGATCGGGTACCTCGCGATCCTGCTCGGCATCGGCAACGCGTCCTCCGGCGGTGAGACGGACCAGTCCGGAGCACTGCAGCAGATCGCTGCCGTGCCGGGCGGGGTCTTCCTGCTCTGGCTGATCGCGATCGGCACGGCAGCACTCACCGTGCGGCTGATCGTCGAGGCCGTCGTCGGCGGCCGGTCGGACAGCACGCGTGGGTGGCTCGCCCGGGCGAAGGACGTCGCGAAGGCCGTGGTCTACGGCATCATCGCGTACTCGTCGGCGTCGTACGCCCTCGGCGCCGGGTCGAGTTCCAGCAGCTCGTCGCAGAGTGCCGCGGCGAAGACCCTCGCGACGCCCGGCGGGGTGTTCGTGCTGCTCCTCGCCGGCGCGATCGCGGTCGCGGTCGGCATCGGGCTCGTGGTGATCGGGTGCCGGCGGACGTTCCGGAAGCAGATCACCCGACCGTCCGGGACGCTCGACCGGGTGGTCACGGTGCTCGGGGTCGTCGGGTACGTCGGCAAGGGCATCGCCGTGGTCATCGTCGGTGTGCTCATCGGTGTGGCCGGACTGCGGAGCGACCCGGAGCAGGCGACGGGCCTCGACGCGGCGTTCGACGCGGTGCGCTCGATGCCCGGTGGCGTGTTCGTCCTGGTCGCGATCGGCATCGGGTTCCTCGCCTTCGGCGTCTACAGCTTCTTCCGCGCGAGGTACGCCCGCCTCTGATCGAAGCGGGGCCTGCGGACTTTCGTGCCAGGCGACACTCCACGCGCCCGCGGTCCCGTGAGGTGTCGCCCAGCGCGTGAACTGGTGGGCAGCGCGCCCGGCTGAGGGAGCACGGAGCCGGCGCCGGTAGACCGGTCCGATGAACACCAGCGCGACGACCGGGCCCGTGACCGTCTTCTCCGACGCCCGGGCGGTCCTCGCCGAGAGCATCGTGTGGGACCCGTCGGCGCAGCTGCTCCGTTGGACCGACATCACCCTCGGCACCCTCGTCACCGCGCAGTCCGACGGCACCGTGGTGTCGACGGTCCCGCTCCCGCCGCCGCTCGCGAGCTTCCAGCCGCGGGCCTCTGGCGGCTTCATCGCAGCGCTCGGGGACACCGTCGTCGTGACGGACGAGCACGGGGTGGTCGAGCGTGAACTCACCCGCGTCGAGCACGCCACGGCCGGGCTCCGGTTCAACGAGGGCAAGTGCGACCCGTTCGGCCGGTTCCTGGTCGGCAGCATGAACCTGACGACGGGCGAGCCGGACGGTGCGCTGTACTCGGTCGAGGCGGACGGTGCGACGCGACTGCTCCGCGGCGGCTTCGGCGTGACCAACGGCTTCGAGTGGTCGGACGACGGCACCGTGATGTACGTCACCGACACGAGTGTGTCGACGATCTACCGCGGGTCGTACGGCCCGCACGGCGAACTCGGCGAGCTCGAACCGTTCGTCGTCGGCCACGCCCACGACGGTCTGGTCCGCGACGACGAGGGCTGCTCCTGGAGTGCGATCTACGGCGGCGGCCGGGTGGAGCGGTACGGCCCCGACGGGTCGCACCTCGAGACCGTGGAGCTGCCCACCCCGAACGTGACGTCGGTGGCCTTCGGTGGCCCCGACATGTCGACGCTGTTCGTCGCCTCGGCACGGGAGAACCTCACCGAGGAGCAACTCGAGCAGCACCCGTCCTCGGGGGCGATCCTGGCGGTGCCGACGCGGGTGCACGGGTTCCCCGCGAACACCTTCAGCGGCTGACCGGGCGGGAGCGCACGCAGCGTCGGGGTCCGCGGGTATCGTGGGCGCTCGCCCGACCCGAGGAGACCCACGTGAACGACGAGCGCACGGCAGCCACCCCGGACCCGGCCGGCGAACTCGCGGAGGCCGAGAACGCCGACGTCACTGTCGAGGTGGACCGGGTCGCGGTCGACGGCACGTACGTCCGCGTGAGTTCGATCGGCGAGCCGGGGGAGCGCGCCTTCCTGCTCGTCGCCGGCCTCGGCATCGCGGCCACCTACTACGAGCGGCTCGCCCCGCACCTCAACGAGAACGGCCCGGTGCACGCCCTCGACCTGCCCGGCTTCGCGGGCGTTCCCCGGTTCCGCGGGAAGGTCTCGATCGAGCGGTACGCCGACGCCGTCGAGAAGGTCATCGACGACCTCGGCCTGGTCGACCCGGTCCTGGTCGGCCACTCGATGGGCACCCAGGTCGTGACCGAGGTCGCGGCGCGTCACCCGGAGATCTCGGACCTCGTGCTCATCAGCCCGGTCGTCGACTCGCACGCGCGCACGGTCCGCCAGTCCGCGTTCCGGTTCCTGCGGTCGACCCTGCACGAACCCTCGGCGGTCCGGTGGCACGGCATCACGGCGTACGTGCTGTGCGGATGGCACTGGTTCTCGAAGGTGCTGCCCCGGATGATCGCCTTCCCGATCGAGGAGCGTGCGGCCCACGTGCAGGCGCGCACCCTCATCGTCCGCGGCGAGCACGACGCGATGGTCCCGCGGGACTGGATCCGACGGCTCGCGCGGGTGTTCCCCTACGCGGTGCTGCGCGAGGTCGTCGACGGCGCACACTCCGTGATGCACGCCCAGGCCGACGCGGTCGCGCGGCTTGCGGTCGCACACGTCGACCACCGGCTGCCGGACCGCGGGGTCGGTTCGCTGCAGCGGGTGCGCGACGACTCGACGGCGTCCGACCTGTCGCGTCTGAGTCCGAGTGAAGCGTGGATGCTCGTGAAGTCGCGCTTCGTCGAACTGGTCGGCATGGCGAAGAACGACGACGAGACGCTCGAGGCGGCGAAGTCCGCCCACGCGGTCGCGATGGCCGACGGGGACGACCTGCCGGTCGACCCGGCCGACCGCAAGGCGGTCGTCGACGCCGTCACACCCGAGGCCGACCCGAACCGCTGACACCGGGCACTGCACGCGACGGACAGGAGGCCCGGAGCCGGTTCTCGGAACCGGCACCGGGCCTCCCGTCGGTCGCGTCCAGGGCGACCCGTGCGCCGGTCAGGCCGTGATGCGGCCCGGCAGCATGTCCGACGTCAGGGAGTTCGCCTCGGCGAGCACCTTGCGGGCCTCGTCGGTCTTGTCCCACACGTTCCAGAGCAGCACGCCGCGCACCGTGTCGTCGTCGTCCAGGTAGTAGACGACACCGGTGACGGTCGGGTCCTGCCAGTCCTCGACGGTGCGGAGCTTCGTGGAGACCTGCCCCACCGCTTCGTACCCCATGTCGAAGACGTCGGAGTAGAACATCGGCGTGTGGTCGTAGGTCTCGTCGGCGTCGGCGAGGTTCCGGCCGGCCTGCCGTCCCTGCTGCTGGGCGTTGTCGACGTGTTCGACCCGACGGGTCCCGAGGATCCGGTCCGGGTACTCGGCGACGTCCCCGGCGGCGAAGACCGAGTCGTCGTCGGTGAGCAGCGTCGACGAGACCACGATGCCGTCGCGCACGGTGAGACCGGCGTCGGCGGCGAGCTGGGTGGCGGGCTCGATGCCGAGTCCGGCGACCACGGCGTCCGCCTCGAGCACGGAGCCGTCGTCGAGCGTGAGCGTGACCCCGTCGGCCGTCTGCGTGCCGGACTCGACCCGGCGTCCGAGTCGGAGGTCCACGCCGGCGTCGACGAAGCGCTGTTGGAACGCACGCGCGAGGTCGTCCGGGAACATCCGGCCGCCCACGATGTCGTCGGGGTCGACCAGGGTGACGCGGGCACCGTTCTGCACGACCCCCGCGGTGATCTCCTGGCCGATGTAGCCGCCGCCGACGACGACCACGTGCGCCCCGGCGTCGGCGAGCTCGCGGAGCTTCCGGTAGTCGTCGGCGCTGCGGTAGTCGAGCACGCGGTCCGAGGGCTCCAGGCCCGGCAACCCGCGGGGCTTGCCGCCGGTCGCGATGAGCAGCCGCTCGTAGCCGTGCGTCTGGCCGTCGGCCGTGGTCACGGTCTTCGCAGCACGGTCGATCCCCGTCACCGCGGTGCCGAGGACGAACGACGCCCCGGTCTCCTCGGTGTGCAGGTCGACCTTCTCGTCCCAGCTGAAGTCCGGGTCGGTCCACAGCTTCTTCGACAGGGCCGGGCGGGCGTACGGCCGGTCGACGTCCTCGCTGAGGATGCCGATCGTGCCGTCGGCGTCGAGCTCGCGGACACCGCGGGCGGCGGCGTCGGCGACCATCCCGCCGCCGATGATGAGGTATCGGTAGTCGGTCACGGTGCCTCCCGGCGTCAGATCGTGGCGACCGAGCCGGAGTCGACCCGGTAGTTGGAGCCGTTGACGAAGCTCGCGAGGTCGGAGCAGAGGAACGCGATGACGTTCGCGACCTCTTCCGGCTCACCGCGGCGCTTCAGCTCCATATAGGGACGTTCCTCGTCGAGGAAACTCGTGATCGCGTCGTCGAAGCTCTGGTTCGTCTCCTTCGCCCGCTTGTTCATCATCGCGTCCGTCATGGGCGTGTGGATGAACGCGGGGCTGACGGTGTTCACGAGGACGCCCTCCTGCGCGTAGGTGCGCGACAGGCCCTTCGCGAACGACAGGACCCCGGCCTTCGCGGCGCAGTAGGGCAGTTCGTCGTCGTAGGGCTGCGAGGCGTCCTCGGACACGAGGTACACGATCCGGCCCCAACCGCCCTGCCGCAGGTCGCCGATGAACTCGCGCGTGATGCGGACAGGACCCATCAGGTCGACGTCGATGGTGTCGGCCCAACCCTGCTCGTCGATCTCGTGGAACAGGCCCTGGGCGCCGGTGACGCCCGAGGACTGCACGAGGATGTCGATCGCGCCGACGGCGTCCCGCACCTTGCCGTGCAGGTCCGCCAGGCTCGCCGCGCTCGTGACGTCGGCCGCGAACGCGTGCAGCTTGCCGAGCGGCGCCTCGAGCTGGTCGGCGCTGTTGTCGAGCTGCGCCTGGTCGAGGTCACTCACGACCACGGTCGCACCCTCCGCCAGGAGGATGCGAGCCGTGTTCCAGCCGATGCCGGAGTCGGCACCGAAGACGAGCGCGGTCTTGCCCTGGATGCCGAGGTCCACTCGGTCCCCTAGGCGTGCGCCGACGCGTCGGCGACGGCAGGCGTCGTGGCGGAGGCCAGCGGCGTGCTCGGCGCGCGGTTCTCGGCGGAGACCATCCACGCGAGCTGCTCGAGGCGCTCGATGAAGCCGTGGAGCAGGTCCGCGGTCGTCGGGTCCTCGTCGTCGACCTCGTCGTGGACGTCGCGCATGGTGCCGGTCGCCTGGTAGAGGCGGAGCGTCACCTGGTCGATCGCGTCGTGCGTGGTGATCTCGCCCTCGGGGAACTGGTCGAGGTGGCTCGACGCAGCGACCGTGCTCGAGCGTCCGTCCGGCACGGCGTACAGGGCGCGCATGCGCTCTGCCGTGTCGTCGGCGAACTCGCGTGCGGCATCGACGATCTCGTCGAGCTGCAGGTGCAGGTCGCGGAAGTTCGTGCCGAGGATGTTCCAGTGGGCCTGCTTGCCCTGGAGGTGCAGGTCGATGAGGTCCACGAGGACCGCCTGGAGGTTCTTGGCCATCTTGTCCGAAGCGTGCATGGTGGTGGCTCCTTTCGCGTCGGTGACCCTTCCGGTCTACGCGGTGCGACCGAGACCACTCTCAGTGCGCACGGAACCGCACTGTCCCCCGGGGCGTCCGCGGGGCGGAACTCAGTGCGCGGGGGCCGGGTCGACCTGGTCGACGGCGCCGCGCATCTGCTCGAGGAACGACGCGACGATGCGGGCCTCGTCCGCTGGCAGTCCCTCGGCGATCGACATCATCCGGCGGTGCATGATGCCGAGGGTCGCGCGGACCTCGTCGTCGGTCTCGGTCGTCGGGGTGATCACGAGCGCTCGACGGTCGGTGGGGTGCGGGTCGCGGCGTACGTGGTTCGACTTCACCAGGCGGTCGATCAGGATCGTGGTCGAGGCCGACGAGATCTTCAGGTAGGCGGCGAGGTCCTTCGGGCTGATGCTGCGGCCCGAGCGCTGCGACTGCAGCAGGAAGCGCACGGCGAGCAGGTCGGTCTCGCCCATGCCCATCGAGTCGCGGGTGCGGCGGCGCATCGCGGTCTCGGCGGCCCGGTAGCGACGCAGGGCGTTGAGCACGGCGACCCCGCGCTGGGTCGCGTCGTCGTCGGGGAACCAGTACCCGGACGCCTCGGTGATCTCCTGCGTTGCCATTGGCACAGGCTAGTCCGTCTCGTATGGAGGCCGTCTAGCGACTTCCTGTGGGTGTGCCTGCTTCGTTCCCGCATGCAGGACGGGAGGCCCGTGGCGGGGTCGCCACGGGCCTCCCGTCCGTCCTGTGGTGCGGTCGACCGCACCCGGTCGCGCTACGCGGCGGCCTGCTCGGTCGAGGCGTCGGCGAGTGCGCTCAGCGCGCCCTGGACGAGCGAGGTGACCTCGGCGTCCTCGCGCGGGTGCGTCTCCGCGAAGCGGACGACCGACTGCGGGATCGCGACCTTGACGTCCTCGAGGACCTTCGCGCCGGCGATGCCGGCGACCTTGCGGGCGTCGTCGTGGGCCCACACGCCGCCGTACTGCCCGAACGCGGAACCGATGGCGGCGAGCGGCTTGCCGGACAGCGGCGAGGCGCCGAACGGACGCGATGCCCAGTCGAGGGCGTTCTTCAGCACGGCCGGGATCGTGCCGTTGTACTCGGGGGTGACGAGCAGGACGGCGTCCGCGGCGGCGATCGCGTCGCGGAAGGCGACGGCTGCGGCCGGCGGGGTGTCGCCGTCGATGTCCTCGTTGTAGAACGGCAGGTCGACGATGCCGTCGAACGTGGTGACCTCGATGCCCTCCGGCGCGTGGTGCGCCGCGGCCTCGGCGAGCTTGCGGTTGATGGAGTCGGCGCGGAGGCTGCCGACGAGTGCGAGGACGTTCGTCATGGTGATCCTTCTGGTTCGAGACGTTGTTCTGGGACGGAAAGGTGTCTGCGACAACCAATCCGAGCGTACGACGTGCTATTCCCAGACCGCTGGGTACGGTGGCGATGGGTACGGTGGCGACGTGAGCACGCTTCGGACGCCGGCCAGTACGCCCCGCACGACGAACCCGGACTGGTGGCGCGACGCCGTCGTCTACCAGGTCTACCCACGCAGCTTCGCGGACTCGAACGCCGACGGCCTGGGCGACGTCGCGGGCATCACCAGCCGCGTGCCCTACCTGGCGGCACTCGGCGTCGACGCGTTGTGGCTCTCGCCGTTCTTCCCGTCGCCCCTCGCCGACGGCGGGTACGACGTGGCCGACTACCGGGCGGTCGATCCACGACTCGGCTCGCTGGCGGACCTGGACGCCCTGGTCCGGTCCGCGCACGAGCACGAGCTGCGGGTGATCGTGGACATCGTGCCGAACCACACCTCGGACGAGCACGAGTGGTTCCGGGCGGCGCTCGCATCCGCGCCGGGCTCGCCGGAACGGGCGCGGTACGTGTTCCGCGACGGAAGCGGTCCCGCCGGGGAACTGCCGCCGAGCGACTGGGTGTCGAACTTCGGCGGGAGCGCCTGGACCAGGGTCGCGGACGGTCAGTGGTACCTGCACCTCTTCGCACCCGAGCAGCCCGACCTGGACTGGTCCAACCCTGAGGTCCGTGCGGAATTCGAGGACACGCTGCGCTTCTGGTCGGACCGCGGGGTCGACGGCTTCCGGGTCGACGTCGCACACGGCCTGGCGAAGGACCTGTCGACGCCGTACCGCGCATCGAACGAGCACGCGCTGCCGCTCGACGGCTCCGACCCGCTGTACGACCGCGACGAGGTGCACGAGGTCTTCGCGTCCTGGCGCACCGTGCTCGACGAGTACGACCCGCCCCGGGCCGCCGTCGCCGAGGCCTGGGCACCGGCACCGCGACGCGTCCTGTACGCCCGGCCCACCGAACTCGGGCAGGCGTTCAACTTCGACCTGCTCGAGGCGCCGTTCGAATCCGCTGCGTTCCGGAGCATCATCGAGCGGAACCTGGCGGCGTCCGAGCAGTCCGGTGCGTCGAGCACCTGGGTGCTGTCGAACCACGACGTCGTGCGGCACGCCAGCCGGTACGGCCTGCCGGACGACACCGACACCGACGCCTGGCTGCTGACGGACGGCACCACGCCCGAGCTCGACCGGGAGCGGGGCCTGCGCCGAGCCCGCGCCGCGACCCTGCTGATGCTCGCGCTGCCCGGGTCGTCGTACGTCTACCAGGGCGAGGAACTCGGCCTGCACGAAGCCGCCGCGATCCCGCGTGACCAGCTGCAGGACCCGAAGTGGCTCCGCTCCGGACACACCGTCAAGGGCCGGGACGGGTGCCGTGTGCCGATCCCGTGGACGACCTCCGGACCGTCGTTCGGCTTCGGGGACGTCGCGCCGCTGCTGCCGCAGCCGGCGGACTTCGGAGCGTCGTCGGTTCAGGCGGAGGACGGGGATCCCGCGTCCACCCTGACGCTGTACCGGGCAGCGATGGACGCCCGCCGTCGGCTGCAGCGGGGCGAGGAGCTCACCTGGCTGGAGTCCGGCGACGGCGTCGTGGCCTTCGCCCGGCACGACGGGTGGCGGTCGGTCACGAACTTCGGCACGACGCCCGTGCCGCTGCCGTCAGGTGACGTCGTGGTCGCGTCCGGGCCGCTCGGTGACGCGGCCGGCGTGCTGCCGGGTGTCCTCCCCGGCGAGACGACGGTCTGGTTGGCCTGAGCGGACCAGCTCCGTCCGTTCTTCCTCCACAGCCAGGAGGCCCGTGGCCGCGTTCCACAGATCGGTTCCGGCCCGCCGTCCGGTGACGCCCGGATCGCGACGATCGGGGCATGACAGAACCCACTGCTCCAGCATCCGTCCCACGTCCGGTCCGGTCGCGGGTGGCCCGTCGCCTCGCAGCGGCGTGCACCGCGCTGACCGCGCTCGCCGTGCTCGCGGCACCGACGATCCTGCCCACGGGGTCGAGTGCGGCGACGCTCGACTTCCCCTACGTCAACCAGTTCTCCAGTGCGTCCGGCGGTGCCCTGCACGGTGACGCCGCGGTCTCCGGCGGACGACTCCGGCTGACCGCGGACATCCGCAACCAGGCCGGCGCCTGGTCGACGAACGACACGTTCCCCTCGGACACCGGGCTCGAGATCGAGTTCACCTACGCGATGCACACCGCGAAGGACGACCCCGGGGCCGACGGCCTGCTGCTGTACCTCGCCGACGGTGCAGCGGCACAGGGCGTGGGGTCGTTCGGTGCCGGGCTCGGGTACGCCTGCCGCAAGGAGGCCACCGAGGGCGGCGGGCGGCTGTGCGACCTGCCGGGGGTGCCCGGTGGCTTCGCGGGGATCGCGATCGACCACTACGGCAACTTCTCGTCGCGCATCAACGCCTCCGGACCGGGAGCCCAGCAGGACCACGTCGTCGTCCGCGGCTCCGGCAACGGGCTCGAGGGCTACCGGTACGTCGCCGGGGCTCCCGCTCCCGGCGGCACGGTGACGAACGGGTCGACGCCGCGCACGGTGCGCATCACCCTGCTGCCGGGGGACGCCGGCGAGCTCTCGATGACCGTCCGGCTGCAGGTCGGTTCGACGATGCGCACCGTGCTCGACGCGGTCCCCCTGCACGGGGACGACCAGGCACCGCTGCCGAGCACCCTCCGCCTCGGGTTCGCCGGCGCCACCGGCAGCCACGTGAACAACCACGAGGTCGACGCCCTCAGGGTGTGGAAGCCCGCCGACCTGTCCGTCGAGCACGACCTGCCCGCCACCGCCGTCGCCGGGGAACCCGTCCGGTACACCGTCACGGCGCGCAACCCCGGACCGAACGCCGCCGATCCCAGCCCGCTGCAGGTGGACGTCCCGGACGCGATCGAGGGGGCTTCCTGGACGTGCGAGGCGGCGGAGGGCTCCGGCTGCGCCACCCCGTCCGGGCAGGGTGACGTGGCGACCGACCTCGACCTGCCCCGCGGTGGTTCGGCGGTGGTGACGGTCGAGGGGCGGATCGCCGACGGCGTCGAGGGGCCGCTCCAGAGCGTCGCCACCATCGCACCACCGACGTCGTTGTCCGACACGAACGAGTCCGACAACACCTCGCGGGCGAGCACGACCGTCACCACGCCGCCGGTCGTCGCCCACGTCGAGACGGACAAGACGGTGTCGCCGTCCACCGTCGAACCCAGCGACGAGGTGGAGTACACCGTGACCGCACGGAACCGCGGACCGTCGGTCGCCCAGCAGGTCGGCGCGGTGGACGACCTGCCCGAGGCGATGCGGTTCGTCGCGTCCGACGACGGCTGCACGGCCGAGGGGCAGCGGGTGACCTGCCGGTCGGCGGTGGCGCTCGCCGTGGGGGAGACCCACGACTTCCGGCTCCGTGCCGTCCTCGACCCGGAGTACCAGGGGGACGGGTCCGACGTGGTGAACGTGGCCACGGCGACTTCCCCGACGGACCCGGACGGCGGCGACCCGTCGACCGAGGTCGCGATCGTCGTCGAGCAGGACGACGACGGGCCCGCGCCGAGCCCGTCCCCGTCCCCGGCGCCCGGACCCGACGACGACGAGGCATCGGTGCCCGATGCGCCCAGCGGTGGCGACGGCGACGGCAACCGGGATCCCCGTGGCCCGGCCGCCGACGCGGGACCGCAGGCTGCACGCGGCGCCCTCGCCTACACCGGCGTCGACGACCTCGGACTGCTCGCCGCGCTCGCGGCGGTGGTGGTCGCGGCCGGTTCGACCTGCTGGTGGCTCGCTCGTCGGCGTGCACGGCGGTCGGTGGTGACGGACGACCAGCAGCGGTCCTGATCCAGCGACCGGGGTGGCGTCGCTCGGGCGGCGCCACCCCACCGGGCATTCGAGCATCCTCAGTGCTGCGGAACCCCCGGCGGTCGGTCGGCTGCCACCGCGGCGGTAGGATCGATCTCACGATCCGCATGCCTGAAAGAGGTCCCGTGTCCGACACCGTGGACGACGCCACCACCGTGAACGAGGCGACCCAACGCGCGCGGTACTGGCCGATCCCGATCCTCCGGGCCGTGCCCGCCGCGGTCGTCGCGCTCGTCATCACCTTCTCGACGAACCACGCCGCCGGCTACGGCCTGCTGCTGTTCGCCGGCTTCGCCCTGGTCGAGGGACTCGTGCTCCTGTGGGCGGGCGTCGCGCGGCTCCCGCTCGACGGTCGGTCCCGCCGCACCACGTTGCTGCAGGCCGTCATCACCCTGCTCGCCGCCGTCGCCGGGTTCGCCGGCAACGGTCTCGGGCTGCCGGCGTTCATCTCGGTCATCGTCGCCTTCGCGGTGCTCACCGGGGCCCTCGAGCTGGCACAGGGACTGCGGGCTCGTCGTCGTTCCCCCTTCGCGCGGGACTGGACCACGATCGGCGCACTCACCCTGCTGCTCGCGATCGCGTTCCTCATCACCCCGCCGGACTACTCGCAGCAGCTCGGTGGGGTGGAGCAGGCCACCGGCACGCTGGACGCCTCGATCGTCCTGGTCGGCCTGCTCGGCGCCTACCTCGCCATCACGGCGGTCTTCCACGTGATCGCCGGCCTCTCGCACAAGTGGGGCACGGCCACGCCGGCCGTCGCCCCGGACGGAGCACCACACGCATGACCACCCCCAGCCGCCGTGACCGTCTGCGCCCGGTCGAGCTCCTCGGGATCTCCGCGATCATCGCGGTGTTCACCGGGCTCGTCGTGCTGTTCTCGACGCGGGAACTGCAGCTGGCCGTGATCTTCCTCGGCGTCGCGTTCATCGTGGTGGTCGTCGTGCTCGCGATGCTCCAGCTCGCGTCGACCAGCGACCAGGACGACAACGACATGCTCGGCGGGCACAAGACGCCCGGCGACGGCGAGGGCGACGACTTCCACTGATCCACTGCGGGCGCCGTCGCGCGCATCGCTGTGCGGACACGCCCGGGATCACGTTTCCGCCACGGTCCTGTCAGGATCGCGCGTCCTGCCGACACCTCTGGGTGAAGGAGGTGGGATGTGGACGTGACGACCGGCACCGACACGGACGAAGGACTCGTCCGTGCGATCGCGCAGGGGGACACCGGTGCGCTCGCACGGGTGTTCGACCGCTACGCCGCCACGCTCACCCGGTACGCCTGGGCACTCGTCGACGACCGGTCCGACGTCGAGGAGATCGTGCAGGACTCGTTCCTGACCCTCTGGCAGCGGGCGGTGACGCTCGAGCTCCCGGCGGACACCGTGCTGCCGTGGCTGCTCGTCGTCTGCCGGAACCACGCCTTCAACGCCGGCCGGAAGCAGGCGCGTCGGCGCGCTGACGAGCTGCCCGAACACCTGGCCGCTCCCACCGACCAGGACGAGGCCCGTGACCTCCTGCGCTGGGTCCGCGACGAGATCGCCGCACTCCCCGCCATCGACCGCCGCATCTGCGAGCTCTGCCTGCTCGAGGGGTACTCGTACGCCGAGGCCGCCGAGATGCTCGGACTCAGTGTCGGAGCGGTCACGCAGCGGGTCTCCCGCAGCCGACGCCGACTCAAGAAGGTGGTGACGCACGATGAACACTGAACCTCCCGAGGGAGACGACCTGCAGCGCATGCTCGTCTCGATGAAGCAGAACGTCCTCGAGCGCGCCACCCCGCGGGCGAGGCGGGGTCGTGGCCGATCCGGCATCGTCATCGGTGTCGTGGCGCTCCTGGCCGTGGGCACCGCGACCGGAGCCGTCGCCCTGACGCTCTCCCAGCAGGACACCCCGGTCGCCGCGCCCACTCAGACGCAGGTGCCCGAGCCCTCGCCCACCGCGACGACCCCGTCCTCCGCGCCGATCGCCGGTGCACCGACCCCGACGTCCACACCGAGCGCCCCGGTGGACGTGGCGACGATACCGACGGACTGTCGCGCGCTCGTCTCGGCAGCGGACTACGACCGCTTCTTCGGGGACACTCCGTTGACGCAGGCCGATCCGCCGTCGGGAACCGATCGGGTCCCCGACGGCCAGGACCCGGCAGGCGTCGAGTCGAAGGTCTCCTGCACGTGGCGTGACCCGCGCGCGGACGTCTCGGGGATCGAGGTCCGGGTCGGGACCGCCACCGAGGCCGCCATCCAGCAGGAGATCGACGAGTTCCCGGCGCACGACGGCGGGGGGACGTGCACCGAGCGCGACGGCGGGACGTTCTGCCAGTCCCGCGGGATCGTGGAGCCCTACGGCGTGGAAAAGGCGTACACGTACTTCGCCCGAGGTGACACCTGGATCACCATCGAGCAGACCAACGTCCCGACCGACGGGCTCCTGCCCGCTCTCATCGCGACGATCTGGGGGGACTGACGGCCGGGAGGCGCGCGGCGGACCCGCCCTGCGCCTCCCGTCCGTCGGTGCGACCCACCAACCGGCGCCGCGTCACACGACGCGCGCCGCGACGAGGTCGCGCGCCAGCGTCCGGACGGCACGGTTCGGCTCCGGACTCGTGCGGATCGCCAGGCCGATGCGGAGCGGTTCGACCGTGTCCTCGAGTTCCAGGACCGCTCCGTCGTGCCGCACCCCGGAGTCCGGCACGACCCCGACCCCCAGCCCCGCCGAAGCGAACCGGATCACCGCGGGCATGTCGTTCATCTCGGCGACGATCCGCCGCCGGATCCCGAGCCGCTCGAGTGCGCCGTCCAGGATGATCCGGTTGCCGAACCCGTGCGCGGTATCGACGAAGGGCTCGTCCGCGAGCTCGGCGAGCGACACCGAGGCGCGCCCCGCCAACGGGTGGTCCGACGCCGTGAAGACCCGGAACGGCATCTCGCGCAACGGTTCGACCACCACTCCCGCCGGCACCGTCGGCAGTCCCGTGTACGCGAGGTCGAGGCGCCCGGCGACGAGGTCCTGCACGAGCCCGGTCGTGCCGGACGGCGAGGTCATGAGCTCCACGGTGACGAGCGGGTGCCGCCGCCGGAACCGCTGCAGCACGCCGGTCAGGTCGACGATGTCCATGCTCGTGAAGATCCCGAGCCGCACCCGTCCGCGCAGGTCGGCGTCGTCCACCGTCGCCAGGTCGCGCATCCGGTCGAGCGACTCCAGCACGGCGCGGGCGTGGGGGAGCAGGTCCTCGCCGGCGGTCGTGAGCACGAGGTGCCGTCCGGTGCGGTCGAACAGCCGCACGCCGAAGGTCCGCTCGAGCGAGGCGATCCCGGCCGACACCGTGGACTGCGCCGCCCAGAGCCGTTCGGCCGCGCGGGTCACGCTGCCCTCGGCGGCGACGGTCACGAACTGTTCGAGCAGGCGGGTCTCCATCTCCCCATCATCGATCCGATCGATGGGCGGCATCAAGAGCATCCGTTGGACTCGATGCTCGGCGCGCGCGATCATCGGAGCATGTCAACCGTGACCGACACCCCGACGGGCGCTCTCCCCGCCACCCCAAGCGCTCCCGCGAGCGACCGCGTCCCGGCCCCGCGCGGTCGTCGTTCGCACACCCGTCGGCGCCACGGCTTCGGCTTCTGGGCCGTCGCCTTCGCGTTCCTGTCGGTGATGGCCTTCGCGACCGTCCCCGCACCGCTCTACGTCATCTACCAGGCACGGGACGGCTTCCCGACGTTCACCACCACGATCATCTTCGCCGCGTACGGCGTCGGGGTCGTCGGGTCCCTGTACCTGGCCGGGCACCTCAGCGACGTGCACGGGCGGAAGCCGCTCATCCTCGTGTCGATCGCGCTCGAGCTCGTCGCCGCCGTGCTGTTCCTGGTCTGGAACGACGTCACCGGCCTGATCGTCGCTCGCCTGGTGACCGGCCTGGGTGTCGGCACGCTCACCGCCACGGCGACCGCCCACCTCGGTGAGCTCCGGGTCCGCGCGACCGGATCGTCCGACTCGGCCAAGGGCGCGAGCGTCGCCGCCGGCGCCGTGAACCTCGGCGGGCTGTCGCTCGGCGCCCTCGTCGGGGGTGCGCTCGCCGAGTTCGTCGGAGCGCCGCTCATGGTGCCGTACGTCGTGTTCGTCGTCGCGCTGACCGTGGCCTTCGTGCTCGTCCTCGTCGTGCCGGAGACCGTCGCCCGCCCCGAGACCCGTGTGCCCTACCGCCCGCAGCGCATGCAGGCGCCGGAGGGCAAGGCCGCCGCGTTCTGGGCAGCCGGTGCCGCAGCGTTCGCGGCCCTCGCGGTCCAGGGGCTCTTCACCTCGGTCGCCCCGACGTTCCTCGGCACCACCTTCCACGTCACCGACCGACTGGCGGCCGGTGCGACGACCTTCGGGGTGTTCGCCGCGAGCGCCGTCTCGCAGATCGTGTTCGCCCGACTGACGCAGCGCACGCAGATCCGACTCGGCATGGTGCTCCTGGTCGGCGGTCTGGCGGTGCTGGCCGTCGCCGCGGTCCTGCTGCAGGTCGCCGGCTTCATCGGCGGTGGCGTCGTGGCGGGCGCCGGGGTCGGGCTGCTCTTCCGGGCCAGCATCGCGAGTGCCGGAGCCCTGGTCGGTCCCGAGCGTCGGGGCGGGGTGCTCGCGGCCACGTTCCTCATCGCGTACGCCGGGCTGACGGTGCCGGTCGTGGCCGTCGGGGCGGCGCTCCTGGTGATCCCGACCCTGCCCGTCCTGATCGGGTACGTGGTGCTCGTCGCCGTCCTGGCCGTCGTCGCCGGTACCCGACTGGCCGCGCGCGCCTGACGCGGGGCGGGCCTCCCGTCCGCCCGTCGCATCCCGGAACCAGGTTCCGGACACCGCACCACGCGATCGCGCGGTGTCGTGTCCGGAACCTGGTTCCGTCGTCATGGTCGCACTCCCGGCATACTGGGCGCGTGCCCCAGAACCGCAACCGTCCCGTGATCACGGGGATCGCGGCCGTGGTGGCCGCCGGTCTCCTCGCCGGCGGGCTGTTCCTGACGGCGAGGCAAGGCGCGGACGACCCGACCATCGGCGCCGGATCGAGCTCCGGGACACCGACCGACGCGGCAACCGCCTCCGGCGACGGCACCGTCACGATCACCCGCACCGGGCCGGACCTGCCCGGCGACACCACCCTGGCGCGGTGCGACTCCACGACCCAGGCGGCCGTCGCCCAGTACGACACCGCGGCGCTCGGGCGGGTCACCCTGCAGTGCGGCACGTCGGCACAGGGCTACGAGCACATCCGGCAGCGGCACACCGCCGACTGGCAGGAGGTCGTCGCGGGCCACGGTTCCCGCGACTGGGACGACGCGATGCTCACGGCCGTGCAGACGGCGCTGGTCGCACCGCGAGCAGGGTTCCCGGTCGACGCCGGCGACGGCAAGGTCTGCTACGCGGCGCCGGTGCGGTTCGACGACGGGTCGCGCCCGGATGCGGACCCGTTCGTGAAGGTCATCGTCTCCGCCACCACCGACCGCGTCATCACGGCGTACCCGACGCGCACCGACGACTGCTGACGCGGGCGCGGGCGAACGCCGACCCCGAACGACACTCTCGATGTCGTACGACGTCGAGGATGTCGTCTCCGGGCACCGGCAACAGTGCGCGCGTGCAACGAACGACGAAGCCGATGTCGTACGACGTCGACGAAGTCGTTCCGCGTCGACAAGCACAACGCCCGCCAGCACCGTTACGCGTGCACCTCGTGCTCGTGCCGCCGGTGCGACGCGGGCTCCAGCTGGAAGGTCGAGTGCTCCACGGGCACGTCGAAGTGCTCCGCCACGCACTGCTGCAGCTCGTCGAGGATCCGCGGAGCGTGCGCCGTCGAGAAGCACTCGTCGTCCACCACCACGTGCGCGGTCAGGTTCGGGACCCCCGTCGCCACCAGGGTCGCGTGCAGGTCGTGCACGGCGATGACGTGCTCGAGCTCGAGGATGTGGCCCCGCACGTCGTCGAGGTCGAGCCCCGGCGGCGTGGACTCGAGCAGCACGTTCGCGGTCTCGCGCAGCAGCCGGATCGCCCGCGGCAGGATGAGCAGGCCGATGAGGATCGCAGCGACCGAGTCGGCACGCTCCCACCCGGTCAGCATGAGCACGACCGCGGCGGCGATGACGGCGACCGAGCCGAGGGTGTCGTTGAGGACCTCGAGCCGGGCGGCGCGCGAGGTGAAGCCCTCGCCGGAGGCCCGCAGCAGCACGCCGTAGGCCACCAGGTTGCCGACGAGTCCGATGACGCCGAACACGAGGAGCGGCCCGGAGTGGATCTCGGCAGGCACGAACAGCCGTTGGATCGCGGAGATGATCACGAAGACGCCGACCGCGAGCAGGATCGCCGCCTGCGCCGTGGCGCCGAGCACCTCGGCACGTTGGAAGCCCCACGTGCGCTGCGTCGTCGGGCTGCGGCGGGCGAGCCGCGTCGCGACGAGTCCGATACCGAGCCCACCGGTGTCGACGACCATGTGCCCGGCATCGACCAGCAGCGCGAGGGAGCCCGTGACGACGGCGCCGACGACCTCGGCCAGCAGGATCGTCGCCGAGATGCAGAACGCGATGAGCAGTGCGCGCTCGGACGCGTGCCCGTGCGAGTGCCCTGCTCCGTGGTCGTGACCCATGTGCCACATCGTAGGGATCGGCACCGACGACATGCCAGGATCGGGACGTGACCCGGTCGCCCTACGAGCTGTCCACACCATCCGACGTGCTGGCCCGGTTGCACCCGCGGCTCTCGGCGTACTTCGGCGCGATCCCGCCCGGTCACGTCGGCCGCGGTGAAGGGGTGTTCGCCGTCGTCGGCACACCGCGCCGGTGGCTGTGGCCGCTGCTCGCCTGGTTCGCCCGGGATTCCGTCATGTTCCCGGTCTGGGAGCGGGACGTCCCCTTCACGGTCGAGAACCGCCCGGCTCGCGTCCGTCGTGGTCGTGCCGGACGGGAGGCCCGCCCCGCGGTCCGCGCGCACCGCACCTTCCGGTTCCGCTCCGGCAGCCGCACGATGGTGGACGCCATCACCGCCGAACCGGACGGCCTGGTCGACCACCTCGGTCGCCACGGGCGCGTCAGCGCCCGGCTCCGGGCGGAGGTCGACGCGCACGGTCCGGACGCGGGCGCCCTGCGCCTGGTCTCCACGCGCGTGACGTTCCGTGCGCTGGGACGCGAGGTGCGCCTCCCGGCCGCCCTGTCACCACGTGTGACGCTCACAGAACGATTCGATGACGAAGCGGACCTCCAGCGCGTGTCCCTGGTGCTCTCGGCACCGGTGCTCGGCACGCTGTACCGGTACGAGGGGGCGTTCCGGTACGAGATCGCGCCGGACACAGGACGGGGATGAGATGAGCGACCAGAAGGGCCGCGTCGTGATCGCGGGAGCGAGCGGGTTCGTGGGGCAGTACCTGCGGGACGCCTTCACCGAAGAGGGCTACCAGGTCGTCACGGTCGGCCGGACCGGTGATGCGGTGTGGGGCAACACCCTGCGCATCCGCGAGCTCGTCGACGGTGCAGCCCTCGTCGTGAACATGGCGGGCAAGAGCGTCAACTGCCGGTACGGCCGCCGGAACCGCGCCGAGATCACGCGCTCCCGGGTGGACACCACGCTCGAGCTCGCCGAAGCCATCCGCACCGCCGAGCAGCCGCCACCGCTGTGGCTGAACGCCTCGACGGCGACGATCTACCGGCACGCCGACGACCGCCCCCAGGACGAACTGACCGGCGAGCTCGGCGAGGGCTTCTCGGTCTCGGTGGCGCGCGCGTGGGAGGACGCCTTCTTCGGCGCGGACCTGCCGTCGACCCGTCGGGTGGCACTCCGGATGGCGATCGTGTTCGGCGACGGCAGCGCACTCGTGCCGCTCATCCGGCTGGCGCAGACGGGCCTCGGCGGGCCGCATTACGACGGCGCCTGGGTGCCGACGCGGTCCCGGCTGCGGGCGGGGACGTACCACCACCACCGACCGACCCGCGGCCGACAGCGGTTCAGCTGGGTGCACATCGCCGACGTGCTCGGCACGATCCGGTTCGTCCGCGACCACCCGGAGCTCGAGGGGCCGGTGAACGTGTCGAGCCCGAACCCGTCCGACAACCGGACCGTGATGGCGACGATCCGCGACGCCGTGGGCCGCCGGTTCGGACTGCCGACGCCGCGGTGGATGCTCGAGGTCGGCTCCTTCGCCATCCGCACCGAGACCGAACTGGTGCTCAAGAGCCGGTGGGTGGTGCCGACCCGGTTGACCCAGGCGGGTTACGAGTTCCGGTACCCGCACCTGCGCGGTGCGCTCGCCGGGATCATCGCGGAGCGTCGCCAGCACCGGGGCTGAGCGCCGGCACCGGGACCCCGTCGATCGGCGTCGGCACCAGGACCTCGGAAGGCGACGAGTGCGACGGACCCGACGCGCGTGCCGGTCGCGACGCGCGCGCCGGTCGCGACGACCACAGCACCGCCCCGACCACGACGGCGCCGGCGAGCACCTCGACCAGGTCGGGCACCTCGCCGAAGGCCGCCCACGACGCGAGCACACCGACGACCGGCACGAGCATCGAGAACGGGGCGACCGTGCTCGACGGGTAGGTCGCCATCAGTCGCGACCAGATCCCGTAGCCGACCAGGGTCGCGACGAGCACGATGTAGAGCAGGCCGAGGTCCGCCGGCAGGGCCTCGGTGGTGAAGGCCGTGCCGAGTGCGGCGCCGATGCGGTCCGGCCCCTCGACCACGAGCGACAGCACGGCCATCGGGATCGGCGGCACGACCGACCACCAGAGCGTCAGGTGCAGCGGGTTCGCGGCTCCTGCTCGTCGGGTCGCGACGTTGCCGATCGCCCACCCGAGCGCGCCGCACAGCGCCAGCACCACCGGCAGCAGGGCCGCCGTCTGCGAGCGGTGCAGGGCGATCAGGCCGAGGGCGGCGACTGCGATCGTCACGCCGATGACCTGTCGCCCGGTGAGTCGTTCGCGCAGGAACACCCCGGCGAGCACCACGGTGAACGGCGCCGAGGCCTGCAGCACGAGCGAGGCGAGCCCGGACGGCATCCCCGACGCCATGCTCAGGTACAGGAACGAGAACTGCAGCACCCCGAGCCCGAACCCGACGAGCAGCAGCCGTCCGAACGGGATCTTCGGCCGCGGCACGAACAGCAGCGTCGGGATCGCCAGGATCGTGAACCGCAGGGCCGCGAGCAGGAACGGCGGGAAGTGCTCGAGGGCGAGCGCGGTCGCGGGGAAGTTCAGGCCCCAGACGACGGCGACGACCAGGGCGAGGAGGCGGTCACGGGTGGTCATGCTCCGATCGTGACGGCTCCGAACGTGTAGGACCAGCGAATTGTTCGCAACCGACGTTGTAGCCTCCCTGCATGGTCGACTTCGACGTGCAGCTGCTCGCCGTTCTCCGCGAACTCGCCGAGCGCGGCAGCGTCACCGCCGTCGCCGAGGCCACGCACCGCACGCCCAGCGCGGTGTCGCAGCAGCTGCAAACGCTGCAGCGGCAGGTGGGCGTCCCGCTCGTCGAGCGCATCGGACGCGGCGTCCGGCTCACTGCCGACGGCGAGGTGCTGGCCGGCCTGTCCGCCGGCGTCGCCACAGCGATCGCCCGGGTCGACGCCGCGTGGCAGGAGCATCTGGGTGGCGCGACGGGCCGCGTCGACCTCGCGATCTTCCCGTCGGCGGCCGAACTGCTGCTGCCCGGGGTCCTCACCAGGATGCGCGCGCACCCCGGTATCGAGCTGACCCTCGTCGACGTGGACGTCAGCGAGGGGGAGTTCGCACCCCTGGCCGCCGACCACGACGTCGTCGTCGGACACCGGTCGGACGGGGTGCGGCTGGCGGACCAGGGATCGGTGGAGACCGTGCCGCTCCTGCGCGAACCGCTCGACGTCGCGGTGCCGCCGGGGCACCGGCTCGCCGGTCGCGAGCGGGTCGGGATCGACGAGGTCGTCGGCGAGACGTGGATCGGCGTGCCCGAGGGCTACCCGATCGACCGGGTCCTGCAGGCGATGGCCGCGGCGTCGGACGCCCCGCCGAGCGTCGCCTTCCGGACGATCCACCTGCCCGTCATCGAGAACCTGGTCGCAGCGGGCCACGGCGTCGCGCTCGTGCCGCGGTACACCTCGGGCACCCGGGCGTCCGGCCGGTTCCACCTGGCCGAGCTGGCCGACGTGCGTGCGGGTCGCCGGATCGAGGCGCTGGTCCGCCCCGACCGTGCGGTCCGCCCCGTGGTGCGCACCGTCCTGGAGGCGCTGGTCGCCGAGGCCCTGGACGTCACCACCTGAGACGGTCGCGCCCACTGCCGGGCGCACGCCGTGCCTCCAGTCCGGGTGTGCACCACGGCAGACCCGCTCCGTGCGCGGAAACGCGCTCAGCGCACCTGGAACGGTGTGCCGAGCGGCAGGAGCTCGGCCAGGGCGCTGATGTCGGCGTTGTGCATGCGGATGCAGCCGTGCGAGGCAGCGGTCCCGATGCTCGAGCTGTCGTCGGTGCCGTGCAGGCCGATCTGGCCCGGGCCGCCGCCGAACGAGTTGAGGACGTCCGAGAACGCCGTCGTGCCGTACGCGTACGGGCCGTAGCCGCTGTTCGTCGGGGCGAGCAGCTCGGTCAGGGCGAAGCGGCCGGTCGGTGACGGGGTGCCGCCGGTGCCGGTCGCGACGGGGTAGCTGTCGACGACCTTGCCGTCCTTGTACAGGTCGAGCGTGTTCTCCGCGCGGGTGACCACGATGGCGTACGGGTCCTCGGTGAGGGCGACCGCGCTCGTCGGGACCCACCCGGTGCTGCCGTTCGGACGCTTTGCGAGCTGCACCTGCGCCCAGCCGTCCCGCTGGTCGACCACACGGAAGACGAGTGGTGCGCCGGACTGCTGCGGGTTCGACAGGGTGGTCGTGGCCGCGCCGCCGGGCGTACGGCTGACCGGCACGCTGTCACCGCGGACGGCCGCGACGGTCGTGCTCGCGGGCGCGTCGACCGCATCGGTGGGGCCTGCGGAGCGCGTCGGGCCCGGTGTCGCCGTGGGGGTCGGCGTCGCGCTCGCGGCGACGGACCGTGTCGGGGTCGGCGCGGGGGCCGCCGACAGGGGGCCGAGGGCGACGAACGCCACCGCCCCGGCGCAGACGACGGCCACGGCGGCGGCGATCAGTGTCGCGCGCCGCCGTGGCTCGGTCGGGAGGATCGGCAAGATCAGCCCGTGAAGGTCGCCGTTCCGGGCACCGGCACGGCGACCGGCGCCGTGGCCGCGTCGGCCGTCACGGTGAGGGTCGTCGCGGCCGTCTGCCCCGACGACAGGCCGACGAGACCGAGCACGTAGGTGCCGGCCGAGTCGACGAGGTCGGCGGGCAGGACGATGGTCCCGGAGACGTTGCCTTCAGCGTCGGCGCGGAACTGGACGCCGGGGATCGCGACGGCGTCGGCTGCGTCGCCGACGGCAGCGGTGACGACCTCGTTCGGGGCGAAGCCCGAGCCCTGCACGCGGACACCGGTGGTGGTGGCCTCGGTCAGCGTGGCGGAGGTGGTGAGCAGACGTGCTGCCGCGGTGGGCTGCGGCGTGAAGTACGTCGTGGTGTCGTCGATGCGCAGGGCCGAGATCGAACCGCTGGCGTCGGCGGCGAGGGCCTGGGCGTCGGACTCGAGCGGCGAGGCGAGGCTCTTCAGCTCGCCGCCGGGGGCGGTGGTCGCGTCAGGAGCCTCGGTGGTCGGCGGCGTCGGGGCGGTCGTCGGCGTCTCGGTGGGCGCGGGGGTCTCGGTCGGAGCCGGGGTCTCGGTCGGGGCGGGCGTCTCGGTCGGGGCCGGCGTCTCGGTCGGTTCGTCGGTCGCGGGCGGTCCGGGGACCTCGGCGGTGATGTCGATGCCGACGTAGACGACGTAGCCGACGACCTCGGCGTCTGCTGCCTTCAGGTCGGTGGCGAGCTTCGAGGTCGACTCGACCTCGCCGGTGGCGGGGTCGATCCACCGGGTGAGGCCGTCGCTGACACCGTCGGTGTTGCGGGCGTCGGTGGCGAAGACGACGGTCTGGGCGCTGGTGTCGCCGCCCTCCTGGATCGCGAGGCCGAAGCTCGTCGCCCCGGTCGTCGTGGTGCTGAGGCCGGAGGCGAGCGCCCCGACCTCGCCGCCGGGCACCGGCTTCGTCAGGCCGCGGACCAGGCCGACGGCCTCGCCGTCGGAGACCGACAGGCCGTCCTCGTCGAGCGTCGCGAAGTCGGTGATCTCCCCGCCGGCGGTCGGGTCGGACAGCGCCGCCCAGTACCACTTGTCGTTCAGCGGGACGGTGCCCTCGGGTGCCGCAGTGAAGTCGGCGGCCGAGTCGGTCCAGGTCACGATCGCCGACGCGGCGGTGGTCGTCTGGTTCGCGGTGGAGACGGTGGGGACGAGCGCAGCGGTGACGCCGAGCACGGTGGCGCCGACGGCGGCCGCGGTGATGCGGGAACGAAGCACGGTGTGGAGATCCATCCGGTCAGAGGACAGGGGTCGTCCTCTGTGACGCCCCCGTGCTGAGACGATGCTCAGCGGAACGAACCTACCGACTTCATGAGGATTCCGCACCCCTTTGGAGCACAGTGTTCACATCGTGCAGGTGAACAGCGTCAGACGTCGAGGTGGTCGACCAGCTCGTCCGCCAGGCCCGTGTACGTCGCCGGCGTCAGGTTCGTCAGCCGGGCCTTCGCACCGTCCGAGATGTCCAGACCGTTCACGAACACGATGAGGTCCTGCTGGGTCACCCGCTTGCCGCGGGTGAGGTCCTTGAGCATCGCGTAGGGGTCCTCGATGTTCGACTGCCCGGCGGTGACCTCGGCACGGATGACCGTCTGGATCGCCTCGGCGAGGACCTCCCAGTTGTGGTCCAGGTCGTCGGCGAGCTTGGCCTCGTTCACCGAGATCTCGCCCAGGCCGCGGCGCAGGTTGTCGAGCGCGAGCAGCGAGTGCCCGAACGCGACGCCGATGTTCCGCTGCGTGGTCGAGTCGGTCAGGTCGCGCTGCAGACGGCTCGTCACGAGGGTCTCGGACAGGGTGGAGAACAGCGCCGACGAGATCTCGAGGTTCGCCTCGGCGTTCTCGAACTTGATCGGGTTGATCTTGTGCGGCATCGTCGACGACCCGGTGGCACCGGCGACCGGGATCTGCGTGAAGTACCCCATCGAGATGTAGGTCCACACGTCGGTCGCCAGGTTGTGCAGGATGCGGTTGGCGTGCCGGATCCGGTCGTACAGCTCGGCCTGCCAGTCGTGCGACTCGATCTGCGTGGTGAGCGGGTTCCAGGTCAGCCCGAGGCCCTCGACGAACTCGCGCGACAGCGTCGGCCAGTCGGCCTCGGGGTCGGCGGCGAGGTGGGCCGAGAAGGTGCCGGTCGCGCCGGAGAACTTGCCGAGGTACTCGCCGCCCTCGATCTGGGCCAGGACGCGCTCGAGCCGGTAGACCACGACCGCGAGCTCCTTGCCGAGCGTCGACGGGGTCGCGGGCTGCCCGTGCGTGTGCGAGAGCATCGGGACGGCGCGCAGCTCGACCGCGAGGGTCCGCAGCTTCTCGAGCACGGCACGGTACGCCGGCAGCCAGACCTGGTCGACGGTGTCGCGCACGGTCAGGGCGTAGGACAGGTTGTTGACGTCCTCGCTCGTGGCGGCGAAGTGGGTGAGCTCGGCGATCGCGTCCAGCCCGAGCTCCGAGAGCCGGCGGCGGACGAAGTACTCGACGGCCTTGACGTCGTGGCGGGTCGTCGCCTCGATCTCGGCGAGTTCGGCGATCTGGTCGTGGCCGAAGGTCTCGACGATGCGCCGGAGCGCGGCCTTGTCGTCGACGCTGAGCGGCGAGGTGGTGAACATCGCGTGGTCGGTCAGGAAGACCAGCCACTCGACCTCGACCACGATGCGCGCACGGTTGAGTCCGGCCTCGGAGAGGTGCTCGCCCACCGTGTGCACGATCGGGTAGTAGCGCCCGTCGAGCGGGCTGATCGGCTGCGGGGGAAGGGGGGTCATGGGGCTCCCTGACGGACGGCCGGCTCGAGCTGGTGGAAGAGCGCCCGGCAGGCCCGTTCGACGGTCGAGAGCACTCGGTCGAACTCGTGCCGGTCCGCGTAGTACGGGTCCGGCACGTCGGTCTGCTGGGGCCAGGCGTCGTCGTACCGCAGCAGGAGCGTCACCTTGGCGGAGTCGTCCATGGTCGGTGCCCACGATCGCAGGACGCGTTCGTGGGAGCGGTCGAGTGCGACCACCAGATCGAGGTCCGGGAACCGGTCCGGGTCGAACTGACGGGCGCGATGCCTGCTGCCATCGTATCCGCGTGCCGCGAGGGCTGCGATCGTGCGCTCGTCGGCCGGTTCGCCGACGTGCCAGTCACCGGTGCCTGCTGACTCGACGTGGAAGCGGTCGGCGAGCCCGGCGTCCGCGGCGATCTGCGCGAAGACCACGCCGGCCATCGGGGACCGGCAGATGTTGCCACTGCAGACGAACGAGACGCGGAACGGGGCGTCGACGTCCGGGGCCATGGTCACATCATGACGCAGGGAGGGTTCCTCCGCGAGGTCCGTCCGCGTCACGCCCGCTGGCGGTTCAGCACCGGACGGACGAACAGCCCGATCAGCCAGGCGAAGACGGCGAGCACGAAGGCGCCGACGATGCCCCAGCCGAACGACTCGACCTCGAGCCCGAAGCCGAACGCGTCCGAGATGCCCGCGACGATGAGCAGCAGGACCGCGTTCACGATGAAGGAGATCAGCCCGAGGGTCAGGATGTAGATCGGGAACGCCACGATCCGGATCAGCGTGCCGATCACGGCGTTGACGAGCCCGAACACGAAGGCCACGAGCAGGTAGGTGAGCACAGTCGCCGTGGTCCCGCCGTCGCCGAACGCGGTGACGGAGACGCCGCTGACGATGAGCGTGGTGAGCCAGAGGGCCACGGCGTTGACGACGAGGCGGACGAGGAATCGCATGCACCCATGATGCCCTCCGGTCCCCGCGCACGTGCCGGTAACCTGAACCGGTGACTGACGAGCGTGTGCACATCCGGCCGGAGATCGCCGTCCTCCCCGCCTACAAGCAGGGACGCCAGGCCGCCGACGACGCCTTCAAGCTGTCGAGCAACGAGAACCCGTTCCCCCCGCTCCCCGGGGTGGTCCAGGCCGTGCAGGCGCAGACCGCGTTCAACCGCTACCCCGACGCCACCGCCCTGGCCGTGCGCGCCGCGCTCGCGAACCGCTTCGGGCTGACCGCCGACGAGGTGCACGTCGCCCCCGGCAGCGTCGCGATCCTGCACGAGCTCGCCCGTGCGACCTCCGGTCCGGGCGACGAGATCGTCTACGCCTGGCGGTCGTTCGAGGCCTACCCCGGCGTCGTCACCGTCGCGGGCGCCACGAGCGTGCAGGTGCCGAACCGGCCGGACGGCGGCCACGACCTCGATGCGATGGCCGCCGCCGTCACCGACCGCACCCGCATGGTGATCGTGTGCACGCCGAACAACCCGACCGGCCCGATCGTGACCGAGTCCGAGTTCGCGTCCTTCATGGCCGCGGTGCCGCAGTCCGTGCTGGTCGTGCTCGACGAGGCATACGCCGAGTTCGCCACCGACGAGGCCGCCGTGCACGGGCACCCGTTGCTGGCCCGCTACCCGAACCTGGTCGTCCTCCGGACGTTCTCGAAGGCGTACGGTCTCGCCGGGCTGCGCGTCGGCTACGCCCTCGGCCCGGTGTACGTGCTCGAGGCGGTCCGCGCGTGCGCGATCCCCCTCTCCGTCACGGCCCAGGGGCAGGCGGCCGCACTGGCCAGCCTGGAACGCGAGGGCGAACTGCTCGAGCGGGTCTCCGAGATCGCCGCGCTGCGGGACCGCATCGTCACCGAGCTGCGCGAGCAGGGGTGGGCCGTGCCGGACGCCCAGGGCAACTTCGTCTGGCTGCCGACGGGGGACCGCACGGTCGCGGCGGCTGCCGCCTTCGAGGAGGCCGGCATCATCGTGCGGGCCTTCCCGCCGGAGGGCATCCGCATCTCGATCGGCGAGCACGAGGCTGTGGAAACGCTCCTCGAAACGGCCCGCTCGCTTGTGGGGGACCTCCAGGTGGCCGACTGATGCCTGCCGCTACGCTGGCCCGCATGTCATTCCGCGCCGCGGCTCCCGCGACGACCACCGTCCGGCTCCTCGACCCCGAGGGTCGGTTCGTGGAGTCCGACGAGAACGCCGAGTTCGCCGCCGCCGCGCGGGCGATCCCCGACGAGACCCTGCTGGCGATGCACCGCCGCATGGTCCTCACCCGACGGTTCGACCACGCCGGCCACAACCTGCAGCGCACCGGCCAGCTCGGCCTCTGGGTGCCGAGTCACGGGCAGGAAGCGGCGCAGACCGGTTCCGCCTTCGCCCTGCGCGCCCAGGACCACGTCTTCCCCTCGTACCGCGAGCACGCCGTCACGATGCAGCGCGGTGTCGAGCCGATGGAGATCATCGCGATGTACCGCGGGCAGACCCACGGTGGATGGGACCCGGACCAGCGCGGCAACACGCACATCTCCACCCTGGTGATCGGCTCGCAGACCCTGCACGCCACGGGCTACGCGCTCGGTCAGAAGCTCGACGGCGACGTCGGCACGGGCGACCCCGACCGTGACGCGTGCTCCATCGTCTACTTCGGCGACGGCGCGACGAGCCAGGGCGACGTGAACGAGGCGTACGTGTTCTCGGCGTCCACGAAGGCCCCCGTCGTCTTCTTCCTGCAGAACAACCACTGGGCGATCTCGGTGCCGGTGTCGGTGCAGTCGCCGACGCCGCTCGTCGACCGTCCCCGCGGCTTCGGGATCCCGAGCGTGCTGATCGACGGCAACGACATCCTCGCCTCGTACACGGCCTCGGTCGTCGCCACCGACCACGCCCGCAGCGGCCAGGGTCCGGCCTTCATCGAGGCCGACACCTACCGCATCGGCGCGCACACCAGCTCGGACGACCCGAGCCGGTACCGCGCCGACGGCGAGCTCGAGGACTGGGTCCGACGCGACCCGATCGTCCGCTCCGAGGCGTACCTGCGCTCGAAGGGCGCGACCGACGAGCAGTTCGCCGCGTTCGACGAAGAGGGCGAGGACATCGCCGCCGACGTCCGCCGCCGCACCGTGGCGCTGACCCCGCCGTCCGTCGACGTCATGTTCGACAACGTCTACCGCGAGCCGCACCCGCTGGTCGCCGAGCAGAAGGCCTGGCTCGAACAGTACGAGGCCGGCTTCGAAGGGGGCGCCCACGCATGAGCACCACCGAGCAGCTCTTCGACTACACGCTGCGCTCCCACCCGGGCGCCGGCGAGGTCCCGAGCGACCCGACCCCGACCCTGCCGATGGCGAAGGCCCTCAACGCCGGGCTCGCCGCGGCGATGCAGGCGGACGACAAGGTCCTGCTGATGGGCGAGGACATCGGCCAGCTGGGCGGCGTCTTCCGCATCACCGAGGGCCTGCAGGACCGGTTCGGCCCCGAGCGCGTGCGGGACACCCCGCTCGCCGAGGCCGGCATCATCGGCACCGCGATCGGCCTCGCCCTGCGCGGCTACCGCCCGGTCGTCGAGATCCAGTTCGACGGCTTCGTGTGGCCCGGCTTCGACCAGATCACCTCGCAGCTCGCGAAGATGGCGAACCGGCTGCCGGCGCACATGTCGCTGCCCGTCGTCATCCGCATCCCCTACGGCGGCCACATCGGCGCCGTGGAGCACCACCAGGAGTCGCCCGAGGCGTACTTCGCGCACACCCCCGGTCTGCGCGTGGTCAGCCCGAGCACCCCGAACGACGCCTACTGGATGATCCAAGAGGCAATCGCCTCGAAGGACCCGGTGATCTTCCTCGAGCCGAAGTCGCGCTACTGGCCCAAGGGCCAGGTCGACCTCGTCGACGGACACGTCCCGATGCACACCACGCGCGTGGCACGCACCGGCACCGAGGTCACCCTCGTCGGCCACGGTGCGATGGTCGCGACCCTCATGCAGGCCGCCGAGCTCGCCGAGTCCGAGGGCACGAGCTGCGAGGTCATCGACCTCCGCTCGATCTCGCCCATCGACTGGGACCCGATCCTCACCTCGGTCCGCAAGACCGGTCGCCTCGTCATCGCGCAAGAGGCGTCCGGCTTCGTCAGTGTCGGCAGCGAGATCGCCGCCACGGTCGCCGAGAAGGCGTTCTACACGATGCAGGCGCCGCCGCTACGGGTGTCCGGGTTCGACATCCCGTTCCCGGTCTCGAAGCTGGAGCACCTGCACCTGCCGGACGCCGACCGCGTCCTCGAGGCCGTCGACCGCGCCCTCGCGTACTGATCCAGCTCGACTGACCCAACTCGTCCGAACGCCGAAGGAGCCGTAAGTGGCCGTCGCCGAATTCCCCCTGCCCGACGTGGGCGAAGGCCTCACCGAGGCCGAGATCGTGCAGTGGCGCGTCGCGATCGGGGACGAGATCACCGTCGACCAGGTCCTGGTCGAGATCGAGACCGCGAAGTCGCTCGTCGAGCTGCCGTCGCCGTTCGCCGGCACCGTCACGGGGCTGCTCGTGTCCGAGGGTGACACGGTCGAGGTCGGCAAGCCGATCATCCGTGTCGAGTCCGACGCGTCGGTCGCGTCCGGCGCGCCGGTCGCCGCTCCGGCAGCCCCGGCCGTCCAGTCGGGAGGCCCGGCACCGGTCGCCGACAGCGTCCCGACCTCGCCCGTGGTCGCCCCGGCCCCGCCGGCAGCGCCCGCCCCGGCAGCTCCGGTCGCGCAGACCCAGCCCGCCCCCGCGGCGGCCCCGGCACCTGCTGCTGCACCTGCTCCCGTCGTCGCTGCCGCGCCCACGGCTGCACCGGCAGCACCGGCAGCACCGGTGCAGCCCGTCGCCGACGGCGCCTCCGTCGTCGGGACGGACGAGTCCTCCGGCGCCGTCCTCGTCGGCTACGGCTCAGCGACCTCGTCGCCGTCCCGTCGCAAGCCGGGCGCCCGCCGGGCCGCAGCCCTGGCGGCCGAGGCGAGCCGTGCCTCCAGTGTGGATGCGCAAGCAGCGGCCGAAGCGGCCAGCGATCCCGGTGAGGACACCACCGCCGAGGCGATCGCCGGTCTGGCCTCCGCGCCCGCGCGCAAGCAGACCCTCGCGACCAACGTGCTCGCGAAGCCGCCGATCCGGAAGCTCGCGAAGGACCTCGGTGTCGAGCTGACCGAGATCGTCGCGACCGGGTTCGCCGGCGAGGTCACCCGCGACGACGTCATCCGGCACGCGAAGCAGGCCAGCGTCTTCCGCAACATCGAGACGCCCGAGTGGGGCGAGGTGCGCAGCGAGACGATCCCGGTCAAGGGCGTCCGCAAGGCCATCGCGACCGCGATGACCACCTCGGCGTTCACCGCACCGCACGTGTCGCTGTTCGTCGACGTCGACGCGACCCACACGATGGAGTTCGTCAAGCGGCTGAAGGCCTCGCCGACGTTCGCCGGCGTCAAGGTCTCGCCGCTGCTCATCGTGGCGAAGGCCGTCATCTGGGCCGTCCGCCGCAACCGTTCGGTGAACTCCACCTGGACCGATCGCGAGATCATCGTCCACCACTTCGTGAACCTCGGCATCGCCGCAGCGACCCCGCGCGGGCTCATCGTGCCGAACATCAAGGACGCGCAGGACATGTCGTTGCTCGAGCTGGCGCAGGCGCTCGAGGAACTCACCCTCACCGCCCGTGACGGCAAGACGACTCCGAAGCAGATGGCGAACGGCACGGTCTCGATCACGAACATCGGCGTGTTCGGCATGGACACCGGCACCCCGATCCTCAACCCGGGCGAGGTCGCCATCGTCGCCATGGGCACGATCAAGCCGAAGCCGTGGGTCGTCGACGGCGAGGTCCGGTCGCGCATGGTGACGACCATCGGCGCCTCGTTCGACCACCGCGTCGTCGACGGCGACGTGGCATCGCGGTTCGTGCACGACGTGGCCTCGGTGCTCGAGGAGCCCGCGCTCCTGCTCGACTGAGCGCGTTCAGGAGTCGATGCGTCGGTCGTTCCGCTTCGTGAGCAGAAATGGTCGGGTGGCTTCGAGCCACTCGACCATTTCTGCTCACCATCTGCGGCCTTCCGCAAACGTCGCGTGGTGTTCACACGGATGTCGGTGGTGCGGGGGATGATCGGGGCATGGTCCACCAGCTCCTGACCCCCTCGCAGGAGATCCGAACGGATCGCCTCCTGCTCACCCCGCTCACGCCGGCCGACATCGACGACGTGCACGCGGTGTTCGCTGACGCCCGCACCTGGCAGCACCTGCCGAGCGGACGGCACGTCGCCCGGAGCTCGAGCGTGGACCTGGTGCAGCGGAAGATCGGTGGGCGGGCCCGACACGGACTCGGTTCGTGGGCCGTCCGGACCGCTGCTGACCACGCGTTCGTCGGGGTCGGCGGGGTCGACATGACCGCCGGTGGGGTCTGGAACCTCGGGTACCGGTTGGCTCCCGCGGCCTGGGGGCAGGGCTTCGCGTCCGAGATCGCCCTCGCTGCCGTGCGCGCTGCTGCCGAGACCGCGCCGGACGTCCCCGTGACGGGTCGCGTGCTCACGAACAACCCCGCGTCCGCTGCGGTGCTCCGTCGTGCCGGGCTGTCACTCGTGTGGCAGGGGGCTCCCGGGGTGCAGACGTCCTCCGCCGCGGGGGTCGAGGGGCAGGTCTGGACCGACCGGCTGCTCTCCGACGAACAGTTCGCCTGGCTCGTCCGCAACGCCTGAACCCTCCCGCCGGTCCACGCGGAACGTCACGCACGTTGGCGTTCCGAGGTCGACTCGCTACTGTGATGGGAACTGGTCATGTCCGCGCATGACCACCACCCAGGACCAGCAACGGAGCACGAGGGACGCATGACGAGCCGCATCACCGAGGGTGCCGAACCGAAGCACCAGCAGTTGCGGCGCATCCTGCTCGACCTCGCCACCGCGCGCCTGGCCCCCGGCGCCGCGATCCCGTCCGAACGCCAGCTCATCGCCGAGTACGGCGTCTCACGGATCACCGTGCGCGAAGCACTCGGGCAGCTCGTCAACGAGGGCTACCTCGAGCGCGTGCGCGGCAAGGGCACGTTCGTGGCGCACCGCCCCGTGCAGTCGACGCTGCACCTCGCGTCGTTCACCGAGGAGATGCGCGCGATGGGCCACGTCCCGACCACGGTTGTGCTGGTGCGCGAGGAACGTGTGCCGCCGAGTGACACCGTGGCGGCGCTGCGGCTCGACGCCGAGGTGTCGGCCTTCCACGTGAAGCGACTCCGGATGGCGGACGGCGCTCCGGTGTCGATCGACGACGCCTGGCTCGTGGCCGATGCGTTCCCGGGCCTGCTCGACCACGACCTGTCCGGGTCGGTGTACTCGATCATCGCGAACGAGTACGGCACCCCGATCGACCGGGCACAGCAGACGGTGGCCGCGAACCCGGCCGCCGACGACGTCGCGACCCTGCTCGGCACGAAGACCGGTGCTCCGGTGCTCGAGTTCGACCGGGTGTCGTACGCGGGGGAGCGCCCCGTGGAGCACACCCGCAGCTGGTACCGCTCGGACCGCTACCGCGTGCAGATGGAGGTCACCGCGACCCCGGCGGTCGCGTAGTCCGGCACGAACGCGAAAGCGACTCTGTGCTGCGAACGTTCCGCAGCACAGAGTCGCTTCGGCAAGGAAGAACCGGGGTGCGCCCGGGTCAGACCTCGAACAGGGTGTCGCCGTCGAGCACCGAGGTGCCCACCGTGCCCTGGTCGACGGTGTCCGGCGCGGAGCCGAGCACCACGACGGGGCAGATCGGCGAGTAGCCGGCGGCCGAGATCACCGACGGGGTGAACCGGACGACGGGGTCGCCGGCCGTGACCGTCGAGCCCTCGGTGGCGAGGAGCTCGAAGCCCTCGCCCGACAGCTTCACGGTGTCGATACCGACGTGCACGAGGACGTCCGTGCCCGCCGAGCCCTGCAGGGCGAACGCGTGCGGGTGCAGCTTCACGATGGTGCCGTCGACCGGGGCCACCGCGGTGACCGCGCCCTCGACGCCCGTCGGGTCGACGGCCACACCGGCGCCGACGAGCTGGCCGGCGAACACCGGGTCCGGCACGTCAGCGAGGGCGACGACCGGGCCGGCGAACGGCGTGCGGACCGCCGTCACAGTTCGTCCTGGATGTCCTGCGCGAGGTTGTCGGCGACCGTGCCGACGATGACCTGCCAGCCGGTGCCGCCGCCGACGACGGCCTGGGCGCCCGCAGCCTGCAGCGCGGCCTTGTCGACGAGGTCGCCGTCCTCGACCTCGACACGGAGGCGCGTGATGCAGCCCTCGACCTCTTCGATGTTGTCGGCACCGCCGAGCGCGGCGATGATGTCGGCTGCCTTGATGTCGGCCATCGTTTCCTCCTCGTTAAGGGTTTTCGTACCAGGTTGACACGGGACCGGTCTCGGTTCAGACTACGGAACTGGTCATGACCGGACAGGACCGGACCTGGCGACACCGCCGAGGTTACCTGCGCTGGCTGCACGACTCAACTCACCCCGACAGCTCCACCCAATGACGAGAGGACCTCCGATGAGCGCCACCACTGCCACGGACGTGCCGGAGAAGAAGAAGCCGAAGAAGCAGTCCCGGCTCTTCGCCAACGCCCAGCGCCTCGGACGGAGCCTGCTCCTGCCGATCGCGGTCATGCCCGCTGCGGGCATCCTGAACCGCATCGGGCAGCCCGACCTGCTCGGCGCGATCCCCGGCTTCGAGACGGGAGCGGGAGTCATCTCGGCTGCCGGACAGGCCATCTTCACCTGGCTGCCGCTCCTCTTCGCGGTCGGCATCGCGATCGGGTGGGCGAAGAAGTCGGACGGCACGACCGCTCTGGCCGCCGTCGTCGGCTACATGGTCATGTACCAGGTGTTCGCAGTCATGTCCCCGGTTGTACTCGCGGGGGTCAAGGACGCGAACGGTGACCAGGCGACCATCAACTTCGGTGTCCTCGGCGGCATCGTGATGGGGCTCGTCTCGGCGGTCATGTGGGAGAAGTTCCACCGCACGAAGATGCCCGACTTCCTGGGCTTCTTCTCCGGTCGTCGCCTCGTCCCGATCCTGACCGCTGCGGCTGGTCTCGTCATCGCCGTGCTCATGGCATTCGTCTACCGCTACTTCGACATCGCCCTCACGGCAGCCGGTACCGCCGTTGCGGACAACGCTGTGATCGGTGGCGGCATCTTCGGGTTCGCGAACCGCATGCTCATCCCGATCGGCCTGCACCAGCTGCTCAACTTCTTCCCGTGGTTCCAGCTCGGCAGCTTCACGAACGCGGCTGGCGACATCGTGCACGGCGACATCCCGCGCTTCCTCGCCGGCGACCCGACCGCTGGTATCTTCCAGACCGGCTTCTTCCCGATCATGATGTTCGCGCTGCCGGCCGGTGCGCTCGCCATCTGGCGCAACGCCAAGCCGCAGAACCGCAAGCTCGTCGGCGGCATCATGATCTCGGCCGCGCTCACCTCGTTCGTGACCGGCATCACCGAGCCGCTCGAGTACTCGTTCATGTTCGTGGCGTTCCCGCTGTACATCATCCACGCGGTGCTCACCGGGACCTCGCTGGCGCTGGTCAACGCCCTCGGCATCCACGACGGGTTCTCGTTCTCGGCCGGTGCGATCGACTACGTGCTGAACTTCGGCAAGGCGGACGGGGCGATCTGGCTCATCCCGATCGGCCTCGGCTACGCGGTCGTCTACTACTTCCTGTTCAGTTTCGTGATCAAGAAGTGGAACCTCCGCACGCCCGGGCGTGAAGAGGACACGATCGCCGAGAACACGATCGACGCGGCCACCAAGCCGTAGACGTCACCACGTGACGGACAGGAGGCGCGGTGCCAGCTGGCACCGCGCCTCCTGTCCGTCTGTCGTCACCACCAGAGCGCTGATACCGGTTTTGACAATCGTTATCAGCAAGCGCTACCGTCGGAGCATGCACAACCGCCTCCTCGCCCTCCCGCTCGTCGCCGGCGCCGCCGCGCTCGCCCTGACGGGCTGCGCGACCTCCTCGGCCTCGGGCAACGCCAGTAGCGACGGGAAGATCGCCGTCGTCGCCTCGACCAACGTCTACGGCTCGATCGTCCAGTCGATCGGCGGCGACCAGGTGTCGGTCACGAGCATCCTGAACGACCCCTCGCAGGACCCGCACTCGTTCGAGTCGAGCGCCCGCACCCAGCTCGCGGTGTCGAAGGCCGACCTGCTCATCGAGAACGGCGGCGGGTACGACGACTTCATGACCACGCTCGCCGACGCCTCGGACACCAAGGCCGACACCATCAACGTCGTGAAGCTGTCCGGCTTGGACAAGGGTGGCGACGCCGAGTTCAACGAGCACGTGTTCTACAGCTACCCGACGATGGTGAAGCTGGTCGACGACGTCACGAAGCGCCTGTCCGCGCTCGACGCGGGCGACAAGACCACGTTCGAGAAGAACGCCGACGCGCTCACGACGAAACTCGAGGGCCTCGAGTCCCAGACCGCCGACTTGAAGAAGACGTACGACGGCGAGAAGGTGGCGTACACCGAGCCGGTGCCGGGCTACCTCTTCGACGCGATCGGTCTCGACAACGTCACCCCCGAAGCGTTCTCCGAGGCGATCGAGGAGGGCGACGACGTCCCGCCGGCAGCCCTCAAGGACACCCTCGCGCTGTTCAGTGGCAAGAGCGTGGCGCTGCTCGCCTACAACGACCAGACCTCGAGTGCCGAGACCGAACAGGTCAAGAAGGCCGCCGACCAGGACGACGTCCCGGTGGTCGGTGTCACGGAGACGCTCCCCAAGGGGCAGGATTACGTCTCGTGGCAGCAGGCGAACATCGACGTGGTGCAGGCGGCGCTCCAGAAGTGACGACCTCGACCGCAGCAGCGACGACCGACAGCCCGGCGACCACCTCGGTGGACGACCGGGCTGCGGCCCGTCCGGTCCTGGCCCTGCGCGACGCCGGGCTGTCCTTCGGCGAACGGAAGCTCTGGGGACACCTGGACCTGGACATCGCGCCGGGGGAGTTCGTCGCGGTCCTCGGCCCGAACGGCGCCGGGAAGACTTCGCTCCTGCGCACGGTGCTCGGGCAGCAGCGCCTGACGAGCGGCACGATGTCGTTCCTCGGCCAGCCCGTCCGTCGTGGGCACCGGAAGATCGGCTACATCCCGCAGCAGCGGCTCATGGAGGCCGGCACCCCCCTGCGCGCGCGGGACATGATCGCGCAGGGCGTGACGGGGCACCGGTGGGGCGTCCTGCCGACGTCGAAGGCCGACCGCGCCCGCATCGACCGGATCCTCGACGAGGTCGGCGCCACCGCGTTCGCGGACGCCCCGGTGGCCGAGCTGTCCGGCGGCGAGCAGCAGCGCACCCGCGTCGGTCAGGCCATCGCCGCCGACCCGGCACTGCTGCTGTGCGACGAACCCCTCATCTCACTCGACCTGCGGCACCAACGCGGCGTCACCGAGCTCATCGACCGGCAGCGTCGGCAGCAGGGTGCCGCGGTGCTCTTCGTGACGCACGACGTGAACCCGATCCTCGACGTCGTCGACCGGGTCCTCTACATCGCCGGCGGCCAGTTCCGGATCGGTTCCCCCGACGAGGTCCTGCGCGCTGACGTGCTGAGCGACCTGTACGGCACCCCCGTCGACGTCGTCCGCACGATGGGCCGCATCGTCATCGTCGGCGCGAACGACGCGCACGACCACCACCACGGCGAGGTCGACCCGCACGCCCCGGCGTCGGACGAAGGGCGGATCTGATGGACGTCCTGTCGACGGTCTTCTCGTTCCAGGACTACGGCGAGCTCGTGGCCCTGGTGCAGAACTCGATCTGGGCCGGCGCGGTGCTCGGCATCGTCGGCGGGCTCATCGGCCCGTTCGTCGTCGCCCGGAACATGCCCTTCGCGGTGCACGGCATCTCGGAGCTGTCCTTCGCCGGCGCGAGCGCATCCCTGCTGCTCGGTGTCAACGTCGTCACGGGCTCGCTCGTCGGGTCGGTGATCGCGGCGCTGCTCATCGGGGTGCTCGGCTCGAGGGCGCGTGACCGCAACTCGATCATCGCCGTGCTCATGCCGTTCGGTCTCGGGCTCGGCATCCTGTGCCTGGCGCTCTACAAGGGACGTGCGGCCAACAAGTTCGGGCTGCTCACCGGCCAGATCGTGTCGGTGGACAATCCGCAGCTGACGTTCCTGATCGTCATCGCCGCCATCGTGGTCGCGACCCTGCTCGTCATCTGGCGGCCGCTGATGTTCGCGTCGGTCGACCCCGACGTGGCCGCGGCCGCCGGCATCCCGGTGCGGACGCTCGCGATCGTGTTCATGCTCGTCCTCGGCCTGGCCACCGCGGTGTCGGTGCAGATCGTCGGCGCCCTGCTCGTGCTGTCGCTGCTCGTCACCCCGGCTGCCGCGGCACTGCGGCTCAGCTCGCACCCGGTCGTCGTGCCGGTGCTGTCCACGGTGTTCGCCGTGGTGTCGGTCGTCGGTGGCATCCTGCTGGCACTCGGCGGCGGCCTGCCGATCAGCCCCTACGTGACGACCATCTCGTTCGCGATCTGGGTGGTCTGCCGGATCGTCGGGGCCCGGCGCGACCGCCGTGGACGCGACCGGGTCGTCCGCCGCGACCAGCGTGGCGGGGGCACACCGGGCCTCCCGTCCGGAACGAACGGAACCGGAACCGGTTCCGGAACGTCAGCCGAAACGAAGGTGGGTGCACCAGCATGAACGCCGTGCAGAAGGTCAAGCGGAACACGTGGCAGCGCGAAGCGGTGCGCGGTGCCCTCGACTCCACCGAGGGGTTCGTCAGCGCGCAGGCGCTGCACCAGCACCTGCGTGACGAGGGTTCGACGATCGGCCTCGCCACCGTCTACCGGGCGCTCGCCGACCTGGCGACCGAGGGTGACGCCGACTCGTTGCAGCAGGACGGCGAATCGCTGTACCGGGCGTGCACGACGGACGCGCACCACCACCACCTGATCTGCCGGAACTGCGGCCGGACCGTCGAGATCGAGGCGGACCCCGTCGAGCAGTGGGCGCAGGACGTCGCCGCCGCCAACGGGTTCACGAACGCCAGCCACGTCGTCGACATCTTCGGCGAGTGCGCGGTGTGCACGGCATCTGCCGCCGCAGCCGGACCTCGGACCGGCGACGCCGACGGCGAGTAGCGTCCGCGCCATGCACGTCATCCTGGTCCCCGGGTTCTGGCTCGATGCGAGCGCGTGGGACGACGTCGCCCCGGTGCTGCTGCAGGCGGGCCACACGGTCGAGGCGATCACCCGCGACGGCGACACGCTCGACGAGCAGGTCGCGGCGCTCGTGGAGCGCCTGGACGACGTCGCCAGCCCGGACGAGCCCGTCGTGCTCGCCGGACACTCCGGCGCCGGACCGATCGCGTACATGGCCGCCGACCAGCGGCCCTCGCTCGTCGCACACCTGCTCTACGTCGACACGTTCCCCGGTCCCGCCGGCGGCTGCGTGAACGACGAACTGCCCGTGGTCGACGGTGTGGTGCCGCTGCCGTCGTGGGACGTCTGGGAGCCGGCCACGGTGCGCGGGATGACCCCGGCGTTGCGGGAGTCCTTCGAGCACCGCGCGATCCCGGAGCCGGCCGCCGTGCCGTCCGACCGGTTCCACTACGCCGACGCCGCCCGGCACACGATCCCCGCGACGGTGATCACCTGTGAGATCCCGGCGACCGAGCTCGCGACGATGGTGGCCGACCACCAGACCTGGGCCGCGGAACTCGTCGCGACCGAGGAACTCAGCATCGTCGGACTCGAGACCGGACACTGGCCGATGTTCACGGCGCCGCGCGAACTCGGGGAGCTCATGGTGCGTGCGCTTGCGACACGCCCGGAGCTCGCGTAAGCTCTTCCCTTGGTCCTCCACGTCCGCGTGGTGGACCCGTTGTTCCAAGCCCTCCGACCGTCGCGAACGCCGCGGTCGCGTGGTGTCCGTTCCCCCTTCGACAGGGGCTGCGGGCCTGGGCGGTGTGCACAACCCCCTCGCATGCACCACTCCGGTGGTCCTGCGCGTGCGCACCAGGCAAGTGAACTTGGGTGCGGCCGTCCGGTCGCACGGTACCTCAGGAGGAAACCATGGCAGCAGTGTGCCAGGTGACCGGCGCCGTTCCCGGCTTCGGTCACAACATCTCGCACTCGCACCGCCGGACGAAGCGCCGCTTCGACCCGAACGTGCAGAAGAAGACGTACTACGTGCCGTCGCTGCGTCGCAACGTGACGCTCAACGTCAGCGCTAAGGGCATCAAGGTCATCGACGCACGGGGCATCGAGTCCGTCGTCAAGGACGTCCTCGCCCGTGGGGAGAAGATCTGATGGCGAAAAAGGGTCAGGACATCCGTCCGATCATCAAGCTCCGCTCGACGGCGGGCACCGGGTTCACGTACGTGACCAAGAAGAACCGTCGGAACAACCCCGACCGTCTCGTGCTGAAGAAGTACGACCCGGTGATCCGCAAGCACGTCGACTTCCGTGAGGAGCGCTAAGCATGGCGAAGAAGAGCAAGATCGCGAAGAACAACCAGCGTGCCGTCATCATCGCGCGCTACGCCGAGCGTCGTCTCGAGCTGAAGAAGGCCCTCGTGGACCCGAACGGCTCCGACGAGTCGCGTGAGGCCGCTCGCGTGGGCCTGCAGAAGCTGCCCCGCGACGCATCCCCGATCCGCTACCGCAACCGCGACGCGATCGACGGCCGCCCCCGTGGCCACCTGGGTGAGTTCGGCATCAGCCGTGTCCGCTTCCGCGACATGGCCCACCGTGGAGAGCTCCCCGGCATCACGAAGAGCTCCTGGTAAGCACTCGCAGTACCCGACGCCCCGTCACCTCCGGGTGGCGGGGCGTTCGCTGTGTCCGGGGTACAAGGGCGCCTCAGTGGTCACATCTGCCCCTCTAGCACCCGTCTCGGAGCCCGACAAGCCCGGAAATCCGGGCGAGTCGGCGGTTTTCACCCCTTGTGGCTGGTAGGTTCAACTCCGGTTCCGCCGGGCCCTCGGCCCACTGGCACCGTGGCACGGGGCAACCGCTCCGGGCGCCGGACGGCACGTCCGTCCGACCGATACTGCAAGAAGTCCGAGGAGGACATCCATGGCTGACAAGTCACTGAACCGCACCGAGCTCGTCGCTGCCGTCGCCGCCGAGTCCGGCCAGAGCCAGGCCACCGTCAACGGCGTCGTCGACGCGCTCTTCAGCGTCGTCTCGTCGTCCGTCGCGGACGGCACGAAGGTCACGATCCCCGGTTGGATCGCCTTCGAGAAGACGCACCGCGCCGCCCGCACCGGCCGCAACCCGCAGACGGGTGAGGCCATCGAGATCGCCGCGAGCGACTCGGTCAAGGTCAGCGCCGGCTCGAAGCTCAAGGCTGCGGTCAAGTAAGACTGTTCCGCGCATCGGGAGGGACGGCTTCGGCCGTCCCTTTCGTCGTTTCCAGGGTGCGTTCGGTGCGTCGGGTCGCGTTCGTCGGGTCGCGTCGCGTCGTGTCGGGTCGCGTTCGTCGCGCTGCGTCGACCGGGAGGCCCGTGCCGGTTCCCACAGGTCGGCCCGGCCGGTTCGGTGGCCGGGTGGGCACCGCCTAGGCTTGACGGGTGAATCGGATCGCGCGCATCGCCGGTCCCGCCGTGCTCCTGCTCGTCGGGTTCGTGGCGCTGCTCACGGCACTCGTCATCGGCGGTGGTGCGAACGCAGCGTTGATCGCCGACCCCGGTGCCCTGGTCCGTTTCGGTCTGCCGATCTCCCGGTTGGTCGTGGACCTGTCCGCCGCCGCGACGATCGGCGGCCTCGCGCTGGCCACCGTCGGACTCTCGCGCTCCGGGCCGGAGTGGAACCGCGCCATCGACGTCGCGGCCGCCGCCAGCGGGCTCTGGACGGTGTCGTCCGCGGTCACCACCTTCTTCACGTTCCTGAGCGTCGCCGGCTCGAAGATCAGCATCGACGAGCAGTTCGGCCAGTCGATGGGCGTGTTCCTCACCGGCACGGACCTCGGGCTCGCCTGGCTCGTGACGGTGCTCGTCGCCGCCGCCGTCACGGTGCTCTGCTTCGCCGTCCGTTCCCGGGGCATGGTCGCCCTGACCGCCGGTGTCTCGATGATCGGCCTCATCCCGCTCGCACAGCAGGGCCACGCCGCCGGCACCGCGAGCCACGACGCCGCCGTGACCGCGCTCGGGCTGCACCTGGTCGGCGCCGCGCTCTGGGTCGGTGGCCTGACCATGCTCGTGCTCCTGCGCGGCGTGCTGCCCGGTGACCGCCTGGCCGTGGTCGTGGCGCGGTACTCGAGCATCGCGCTCGGGTGCTTCGTGCTCGTGGCGGTGTCGGGTGTCGCCTCGGCACAGATCCGCGTGGGTGCCCTGTCGAACCTGTTCACGCCGTACGGCACTCTCGTGCTGGTCAAGATCGGCGCGATCGTCGTCATCGGGGTCCTCGGTGCCGTGCAGCGTCGGCGTGCGATCCGCTCCCTGACCGAGGCGCCGGCACGGCACCGCCCGTTTTGGACCCTGATCGTGGTCGAGCTCGCCGTGATGGGTGTCGCATCGGGCTTCGCCGCGGCGCTCGGCCGAACGGCCACGCCGGTCGACCAGATCGCGCTGAGCAAGACGACCGACCCGAGCCCCGCCGAGCTGCTCACCGACGACCTGCTGCCGCACGCGCCCGGGGCCTGGGGCTGGCTGACGCAGTGGAACATCGACCTGTTCTGGCTGATGGCCGCCGTGCTGCTCGCTGCGACCTACGCGGCCGGTGTCGTGCGCTTGCGCCGCGCCGGGGTCCACTGGCCGGTGCGCCGTTCGGTGGCGGCGGCCCTCGCGGTCATCTCGCTCGTGGTCGCGACGTCCGGTTCGCTGCACCAGTACGACCGGTTCCTGGTGTCGGCGAACGTCGGCGCGCACGTGCTGCTCGGCCTGGTGGTGCCGGCGCTGGTGTGGGCGGCGGCTCCCGTCGTGCTCATCCGGGCCGCGGTGCACCCGCGCGACGACGACAGCACCGGCGTGCGCGAGTGGACCGGTGTGCTGGTCGACAACGCCGCGGTCCGCTACCTGGTGCAGCCCTTCCCGGCGTTCCTGCTCGCCGCGGCGGTGTGGTGGGCGTACTTCGCCACCGATGCCGTCCGCTGGTCGGTGAGCGACTCCACGGGGCGCACGGTCATCGACGTGGGCTTCCTGCTCGTCGGACTCCTGGCGATGCCGACGCTCTTCACACCGATCGCGGTCGGCCAGCAGTACCCGACCCGCGGAGCGGCGGTCGTGCGGATCGTCGGGGCCGCGGTCGTCGCCGCCGGAGCGGTGTCGCTCGGCGTCGCGATGCGCGGGCCGCTCGGACTGCTGCAGGCGTCGTGGTTCGGGGCGATGGGGCGGACGTGGGGCCCCGATCCGCTCGTCGACCAGGCCCGTGGCGGGCTCGTGCTCGTGGTCGCCGGGGTGCTGCTCCTGGTGGCGGTCGTCGTGGTGGTGCTCGTGCAGCTGCGGCGCGCTGGATCGGCGGCGCGCACGCTCGGAGCGGACGCGCGCACTCTCGAGCAGGACGCACGATGAGCGTCGAGCTCAGCGACGAGCAGCGGGCCGTCTTCGAGTACATCGAGCACACCCGCGACCACGTCTTCATCACCGGTCGTGCCGGCACGGGCAAGTCGACCCTGCTCAACCACCTGTCGTGGAACACCGAGAAGCAGGTCGTGATCTGCGCACCGACCGGGGTCGCGGCCCTGAACGTCGGTGGCCAGACGATCCACTCGTTGTTCCGCCTGCCGATCGGCCTCATCGCCGATGCCGAGCTGCGCCAGGGACCGGACACCCGCAAGCTCCTCAACACCATCGACACCCTGGTCATCGACGAGGTCTCGATGGTGAACGCCGACCTGCTCGACGGGATGGACCGCTCGCTCCGCAAGGCCCGCGGGCGGCAGTTCGAGGCGTTCGGCGGTGTCCAGGTGGTCATGTTCGGCGACCCGTACCAGTTGCCGCCGGTCCCGGGCGGTGCCGACGAACGCGCCTACTTCACCGACCACTACCGGTCGATGTGGTTCTTCGACGCCAAGGTGTGGCTCGAGGCGAAGCTGAACATCATCGAGCTCGCCACCGTGCACCGCCAGCGCGACGACGCCTTCGCCGCCATGCTCACGGCGGTACGGCACGGCCGGGTGACCGCCGAGATCGCCGACCAGCTGAACACCGCGGGCGCACGGCCCTCGCCCGACGACGCCATCACCCTCGCCACCCGGAACGACACCGTCGCGCGCATCAACAAGGCGGCGCTCGAACGGTTGCCCGGCAAGGTGAAGACCGCGAAGGCCGACGTCAACGGCGACTTCGGCGGGCGGAACTTCCCGGCCGACGAAGCCCTCGAACTCAAGCCCGGCGCGCACGTGATGTTCCTGCGCAACGACGCCGACCAGCGGTGGGTGAACGGGACGCTCGGCATCGTCACGGCGATCCGCGACACGGTCTGGGTCGACGTCGACGGAGAGTCCTTCGAGGTCCAGCCGTCGGTGTGGGAGAAGTTCAAGTACTCCTACGACGCCGACAAGAAGGAGCTCAAGAAGGACACCGTCGGTGAGTTCCAGCAGTTCCCGTTGCGGCTCGCCTGGGCGGTGACGATCCACAAGTCGCAGGGCAGCACCTACGACCGCGCGGTGGTCGACCTGGGCAACCGGGTGTTCAGCGCCGGACAGACGTACGTCGCGCTGTCACGCCTGACGTCGCTCGAGGGGCTGTACCTGACCCGGCCGCTGCGGCCGCAGGACATCATCGTCGACACGGATGTCCGACGCTTCATGTCCGAGGCGCCACGCATCGTCGCGACGGCACTCGAAGCCCGGAAGCCGGAGCCTGCGCCGGATCCCGACTCCGGCGACGACGCCTGACGCACACACGACGACGCCCGCCTGCCGGAGCGGCAGACGGGCGTCGGGGAGCGTGTCGGTGCGTCAGGCGCGAGCCGCCGCACGCAGCGCGCGGAGGTTCTCCTTGTCGGCACCGAGCGCCGTCAGCAGCAGGATGACCCCGACGATCGCGTGGAACACGTTGTCGGTGGTGTTCAGCGCGAAGATGTTCGCCGAGGTGTTCACGAAGACGAAGCCGTACACGGCCAGCACCACGAGCACGGCGCCGACGACCAGGTTGCCGTTCCGCGAACCGATGGTGGTGCCGAGCCCGGTGATGAGCAGGACCGCGGCGAGCAGCACCCAGATGAGGGCGAGCGGCGGGTTCACCCCGAAGGCGTTCCAGAGCATCCCGCCCTGGCGGCTGAAGAAGCCGGGGTCGCCGTCGGCGGCGAAGAAGAAGCCCAGGATGCCCCAGAGTGCGAGGACGCCACCGACCGTGAGCGCGAGCCCGCGGTTCGGTGAGGCGGTGATGCCCGGTTCCTTGATGGCCACTTCGGTCTCCTCCTCGTACACTGCCGACGCGACGTGCGTCAGTCCGGCGGTGCCCGCCGGACTGAGCGGCGCGGCACTGAGCGGCACAGCGCGGGATCCGCGGGTGACGGCCGCGCGGTTCCCAGCCTCCGGCCGGTGAGCCAACGGTATCGTGTCCGACCCCGACCGTCCGAATCGCAGCGCCGTCACCAGGCGTGCGACGAGACCGACGACGACCACTCCGAGGAGGACCAGCCCGGTGACCTTGACACCCGAGCGCAATGCACCGGAGTCGCGTGGACCGAGCGTCTCGCGGCGGTTGCGGTGGGGTGTGCTGGCGGCTCTGGGGTTCGTGATCGTGCCTTCCGTCTACGCGGCCGCGGTGCTGACGCCGGTGGGGCAGCGCATGGAGGACGCCGCGCTCGGCGGGGTCCGTGAGTCCGACCTGTTCAGCTCGGACACTGCGCTCAACGTCATCTCGGTGCCGGTGATCCTGTTGCTCGTTGTCGTGATCGTCGCGGTGGCGTTCGCCAGGCGACGGCTCTCGGTGGGGCTCGGCGCGGGTGCAGTGGTGCTCGCGTCGGCGGCCACCTCGACGCTCGTCAAGCGTATCGCCGAGCGCCCGGAGATCGCCCAGTCGACGACGCCGAACTCGTTCCCCTCGGGGCACGCGACCATCGCGCTGGCCGCACTGTTCGCCGTCCTGATGGTCACGCCCCGTCGCTTCCGGCCGATCGTCACCCTGCTCGGTGCCGCCTACGCGGTCTTCGTCGCCAACCAGACGGTCGTCTACGGCTGGCACCGGGTGAGCGACATCATCGGGGCGTGCGCGATCGCGATGTTCTGGCTCGGCGTCGTCCGGGCGTTCGGGCCGAGGGTCGACCGGGGACTCCGAGGTGACCGGGACGGCCGACGGGGACCGCGCCGGGTGGTCAGCGTCGTCCTGCTCGTCGCCACCGGGGTCACGCTGGCCGTCGGCGTCGCCGCGCTCGTCGTCGGCCTGACGGGGGACGGCGCTCACGACCACGCCGCGATCCTGATGGCCGGACGACTGGCCTCGAGCGCGAGCGTCCTGGCGGTGGTGACCGCGGTGTGGTTCCTCGACGGCATGCACCACGCGGCCCGGACCGACCCCGCAGCGCTGTCCGCAGCTCGCTGACGCCTGGTGGGAATGCACCGGCGTACGCTACGTTGTACCCAGCAAGTCGATGCAAACGCATCGATATCGCGAAAGGCGGCGCAACATGCAGTTCGGCATCTTCACGGTCAGTGACGTCACGACCGACCCCACGACCGGCACCACGCCGGACGACACGCAGCGCGTCCGCGACATCCTCACGATCGCGCAGCACGCCGACCAGGCCGGACTCGACGTCTTCGCCACCGGCGAGCACCACAACCCGCCGTTCGTCGCATCGTCGCCGACCACGTTGCTGGCCTACCTCGCGGCGAAGACGAAGGACATCACGCTCTCGACGAGCACCACGCTCATCACCACGAACGACCCGGTGCGCATCGCCGAGGAGTACGCGATGCTCCAGGTGATCTCCGACGGCCGCATGGACCTCATGATGGGTCGCGGCAACACCGGCCCGGTCTACCCGTGGTTCGGGCAGGACATCCGCCAGGGCGTCAACCTGGCGATCGAGAACTACGCGCTCGTCCGCCAGCTCTGGGAGAACGACGTCGTCAACTGGCAGGGCAAGTTCCGCACGCCACTGCAGGGCTTCACCTCGACGCCGCGCCCCCTCGACGGCGTGCCCCCGTTCGTCTGGCACGGCTCGATCCGCACGCCCGAGATCGCGGAGCAGGCCGCGTACTACGGTGACGGCTTCTTCCACAACAACATCTTCTGGCCGATCCAGCACACCGAGCAGATGGTCGGGCTGTACCGCCAGCGCTTCGAGCACTACGGCCACGGCCGCGCGGACCAGGCCATCGTCGGTCTGGGCGGGCAGTTCTTCGCCCGGAAGAACTCGCAGGACGCGGTCAACGAGTTCCGGCCCTACTTCGACAACGCCCCGGTCTACGGCCACGGCCCCTCGATGGAGGACTTCGCCGCCCAGACCCCGCTCACGGTCGGTTCGCCGCAGCAGGTCATCGACCGGTACGCGGCCATGAAGGACCACGTCGGCCACTACCAGCGCCAGCTGTTCCTGGTCGACCACGCCGGGCTGCCGCTCAAGACCGTGCTCGAGCAGATCGACATCCTGGCCACGGACATCGTCCCCGAGCTCCGCAAGCTGAACGACGAGGGCCGTCCGTCCGACGTGCCGTCGAACCCGCCGAGCCACACGGAGCGCGCCGCCGCGGCGCTCGCCGCCGGCACGGTCGGCAGCGACCACGTCGCCGCCGAGGACGAGTGGACGGGCGCCTCCGTCTGACGCTCCCAGCGCTCGCATCGTGAGCAGGAATGGTCGGGTCCCGCGAGGTGACCCGACCTTTTCTGCTCACGATGCGGGGTGGGCGCGACCACATGCGGACGGGAGGCACGGCGCCAGCTGGCACCGGGCCTCCCGTCCGCCTCGGCGCACGTCCACGGCGCGAGTCGGCTTTCGGGGTCAGCGACAGATCACGGGGCCGGCGGCGCGTGAGCTGTCGCTCAGCGCGAGAGCTCGGAGCGGGAGGCGGGCTCGGCGACCGGGCGGGCCGGCACGAGCTTCAGGCCGACGACGCAGCCGACGATCCCGGCGATGAACAGCACGCGCAGCAGGGTGACGGGCTCGGCGCCGGTGGCCATGCCCCACAGCACCGTCAGGGCTGCACCGGTGCCGGTCCACACGGCGTACGCGGTGCTGATCGGGATGTGCTTGAGGACGTAGCCGAAGGCGACGAGGCTGATCACGATCGTGATCGCGAACACAACGGTCGGGCCGGGTCGGGTGAAGCCGTCGCTCTCGCCGAGGGCGGTCGCCCACACGGTCTCGAGCGTGGCGCTGAGGAACAGGACGATCCAGGCCACCTCAGCTCACCACCTTGAGGCCGACGACGCAGGCGACCAGGCCGAACACGAGGCCGAGGCGTGCGAGCGACGCGGCTTCCTGCTGGCGCAGGATCGACACGACGACCGTCAGCGAGGCGCCGATGCCGACCCAGACGGCGTAGGCGGTGCCCACCGGGATCGACTTCATCGCGAACGCGAGCCCCACCATGCTCAGCGCCATGCCGGCGATGAACACGATCGTCGGCACGACCTTCTTGAAGCCGTTCGAGGCGCTCAGCGCGGTGGCCCAGACGGTCTCGAGCACGCCGCTCAGCACGAGGATGACCCATGCCATGACGATGTTCCCTTCGTTCGGTCGCATAGTCGCACGACTGTGCGACAACGACCCCGACGGTAGCACGAGTTCGTACGACTGTGCGAGTATGGCGTCGTGGCCAGGAGCATGGACGTCGAGCAGCGGCGCCGCACCGTGTCCGAAGCGGCGTGCCGGGTGCTCGCCCGCGACGGACTCGGGGCGCTGAGCGTCCGGAACGTCGCGGCGGAGGCCGGACTGCCGCCGAGCACCGTCCGCTACACCTTCCCGACCCAGGCGAGCGTCCGGTCGCACGCGCTCGAGCTCGTGTTCGACGCGACCGCGGCCCGGATCGACGCCGTGCCCGCGGACCTGCGGGGCACGGCGTACGCGCACGCGGTCCTGCTCGAGCTCCTGCCCCTCGACGAGGAGCGACGCATCGAGCTCGACGTCTACCTGGGCCTCGGCACCGCGGCGCTGACCGACGCCGAGCTCCGGCCGTTCCACGACCGGGTCGTCGACGAGATGCGGGAGTGGTGCGGGCGGATCCTGCGGGCACTCGGGGTGCCGGACGCCGACGTGCCCTACGAGACCCGGCGGCTGCACGCCCTGGTGGACGGGCTCGCGATGCACATCGTGCGGGTCGATCCCGGGGGTGACGCCTCGTGGGCGATCGACACGCTCGACCGGCACGTGGCGGGCATCGCCCGGGTCTGACTGCGGCACGGTGCTGGGTTCGCGGGCCGGTGCGGCGTTGTGGCTGGCGGTGGAGCACGTGCACGGTGCTGGGTTCGCGAACCCGTGCGTTGTTGGTGGCTCCGTGCGGCGCTCCAGGCCTGCACCGAGCGAGCAACCCTGCACGGGGTGAACGAACTCGCACGGTGCGCAGGCGGCCGCGCGCGGACCGCCACGCAGCACGCGTCGCCTATCCTTTCCGGGTGACGACGACCACGCCGCCGCAGCAGCGCTCCCGCTCCCGTTCCCTGACGGGCCCGGGCCTCGTGCTGCTCGCCGTCGTCGTGCTCCTGGGGATCCGGCTGCTGTCCCCGAGCATCGGGACCGCGGGGCTGCCGGACGTCGTGCAGGACTTCCTGACGCTGGCGATCAGCGTGGTGGTCGAGTCGCTGCCGTTCGTGGTGCTCGGCATCGTGCTGTCGATCGTCGTCGAGGTCTGGGTGCCGGTCGGCGCGCTCGAGAAGGTCCTGCCGCAGAACGCCTTCGGCCGCCGCGCCGTGATATCCCTGATCGGCATGCTCTTCCCGGTGTGCGAGTGCGGCAACGTGCCCCTCGCCCGCGGCCTGATGATGCGCGGGTTCACCCCTGCCGAGGCCGTCACGTTCCTGGTCGCCGCCCCCATCCTCAACCCGCTCGTGATCATCAGCACCGCGCAGGCGTTCGGCTGGTCCGGCTGGATCCTGCCGGTCCGGATCGTCGGCGGCTTCGTGATCGCGAACCTGGTCGGCTGGATCGTCGCCGCGCACCGCCGTCCGGCCGACCTGCTGCTGCCCGCGTTCGAGGCCCGGTGCCGCGCTGCGATCGGCGCACCACGGAGCCGGAACCGCTGGCGGGAGAGCGCCGCGCAGTTCGGCGGCGAGACCGCCACCATGATGCCGGCCCTGTTCGTCGGCGCCGGCCTGGCTGCGGCGATCCAGGTCGCGGTGCCCCGTTCCACGCTCGTCGCGATCGGCTCGAACCCGGTGCTGTCCGTCGCGGCGATGATGCTGCTCGCCATGACGGTGTCGCTCTGCTCGAACGTCGACGCGTTCTTCGCACTGTCGTTCGCCTCGACGTTCCTGCCCGGGTCGATCACGGCCTTCCTGATCATCGGGCCGATCATCGACGTGAAGATGATCGCCCTGCTCCGTACGACGTTCCGGGTCCGGTTCCTGGTGCTGCTCGCCGTCGTGTGCGTGCTGTTCGCCGGCGCCGTGGGATTGGTGATGAATGTCCTCGTCTGACGCACGCAGCAGCAACGCTCCGGCCTACCTCGGGCTCGGGTCCGTGCTGGCGGTCGCCCTGTGCACGCTCTGGCTCGCACTGGTGGGCCACCTCGACCTGTACATCAACCCGCGGTACTCGGTGTTCACGATCGTGCTCGCCGCCGTCGCGGTACCCGCCTCGATCGCGGGCCTGGTGGTCATCGCACGCGGCCACGGCCACACGCACGGTGACGACGCGGACGAGCACGAGCACGAGCCGGACCACGACCACGGGCGGCGCGGGCCCGGCCGTGGTCGCGCCGTCCGCCTTGCCCTCGGCGGAGCGGCCGCGATCGTCACGGTCGGGGTCACCGTGTCGATGCTGGTCCTGCCCCCGACGACGCTGTCCGCCCGCACCGCGCAGCAGCGGAGCGTGGACTCGGCGACCCTGTCGAACGCGACGGGCTCCGAGGCGGCGGTCTCCCTGCTCGGCAGCGAGGGCGTCGACACCTCGGAGTACGGCGTCAAGGACTGGGCGGCGCTGATCCGGCAGACCACCGACACCACGGCCCTGGTCGGCAAGCAGGTACGGCTGTCCGGCTTCGTCGTGCCCGGCCAGGACGGCTCGTTCACCCTGACCCGGTTCGTGATCAGCTGCTGCGCCGTGGACGCCCAGCCAGTCGGTCTCGGCGTGGTGACCGAGGGCGGCGACCGTAACGAGGCGGAGCCCGACGAGGGGCAGTGGGTCACGGTGACCGGCGCACTCGCGGCGAACCCGGACCAGTCCGCCGACGCCCGCATCGTCATCAAGGCCGCGAAGGTCACCGAGATCGCGCAGCCGAAGGACCCGTATGAGTACTGAGACGGGCACGCGTACTGAGACGGGCACGCGTACTGAGACGGGCACGAGTACTGAGCGCACGGACCGCCGCCCGGTCACGCGCCGGTTCCACCGCCGGTACCTCGCCGTCGTGCTCGTCCTGGCGGTCGTCGCCGCGCTCGCCGCCGTCGTCGGGTCGCAGCAGGGGCCGCGCCTGCGCGACGTGTCGTACGACGCCACCGGTCTGGTGTCGCGCCCGGCGCAGCGGGTGATCCTGACGGCGAACCAGGCGCTGCAGCAGGTGTCCGCCGCCGACGTCCGGGTCACCCCGGCGGCCGCGCACACCGTGACCTCGAGCGGCAACACGATCGCGGTCGAGTTCGCCGGACCCCTGGCCTACGACCGCGAGTACACGGTGACCGTCGAGGGTGTCCGGGCTCCCGGGCAGCGCGCCACCGCCGACCTGACGGCCGCGATCCGCACTGGCAGCACCGACGTCCTCGCCCTCGTGCCCGGAGCCGACGGCGCGAAGGACCGCATCGTGCGCCGCTCCCTCGACGCCGGCGGTGCGACCACCGTGTACCAGGGCACGGACATCTCGGAGTACGCCCGGCTCGGACGGTCGCTGGTGGTCGTCAGCGGCAGCGACGCGAGCTCCTCGGTCGACGTGGTCGCGCTGTCCGGCGGGGTGCAGGACCCGGACGCCCCCGTCGAGCACCTCACCCTGCCGTCCTCGCAGGGTCGGGTCACCGCGCTGCACGTCGCCGACGACGCGGCCTCGTTCGGGTTCGAGTACGCCGACACGTCCACCGGGCAGTCGCGGAACACCGGTCTGTACGTGGTCGACATGACGGGCACGCACCTGCCCACCGCGATCGCCGAGGACGGGAAGCCACAGACGGGCGCCGTGCCGATGACGGTCGGGCAGTGGGCCTACGTGCCCCGGACCGAGAGCGCCCTGGTGCGGACGGGCAGCGACGACCTGGTGCTCGTCGACATGAGCGGCCGTGCCGACCCCGTCCGGCTCGGCAGCGCCACGTACCTGCACGGGTTCGTCGGCTCGGGCACCACGGCGGTGGTCGAGACCGGCACGGGCATCGAGCGCCTCGACCTGACCGACGGCGCGAAGACGGCGCTGCGGGCGCCGGCCGCGAGCACCGACGCGGCGGTGCTCGGCAGGATCGCCCCGCTGACGGACGACACGTACCTGCGCGTGCTGGGGGACGTGCGGTCGGACGGGACCGTCTCGGCACGGATCGTGCGCGTGGACGGTGGGCGGGCCTCCCGGCTGCCGGTGACCGTCCCCGACGACGCGAGCGTCACGGCGGTCTGCCCGTCCCCGAACGGGCAGTTCGTGGCGGTCGCGACGAAGTCGGCGACCGACGAGCTGGTGAGCATCGTCGACGCGACCTCCGGTGCGCTCGAGGCGAGCATCGACGCGGGTTCCGTCGACTGGTGCGGCGCGCTGCCGTCCGGCGACGAGGTCGGCTGACGGCCCGACGGACATACACAGACAGGAGGCCCGGTACCAGCTGGTACCGGGCCTTCCGTGGATCAGGTGGTGACGACTACGCCAGCGTGGCCGCGTCGATCACGAAGCGGTAGCGGACGTCCGAGGACAGCACGCGCTCGTAGGCCTCGTTGATCTGGTCGGCGCTGATGAGCTCGGTCTCCGGCAGGATGTCGTGCTCGGCGCAGAAGTCCAGCATCTCCTGGGTCTCACGGATGCCGCCGATGGCCGAACCGGCCCAGCTGCGGCGCGACCCGATGAGCGCGAAGGCGGGGACCTCGAGCGGCTCGGACGGTGCACCGACGTTGACGATGGTGCCGTCGACGGCGAGCAGGCCGAGGTACGAGCCCATCGGGATCTTCGCCGACACGGTGTTGATGATCAGGTCGAAGGAGTTCGCGAGCTTCTCGAACGTCTCCGGGTCCTTCGTCGCGTAGTGGGCCTTCGCGCCGTAGCGGAGCGAGTCGGCCTCCTTCGACGTGGTCTGCGACAGGACGGTGACCTCGGCGCCCAGGGCAACCGCGATCTTGACGGCCATGTGGCCGAGGCCGCCCATGCCGACGACGCCGACCTTCGTGCCGGGGCCGGCCTTCCAGTGGTGCAGCGGCGAGTAGGTGGTGATGCCGGCGCAGAGCAGCGGCGCGACCTTCTCGATGTCGAGCGACTCGGGGACGCGGAGGACGAAGTCCTCGTTCACGACGACCGCCTGCGAGTAGCCGCCCTGGGTGATCGAGCCGTCGGCCGGGTCGACGCCCGCGTAGGTCTGGATGTTGCCCTTGAGGCAGTACTGCTCCTCGCCGGCGACGCAGTTCTCGCACTCGCCGCACGAGTTCACCATGCAGCCGACGCCGACGCGGTCGCCGACCTGGTGCTTGGTGACGTTCTCGCCGACGGCGGAGACGTGGCCGACGATCTCGTGGCCGACGACCTGCGGGTACTGGATCTGGCCCCACTCACCGCGGACGGTGTGGATGTCCGAGTGGCAGATGCCGGCGTAGGCGATGTCGATCTCGACGTCGTTCGCTCCGACGTCACGACGGGTGATGGTGGTCTTGACGAGCGGCTCGGTCGCTGACGGTGCCGCGTACGCGTTGACGGTGCGCAATGATCTCCTCGTGGGGGTGCGTTGCGGGCCGGTTCCGGCCCGGAACCAGTCTGATGGAGCGCGCCACAGCGTGGGAGGTTCCAATGGGGCTCCCCAGTGCGGGAATCGGAGTGGTCAGGCCAGCCGTGCGAGGCGCTGGCCCGCGATCGTGGCGAAGCGCAGCGGGTCGGCCAGGGCGTCGTCCGGTTCCCCGGTGGTCTGCGTGGCGAGGACGGTGAGCGAGGCAGCGGCGGCGTAGTCGTCGAGGGAGGCCTCGATCGCGCCGGCGACGAGCATCGACCGGGCGCCGGGGGCGTGCGTCGCCGTGAGTGACCGCACCACCGACGGGACCTTGCCGGCGGCGGACTGGCCGTCGTACCGGCCCTCGCCGCTGATCACGACGTCGGCGCCGGTGAGTCGGTCGGCCAACCCGAGCACGTCGGCGATGCCGTCCGCGCCGCGGGCCAGGGTCGCACCCCAGGCGAGCAGGCCGAAGCCGACGCCACCCGCTGCACCGGCGCCCGGGGTCGCGGGGTCCACCGAAGGGAACCGGGCGGCCCAGGCGGCCAGCAGCTCGTCGAAGGATGCGACCCGCGAGGGCTCGATCCCCTTCTGCGGCCCGAAGACCGCGGCGGCGCCGGTCGGGCCGAGCAGGGGAGAGGTCACGTCGGTCAGGACGGTGACGCCGAGCGGTGGCAGGGCACGCAGCGTGCCGCGATCGCCGTCGTAGCCGAGGGCTTCGAGCACGGGACGGCCGCCGTCGGTCGAGGCGCTGCCGCCGATGCCGAGCACGAGCCCCTTGGCGCCGGCGTCGAGCGCGGCGGCGATCGCCTCGCCGAACCCGCGGCTCGTCGCGGTGTCCGGCAGGAGTTCGTCGAGCAGTGGCAGGCCGCTCGTCGCCGCGAGCTCCACCACCGCACGGCCGTCGGGCAGCATGAGCCACCACGTCTCGACGGGGGTGCCGGCGGGCCCGGTCACGGTGACGGGGACCCGGACCGCATCGGGGACGGCGGTCGCGAACGCCTCGAGGGTGCCCTCGCCGCCGTCGGCCATCGGCACGAGCACCACGTCGTCGTCGGGGCGTTCGGTCAGCCAGCCGTCGCGGACCGCCTGGGCGACGGACGCCGCGGTCGCGGTGCCCTTGAACGAGTCCGGAGCCACCACGATGCGCACGGGACCACCGTAGCGGGGAGACGGCGACACGTGCTGGACAAGGTAGGCAAGGCTCACCTAAGTTAACGGTTAGGTGAGGCTCACCTAACTTCACGAACCAGCACTCGGGACCATCTCCATGTCGTCACTCCGTCGCGCCCTCACGGCCGCAGCGTCCGCCCTCGTCGTCCTCGCCGTGGCGACCGGCTGCACCGGCGGCGGCACCGGCACCGCGGGTGCGACGCACGCGGCGGGTCGCGGAACGAGCGCGACGGACCCGGCCGCGAGCCTCCAGGCCATCGCCCCGGTGACCGACGCGCAGGACGTGACCGGCGAGCGCACCGCGACCCTGGCGACCGACCTGCCGCCGACGGCGAGCACGGTCGACGAGCCCGAGCTGCCCGTCACCGTCACCGACAACCAGGACACCGAGGTGACCGTCACGAGCGCGGACCGGATCCTCGCGCTCGACATCTCCGGCACGCTGTCGTCCACCGTGTACGGCCTCGGCCTGGGCGACCACCTGGTCGGACGGGACGTCTCGACCGGCTTCTCCGGCACCGAGGACCTGCCGCTCGTCACCCAGAACGGCCACGAGCTCTCCGCCGAGGCGATCCTCGCGCTCCGCCCGACCGTGCTGCTGACCGACACCTCACTCGGACCGTGGGACGTCGTCCTGCAGATCCGGAAGGCCGGCGTCCCCGTCGTCGTCCTGGACCCGCACCGGGACACCACGAACACCGACGCGATCATCGAGCAGGTCGCGACCGCGCTCGGCGTCCCGGCGACCGGCGACCGCCTGGCCGCCGAGGTGCACGCGCAGGAGCAGGCCGTCGCCGCGCAGGTGGCCCGGATCGCGCCGTCGGCTCGCGCCGACAAGCTGAAGATGGTGTTCCTGTACGTGCGGGGGAACGCCGGGATCTACTACCTGTTCGGCAGCGAATCCGGCGCCGACTCGCTCATCGACGCCGTCGGCGGGCGGGACGTCGCGACGGAACATGACTGGACGGGCATGCGCCCCGTCAACGCCGAGGCGCTCGTCGCGATGCAGCCGGACCTGGTCATCATGATGACCAAGGGCCTCGAGTCCGTCGACGGCGTCGACGGACTGCTCCAGCGGGTCCCCGCGATCGCGAAGACGCCCGCGGGCGAGCACCGCCGCATCGTGGACATGGCGGACACGACGGTGATGAGCTTCGGGCCGCGCACGCCCGAGATCGTGGCCGCGTTGGCCGCGGCGATCTACGGTCCGGCGGACGCCTCGTGACCGTCCGGCAGGAACGGATCGCGCCCGCCACGCACGTCCCCGCCGCACCGGCGGTCACGTCCAGGTCGCGGGCCGGCCGCATCGCGCTCCTCACCATCGGGCTCGTGGTGGCGCTCGTCGTCGCGACGCTGGTGTCGGCGAGCGTCGGGCAGCTCGGGATCTCGCCCGCCGAGGTACTCCGGACCGTGGGCCGGTCGCTCGGGCTGCCCGTGGACGGTCCCGCCGACGACCTCGTCACCCAGGCGCTGTGGACGATCCGGTTCCCGCGCGTGGTCATGGCGCTGCTGATCGGTGCCGCGCTCGCCGCAGCCGGTGTGCTCATGCAGGCCGTGTTCGCGAACCCCCTGGCCGACCCCGGCGTCGTCGGGGTGTCCGGCGGCGCGGCGTTCGGGGCCTGCGCCTCGATCGTGTTCGGGCTGCAGTTCGCCGGGTACTGGACGACGCCGCTGATGGCCTTCGCCGCTGGGCTGGTCGCGACGCTGCTCGTCTACGGGCTGTCCCGTGCCGGCGGCCGGACCGAGGTCGTCACGCTCCTGCTCACCGGCATCGCCGTGAACGCGTTCACCGGCGCGGGGCTCGCCTTCCTGACGTTCCTCGGCGACCAGCAGGCGCGCGAGCAGATCGTGTTCTGGCAGCTCGGGTCCCTGAACGGCTCGATGTGGGACCAGGCCGCGGCGATCGCCCCGGTCATCGGGGCGGGACTCGTCGGCGCCGTCGTGCTGACGCGTTCGCTCGACCTGCTCGCCCTCGGTGACCGGGCCGCGCGGCACGTCGGGGTGCGGGTCGAGGCCGTCCGGGTCGTCGCGATCGTCGTGGTCGCCCTGCTCGTCGGCGCAGCGGTCGCGTTCGCCGGCCTCATCGCGTTCGTCGGGCTCGTCGTCCCGCACCTGATGCGGATGGTCATCGGCCCGGCACACGGCCCGCTGCTGCTGGTCTCGACGCTCGGCGGCGCCCTGCTCCTGACGATCGCCGACCTGCTCGCGCGCACCCTGGTGCCGTACGCGGACCTGCCGATCGGCATGCTGACCTCGCTCGTCGGCGGTCCCTTCTTCTTCTGGCTCCTGCGCCGTGCCCGCCGACGGTCGGGAGGCTGGGCATGATCGAGTCGAGCGCGGTCGGCGCCGTGGTCGCCTCCGGGATCGGCGTCGTCATCGACGGACGACCGCTGCTCGCCGACGTCGACCTGACCGTGCGCGCGGGCGAGGTCCTGGCGCTCGTCGGTCCGAACGGTGCCGGCAAGTCGACCCTGCTCCGGGCGATCGCCGGTGACCTCGCGCACAGCGGCACGGTCGCGATCGACGGCGTGCGCACCGGCGGCGAAGCACCGCTCGCGACCGCTCGTCGGCGCGCCGTGCTCGAGCAGGACACCGCGGTGGCCTTCGGGTTCCGCGTCGGCGAGGTCGTCCGGATGGGCCGTGCTCCGTGGCGGGGGACCCCGCGAGCGGTCGACGACGACACCGTGGTCGCGCGGGTGCTCGACCAGGTCGAACTCGCCGACCGGATCGACCAGGCGTTCCCCTCGTTGTCGGGCGGGGAGCGCGCCCGGGCCTCGTTCGCCCGGGTCCTGGCGCAGTCGACCCCGGTGCTCCTGCTCGACGAACCGACCGCCGCCCTCGACCTTCGACACCAGGAGGCCGTGCTGGCCGTCGCCCGCGCACACGCCCGGGCCGGTGGCGCCGTCGTCGTGGTGCTCCACGACCTGAGCCTCGCCGGGGCGTACGCCGACCGCGTCGCCATGCTCGCCGGCGGTCGGATCGTCGCCGACGGCACCCCCACCGACGTCCTGACCGCCGACCGCATCGGCACCGTCTACCGGCACCCGGTCACCGTCGTTCCCGACCCGAACACCGGCACGCCCGTCGTCGTGCCGTCCCGAACCCTCCAGGAGGCCTCCTCGTGACCACCCGCACCCGCCCGCTGCGGCTCGCGCTCGCCGGACTGCTCGTCGCGCTCAGTGCCGGGGGAGCCGCCCTGGTGGGCGTCGCCCCCGCATCGGCAGCCGGCCGTGTCAGCGTCGCGATCGAGGGGCACCCCGAGGTCACGAACCAGGTCGACTCGACGTACCTGACGACGCTGCGCCTGAGCGGTTCCGGGTTCCAGGGCATCAAGAACGGGTACGGCGGCATCTACGTGGCGTTCGGCACCGTGAACGGTACCTGGCAGCCGAGCAAGGGCGGGGCGACGGGCGCGGACTACAGCTACGTGCCCGACGACGAGTCGAACCCCACCGGGTACCTCGACTTCGTGGCCTTCGAGGGCAGCACCACCGCGTCGGCGGCGAACGGCGGCACGGTCGACTCCGCCACGGGCACCTGGTCCGCGACCCTCAAGGTCCCCGGTTCGACGTTCCAGGCGCTCGACCGGAACGGTGCCGCGAAGACCGTCGACTGCACGGTCGTGCAGTGCGGGATCATCACGATCGGTGCGCACGGCGTCGCGAACGCGAACAACGAGTCGTTCACACCCGTCTCCGTGCAGAACCTGTACGGCAGCGGCGGCACGCTGGCCGGTGGCGGCACCAGGGCGACCACCGGGCAGGCGCCGGCCGACACGACGGACGCGGGCAGTGCCTCCCGGCCGTCCGCCGAGCCGTCGTCCGAGGCGAGCGCCGACACCCGCGCGACCACGAAGCCGTCCGCGCGGTCGACGGCGAAGCCGAGCGCCACCGCGGAGCCGACCGCGTCGGCGACCCCCACCGTGCCGGCCGGGGCGACCCCATCGGCGGTGGCGGCCGCGGCTGCCGACGGCTCCGCGGGCGGGATCGACCCGAGCGTCCTGCGGATCGTCCTCGGCGGCCTGTCCGCGCTCGTCGTGGCCGTCGCGGCGCTCGTCGTCTTCGCGATCGTGCACTCCCGCCGCACCGCACGACGCACCGCGACCGACGTCGCGCCGTAGGACCACCGGACCCGGGTGCTCACAGGGGGCGCCCACATCGAGAGGGAAACACGAACATGACACGAATCGCACGCTCGTTCGGGATCACGCTGGCGGCAGGGGTCGCCGCGGTCGGGATCGCCGTCCTGCCCGCGGTCAGCGCGTCCGCGGCCACCGCGGTCACGAACGACTACGGCGCCAGCCTGTCCGTCAGCGGTCCGGCCTCGGTCGTCACCGACGGCCCGGGGGCGCTCCACGGCGTTTCGGACGGCAGCGTCACGGTCACCGGCAGCGGCTTCGACGGGGATGCGCAGGGGCGCGGCTTCGGCGTCTACGTCGTCTACGGGCCCAAGCAGGCGGACTACGCCACCAACTCCGGCTGGTTCGGCTCCGCCCAGTGGGTGTCGAAGAGCGCGTTCACGGCCGGCGGCGGCTTCACCACGACGATCGACGTCGCGAAGTCCTACACCGCGGACCCGCACCACACCGGCGACGCGGCCGCGACCGTCAGCTGCGACTACGACGCCACGAAGACCGCGACCGCCAACGCTGCCCTCGGGCAGTACGAGTGCTTCGTCCAGACGTTCTCGGCGCACGGCGTCGCGAACGACCCGGTCGACCTCGACGAGGTCCAGGTCCCCGTCACCTGGTGACCCACGCGGTGCCCCGGGTCCGCCCGGGGCACCGCCTCCCCACACGCGCACCACCCGACCCGAGGAACCGATGCACACCCAGACCAGACCGGCCCGTCGCCTCCGCGCGCTCAGCGCCACCGTCGCCGCGATCATCGGCCTGACCGCGGCCGTCGCCGGCACCGTGCCCACCGCCGCCACCGCGGCCTCGGGTCCGAGCACGTCCGTCACGGGCGGCACGCTCGACTGGGGGTTCAAGCAGTCGTTCCGGAACTACGTGCCGGCCGCAGGGCAGTCGGTGTCCGGCGGTGCGTCGAAGAACGCCGACGGCACGTTCCGGTTCGCCGCGTCGGGCGGCAGCTACGACCCCGGCACGCGGAAGCTCACCGTCACGGGTTCCGGCGCCGCGGTGTTCGACTACCGGGCGCACACGTTCGTCATCTCGCTGCGCGACCCGGCGATCGAACTCACGCCGACCACCGGCACCCTGACCGCCGGGGTCGACGTGCGGCTCGTGGACCCGACGACCGGTGCCACGACGTCCGACCCGGGGACGAAGCGCATCGCGTTCGCGACGATCGACGTCACCAAGGGCACCCGATCGGTCACCGACGGGAAGTACTCGTGGACCGGTCTGCCCACCACGATCACCGCGGCGGGTGCGGCGGCCTTCGCAGCCGACGTCACCGGCGGCGGCAACCCGACCCAGTTCTACGCCGCGGGCACCGCGCTGGACCCGCTGTCGGTCGCCGTGACGGGCGACTGGACCGCCGAGGGCACGGACGGTGACGGCGGCGCCGACGGCGACCAGGGGTTCAGCGACCCCGGCGTCCAGGGACTCGTGAGCACCGGCGTGCAGACCACGGTCGGTGACAGCACGATCGGCCGGGTCACCACGGTGGTGCGGGACGCCGCGCGTGCCCTGAACGTCGTGCAGGTACCGGCAGCCGCAACCGCCAAGGCAAGTTACTTCGTCGTGGACGACGAGGGCAAGCGCGTCGCCGGGCCGATCGACCCCGGTGTCGCCACCTCGAAGCCGAGCGTCGACCCGTCGACCGGGAACATCGTCGCGACCGCGTCGTTGCCCGCCGCGGAGTTCGGCGGCACCGGCGCGAACGTCCAGGGGTACGTCGTCATCGTGCGCGGCACGGACGCCGTGTACCGGGACGTCGTGCACGTGAAGCCGTCCGTCACGGTGCCCGCGGCGAAGGCGTTCACGATCGACCCCGCCGACGGCTCGATCGTCGCGCAGGTCGCCCCGGCCGCCAACGGCGGGTCCGCGGGGCTGCTGCGGGTGGCCGCCGTCGGCGCGGGAGTGGGAGCGGGTGCTGGTTCTGGTTCGGGTGGCTCTGGCTCTGGCTCTGGCTCTGGTTCCGGTTCTGGTTCGGGTGCGGTGACCGAGGTCGGCACCAGCCCCGCTGGCGGGACCGTCCGCGCCGTCACCCGCACGGCAACCCTGATCGGCTCGGTCACCGGGACGATCTCCTCGGTCGGCGTCGACTGGACCGGCAAGCGCGCCGTCGTCTTCGACCAGGCCGCCGCCCTCGCCCGCGTCGTCGCCCTCGAAACCGGGGCCTCGGTCGCCGACGTGTCGATCGGCGCCGCCGCGACGTCCGGGGCCACCGGCGGGACCGTCGTCGACTCCCGAGGCCGGGCGTGGTGGAGCAACGACGGCGACGCCACGCTCCGAGCCGTCTCGCTGCGCGGGACCCCGGCCGTGACGACCTCGATCGACCGGGTCGGCGGTGCCGCGTACCTGGCCGTCGACGAGTCCGCGAAGCGCCTCTGGGTGTCCGCCGCCGGCAGCACCGACACCGGCAACGTCGTCCGCGCCTACGCGATCGAGGGCAGCACCGCGCCCACGCTCGGTGCCGAGTACCAGCCCGGCACCACCTACACCGGCGACCCGATCGTGGTCGCCGCCGACGGCCGCGCGGTGGTCGGCGTCGTGAACGCCGCGACCGACGCCGCCGACCAGGGGCTCCGAACGTTCACGGTCGTGACCACCCCGACCATCACGGCGCAGCCGGCCGACGTCGCCGTGACGCTGACCGGCGCGACCACCGGAACCGACGGCAGCACGACCCCCGCCACGCCGCAGCAGGTGTCCTTCGCGGTCACCACGACCGGGACCCCGACGCCCACCGTGCAGTGGCAGCAGCACACCCCGTCCGGCTGGGCCGACCTGCAGGACGGCCCCTCGGTCGCCGGCGCGACGACCAGCACACTCCGCATCACGGCCACCGAGGGGCTGGACGGCGACCGGTACCGCGCGGTCGCCACGAACGCCCTCGGTACGACCGTCGTCGGTCGGGTCGCCTCGGACACCGCGACCCTGCGCGTCACCGTGCAGGCGCCGACGAACCCGGGTGGCGGGAACGGCGGCGGGGGAACGGGCGGCGGCGGCACCGGCGGCGGGTCGACCGTGGTCGGTGCGGACGGGTCGATCACCGGGGCGGAGAACGCCCGGGGTGCCTCGACGAACGTGCGGCCGGCCACCGGCCTCTCGACCGCCGCGGCGGGCACGAAGCTCACCGTGACCGGCTCCGGCTTCACGAAGAACACCAACGGCTCAGGGTTGTACGTGCTGTTCGGGTACGTCACGAAGCACCCGAGCGCCGGGGGAGCGGCCGGCGCGGGCTACGACTACGTCCCCGGGTCCGGCGGCACCGGGCAGGACGGCCAGGGCTTCGTCGCCTGGCCCGACAACACCGGCACCGGCGCCGCAGCGACCGCGAAGTTCAGCGGCACCAAGAACGCCGGCTTCACGCAGGGCGGCGTCATCGCGGGCTCCACCTTCACCGGCCAGTCGACGAAGCGTGTCGACTGCCTGTCCGGGGCCGTGCAGTGCGGGGTCCTGACCATCGGTGCGCACGGCGCCGCCGACGCCGCGCTCGAGACCTTCACGCCGGTGTACTTCGCGGGACAGACGGTCCCCGGCACCCTGCCGACCGGTCCGACCACGGGTGGTGGTACCGGCGGCAACGGCGGCACGGTGATCCAGCCGCCCGTCGTGCAGCTGCCGCCGGCCGCCACAGCACCGACCATCACGAACGCCTCGGACACGGCGCCGACGGCCGCGTCGACCGCTGCGCCGACCGCAGCGCCGCGGAACACCGCCGCCCAGCCCCGGAACAGCGCGAAGGCCCCCGCGGCCGCCGAGCCGCCCACGGCCCCCGCCGCAGACTCCGACGAGCTGGCACGCAAGATCGACGCCGGCGACATCACGACCGTCGCGGCCGCCGACGCCGGGATCCCCGACGAGGTCACCGCCGGCGACCAGCTCGAGCTCCGCCTGCCGTGGACGGGCGACGACGAGGGCGGGAGCGTGTGGACCTACTCCGAACCGGTGCAGGGCGACGACTTCACCGTCGAGGACGGCACGGCCACCGCCTCGGTCGACACCACCGGACTGGAGGTCGGCGGCCACCACGTCGTGCTCGTCGGTGACCAGGGAACGGTCGTCGCGGTGCCGTTCTCGGTGACCGACGGCGTCGAGGCGGTCACCGAGCAGGCCGACGGGTCGGTCGCCGCCGCGGCCGCGTCCGACGGGAGCAGCGGCGGGGGGATGTCCACCGAGACGCTGCTGCTCGTCGTGATCGGGTTCCTCGCCGGGCTCGTCGTGCTGGCGATCGGGCTCGTGGTGCTGCTGCTGACCGGGGTGCTGCAGGTGCGGACCCGTCGCACGCCGCGGGGGGCATCGGCTGCGGCGGGCGTCTGACGACGGCGTTGTGTGACGTCAGGCGCGTGCACACCCGAGCTCGTCGAGGAACAGCGCTTCGGCCAGGGCCATGTGCTCGATCTCGGACGGATCGACGCTCTCGTCCGGCGCGTGCACGTTCGCAGCCGGCTCGGACACCCCGGCCAGGATGACCTCGACCCCCGGGATCGCCCGCTCGAGTGTCGCGCAGAGCGGGATCGATCCGCCGCCGCCGAGGGAGCCCACGGAGGACACCCTGTACGACGATGCCAGTGCGCTCCGGAACGCCGACGAGTACTGCCCCGCCGTCGCCCGGAAGCCGTCGCCCGTGCCCGTGACCCGCGCGGTGACCTCGACCCCGGCGGGCGCTCGCCGCAGCAGGTGCGCCACGAGCAGATCGCCGGCGGCAGCGGGGTCGACGCCCGGCGGGACCCGGAGGTTCAGCGCGGCACCGGCGGTCGCCTGCACGGACGGCGACGACCCGGCGACCGCCGGCGCATCGATGCCGACGACGGTCAGCGCCGGCCGTGCCCAGACCTGGGATGCCGGGTCCCCGGACCCGATCGGCACCGCGCCGTCGAGCAGCCCGGCGTCGGCGGCGAACCGGTCGGCGTCGTAGGGCAGGCCGTCCCAGGTCTGCGAGGCCTCGAGGCCGTCGACGGTGGTGTCCCCGGCGTCGTCGCGCAGCGTGGCGAGCAGGGCCACCAGGGTCGCGATGGCATCGGGTGCGGCACCGCCGAACATCCCGGAGTGCACGTTGCCGTGCAGCGCACGGACGCGCAGCTCGACGAACGCCGTGCCGCGCAGGGTGGTCACGAGCGCGGGGACCCCGACGGCGGCGTTGCCGGCGTCCATCACGACGGCTGTGTCGACGTCGGCGAAGTCCGCTGCGTGGGTGGACACGTACTGCTCGAGACCGTCGGTGCCCTGCTCCTCGGACCCCTCGACGACCACGACGAGTCCGACCGGGAACGATCCGTGCACGTCGAGCAAGGCCCGCAGCGCCACGAGGTGGGTGACGACCCCGCCCTTGCAGTCAGCAGCGCCGCGACCGTACAGGCGACCCTGGCGCTCGGTCAGGGTCCACGGGTCGCTCGTCCACGCTGCGAGGTCGCCCGCGGGCTGGACGTCGTGGTGGGCGTAGAGCAGGACCGTCGGGGCGCCGGGCGGCGCGGGGTGGGTCGCGAGGACCGCCTGCGAGCCGTCCGACGTCGTGACGAGGCGCGAGGTCAGGCCGAGGCCGTCGAACGCACCCCGCACGCGCTCGGCGACGCGGCGGCAGTCGTCGAGCGACTGCACGGCCGGGTCGTGGACGGACGGGATGGCGACGAGCGCCGCGAGCTCGTCGAGCCCCGCGGGCATCCCGGCGCGGACGGCGTCGCGGAGCGGGTCAGCGGGCTCGGTTGCCTGCAGCGCTGCGTCGCCGCTGCTCACGAGCGCCCGATCTCCCAGATGCGGAACTCACCAGAGGCGTCGACCGACTTCGTCAGCCCGGTGAGCGACTTCTGCCCGATGACGTTCTCCTGCCCGGCGAGCAACGGGATGAGCGGCACGGACTCGGCGGTGTCCTGCTGGATCTCCTCGATCTGCTTCGTCCGCTCGGTCGCGTCGGCCTCGACCGCCTGCGCGGCGACCAGTTGCTGCACGGCCCGGTCGTCGAAGTGGTTCGCGAGCAGGTTGACGTCCTCGGAACCGTAGGCCGGCGTCAGGTACGAGGAGGCGTCGGGGTAGTCCTGGAAGAACCCGAGCTGGAAGACCGGGTACTCGCCCTTGCCGACGTTCCCGACGTAGGTGTCCCAGCTCGCCGACTGCAGGTCGACCGTGAACAGGCCGGTGTCCTCGAGCTGCTGCTTGATCAGCGCGTACTCGTCGTCGGACCCGGAACCGTAGTGGTCGGTCGTGTACTCGATCGGCAGCGCGACGGGCGTGCGCACGCCGGCCTTCTCGAGGATGGCCTCGGGGTCGGCACCGTCGTACTCCGTCTGGAACGCATCGGTCGCGCCGGTGAAGTCGGACGGCACGATCGAGTACGCCGGAGCGTAGGTGCCCTGGTAGACGTCCTTCGCGATCGCCGCGCGGTCGACGGTCGCGGCGACGGCCTGGCGGATCGCGGTCTTCTGCGCGGTGTCGTCACCGGGCATCGTGTCGAGGTTGAAGCCGAGGAACCGGACCTCGCCCGACGAGCCCTGGACCCGCTGCAGGCCGTCGTCCTCGGACAACGAGGTGACCTCGGTCGGCGTGAGCTGGCGGTACGCCACGTCGGCGTCACCCTCCTGCACCGCGAGCTTGAGGTCGGCGGACTTCGTGTACTGCTTGATCGTCACGCTCGACGACTCCGGCGCGGTGCCGTCGTACTCCTTGTTCGCCGTCAACGCGATGGTCGCCCCGCCGTCGGCGGACTGCTGCAGCGCGTACGGACCGGACCCGACGACCCCGTCGTCCGCGTGGACCTTCGTCTTCGAGAACACACTGCTGTCAACGATCGCCCCGGCCATGCTCGCCAGGACGTACGGGAACGTCTGGTCGTTCGCCTGCTTCAGGGTGAACGTGACCTCGTCGCCGTCGGCCGCCACGGACGCCATGTTGGCGAGCAGCGACCCCGGACCGTTCTCGGAGCCGATGCCGACCTGGCGCTCGAACGAGAACACGACGTCCTTCGCCGTCAGGGCGTCACCGTTCGAGAACGTGAGCCCGTCGCGGATCCGGCACACGTAGTGGGTGCCGTCGGTGAAGTCGCACGACTCGGCGACCTCGGGACTCGTCGTGGTCTTGCCGGCCGGGTAGGTGAGCAGGTGCTGGTACAGCTGCGTCTGCACCGTGTAGCTGCCGCGGTCCCAGGCGCCGGCCGGGTCGAGCGAGGTGACGGGATCGGTGGTCCCGATCACCAGGCCGTCGGAGACGTCGGTGGACGCCCCGGTGGAGGCGCAGCCGGTGAGCACGGCGGCGACGGCAGCGGAGAGCGCGAGCGCGGAGAGGAGTCGGGTCGTCACGGGGTTCCTGAGTGGGATGGTTTCGAGAGGGAGAAACGGGGATGTGCGGCCCCGCCGGTCGCGAGGTCGGCGATCATGTCGCCGAGCAGCGGTGCGAACTTGAAGCCGTGGCCGGAGAACCCGGTCGCGACGGTGACGGGACCACGTCGGTCGATCACGAAGTCCTCGTCGGGGGAGTTGTCGTACAGGCAGCTGATGAAGGTCGGCTTCGTCGCGTCGACACCGGGCACGTACCGCGCGACGTAGGCCTGCAACCGCTCGGCCTCGGCCGGCACGGGCGTGAAGTCGCGGTGGTCCGGATCGACGACGGGGCCGGTGCCGTGGAACCCGACCTTGACGCCCTCGCCCGGGGTGAGCAGGCCGTACACGTCGTCGTCGGCCGCCCAGTGCACGAAGCTCGGCCACGCCTGGTCCGGCAGACGGCTGGGGAAGTGCGCGGGCTGCTCCTGGGTGACGCGGATGGCCGGGAGGCCCGCCCCGCGTCCGGCGAGCAGGTCGCCGACCAGCGCGGGTGCCCACGACCCCACGGCCGCCACCACGGACGAGCTGCGGTGGGTGGACCCGTCGGACAGCGTCACGGTCACGTCGTCGCCGTGGTCCTCGAGCCCCGTCACCCCCGTGTCGAAGCGCAGCTCGGCGAGCCCCGTCCGTTCCGCCAGGGTGAGGAACACCTCGATGGCGCGGTCGGACCGGATGCGACCGGCCGTGGCGTGTGCGAGCACGTGGCCCTCGAACGCGATCCCCGGCCAGCGTGCGGCCGCGGCGTCCGGGCTGAGGGTCTCGTGCGGGATGCCGGCGTCCGTCAGTGCGGCGGCGATGGCGTCGACGACCTCGGCGCGGCCGTGGTCGACGGCACCGGTGCGGACGATGAGCTCCTCGCCCGCAGCGCCCTCGAGCGCTTCCCACAGCGCCAGCGCGCGGGAGGTCAGGGCGACGTACTCGGGGTCGGCGTAGCCCTGCCGGAAGATCCTGGTGGCGCCGTGGGACGAGCCGTTGTGGTGCCCGCGCTCGTGCTGCTCGACGAGCAGGACACGCTCGCCGCGGAGTGTGAGGGCGTACGCGGTGGCGGCGCCGACGACCCCGCCGCCGATCACGACGTGCGTCGGGGGCCGGTCGCTCAGCACGTCGCTCATGCCACGGCTCCGGCTCGTCGGGCGTCGGCCTCGCGCCGCGCCGGCATCATCGCCACCACCTCGGCCTCGGTCGGGGCCGCCGCCGGGAACCGTGCCGGGGCGTAGCGGCTCGCGTCGCCGAGGGTGGTCGTGCCGGTGACGCTCAGTTCCGCCGCGATCCGCCCGAGGCCGGGACCGTGCGTGACGCCGGACTCGTTGTCGCCACCGGCCACCACGAGCCCGTCCAGCTCGGGGACCGCGCCGACGATGAAGTTCCGGTCGGCGGTCATCGAGACGACGCCCTGCGTGGGGGTCTCGTCGACCCCGAGCACGCTCGCGGCGGCGGGGAGCAGCCGGGCGACGATCGGGTGCAGGTAGGTCCGCATGGCGTCGAGCAGGTCCGTGCGAACCGGTCGGCGGTCGGGTTCGTCGCTCCGGTCCGCACCGCCGACGTGCAGCGGCTCGTACCCGGGCCCGGCACCGTACGTCAGGCCGCCGCGGTGCTCACGGATCCACAGGCCGTGCAGCTCCGGCAGCATCAGGGTCGGCAGGGTGCCCGGCAGACCGAACGGTGTCGTCACGAGCCGGCTGGCGACGACCCGGACCGTCGGCAGCTCGCGCCCGAAGGGGGCGAGGAGGGCGTTCGTCCAGCTGCCGGCGGCGAGCACGACCTTCGCGGCGTCGATGACCTCGCCGTTCGCGGTCCGGACGCCCGTGACGGAGCCCCCACGGGCCTCCAGACCGGCGACCGGCGTGTGCTCGCGGATCTCGACGCCCCGCGCACGGATCGCGTGCACCAGCGCTGCGGCCGTGTCCGGCGCACTGATCTGGATGCCGTCCGGATGGAGGAAGCCCGCGGTGACCGCGGTCGGGTCGAGTCCGGGCACGAGGTCGGCCGCTTCGGCCGGGGTGAGCGTGCGCGCCCCGGCCGGCCGGAGCGGGTGCTGCTCGAACGGCGGCAGGTGGTCGGCCCGGCCCTGCGCGGTGACGGTCAGCCAGACGTTGCCGTTCTGCCGGTACCCGGTTGGGCCGTGGCCGGCGCCGGCGAGGTCGCGGTAGAAGTCGATGCCGTACTGCTCGACGTCGCGTTCGGACTCGTTCCAGTACCAGGCGTACCCGGCTGCCCACTGGCCGACGAACCCGGCACCCGCGGTGGTCGTGCCCCCGGCGACCGTCCCGCTGTCGAGGAGCAGGACCCGCTGCCCGAGCCCGGCGAGGTGCCACGCGGCGCTCAGTCCGATGATGCCGGCGCCGACGACGACCACGGGGGATCCGGAGGAGGACATGGAGCGAGCGTAGTGTCCCGGGGTCCCCGACAGGTGTCGTTCATGACGCCGTGTGACGCGGTGCAGAACGGCGATCGCCGCCCCGGTCGATCAGCGGTCGAACGCGCCGAGCACCGCCGATGCCGACCGTGCCACCAGGGCGTCGTCGTAGGCGGCGTCGGGGTCGTTCCGCGTGGTCAGGACCGAGAGCACGATCGGGTCGCCGCCGGGCGGGGTCACCCGCGCCACGTCGTTCCGGATCGGTCCGGCGCCCCCGGACTTGTCGACCACGACCCAGCCGTCGGGTGCGCCGGCCCGGATGAGTGCGTCGCCGGTCGCGTTGCCGCCCATCCAGTCGACCAGCAGTGCGGTGTCGGCGCGGTCCAGGGTGCTGCCGTCGAGCACGGTCGCCAGCGCCGCGGTGAACGCGGCCGGGGTCGTGGTGTCCTCGGTGCTGCCCGGCTCGATGGTGTTGAGGTCCGGCTCGCCGTGGACCACCTCGGTGGTGGTGTCGCCGAGCTCGGTCAACGCGGCGTCCAAGCCGCTCGGACCGCCGATGCGCGTGAGCACGAGGTTCAGGGCCGTGTTGTCGCTCATCCGGACGGCTGCCTCGGCCAGCTGCTCGTACGACAGCCCGTCGGCCACGTGCTGTTCCGTCACGGGGGAGTACCCGGCAGCGGCGACGTCCGCGGCCGTCCAGTGCACGACCTCGTTCCGGGCGTCCACGGGCACCGAGCGCAGGAACTGTGCCGCGGCGAGCGCCTTGATGGTCGAGGCGTAGCCGAAGCGTCGGTCGCCGTTGTAGGCGACCGTCTCACCCGTGACGGTGTCGGTCGCGACGACGCCGACCGTCGCGTCGTACTCGCGTTCGAGGCCCGCGAGTGCTCGGCGGACCGCGGCGGTGGTCGCGGCGTCCGTCCTCGGCGGCGGCGTCGTCGCTGAGGTGCTCGTCGGTGTGCTCGTGGACCGTGCGGACGACGTGGCCGACGCGGTCGGTCCGACGGAGCCGCCACCGGAGCACCCGGCGAGGACGAGCACGGCGACGGTGCCGCCGACGACCAGGGGGAGAGCACGGTGCATGGGAGCACCCTGCCGCTCGACCCTGGTCACACGCCGGGAACCGGCACCCCGACCCGGGCGACGGAGACCTGCGTGCCGACGCCCCGCTCGCGGGCGAGGTCGATCAGCTGGGCAGCGACGGCGAGGTCCTGCGCGCCGAGCCCGACCGAGTCGAACACGGTGATCTCGTCGTCCCCGGTCCGGCCGGGTGCGCGTCCGGCGATGACCTCGCCGAGTTCCGCCGGGTGGAGGTCCTGCGGGACCGCCCCCTCGACCACGGCCTCGAGCAGGTCACCCGACTTCGTCCAGGCGGTGGCCCGGCTGTCGACGAAGAGCGTGCCGCGTGCCATCGCCGCGCCGTCGAGCTCCCGGTGCGTCGGGCGGGGACGGGCCCCGACCGCGTTCACGTGCTGGCCGGCGTGCAACCAGGCGCCGCGGACGATCGGGTCGATCGAGGGCGTCAGGGTGCAGAGCACGTCGGCCTCCTCGACCACGCGACGGACCTCCGGTGCGACCACGCACCGCCGGGCCACGTCCGGTCCGACGGCCTCGAGGAACCGGGTGACCGTCCCCGACGACCGTGACCACAGGACGATCCGCTCGAACGGTCGCGTCGCCTCGAAGGCACGGACGTGCTCGACGGCGAGGTTGCCCGCGCCGAGGATCCCGAGGGTCCGGCTGCCCGAGCGGGCGAGGTGCTTCGTCGCGACCACGGTGATCGCCGCGGTCCGCGCCCGGGTGATCGTCATGCCGTCGAGCACGGCGACGCACTCGCCGGTGACCGACGAGGACACCAGGATCGTGGAGCGCTGCGACGGCAGCCCCCGCGCACCGTTGTCGGGGATGTCGGCCATCAGCTTGACGGCGACGAGCCCGAGCCGGTCGGAGCGCACGGCCATCGGCAGGAAGAGCGCGTCGTCGGCGCCGGTCAGGGCGACCGGGGCCGGCTGCTGCATCGCGCCGGTCCCGAGGTCGGCGTGGACGGCCTCCACGGCCCCGACGACGTCGACGGCGTCGATGAGACCGGCGACGTCGGCGGCGCCGAGGACGACGGTCACGACGCGGTGACGGCGGTCGAGGCGCCGAGCAGCTCCTCGAGCGACGGGGTGTGGGTCGTGAGGCCACCGTCGAACAGGATGCGCATCCAGCGGTCGGAGGCATCGCGGTCGACGACCGCGGAGTCCCAGACGCCCCCGGCAGCCATCTCGTCGGCGGCCCGTCGCAGCAGGGCGGCGTCCTTCTCCGGCCACCGGGCGGCGAGCACGGCCGCGATCTCGGCGTCGGCGTCGCCCGCGGTGATCTTGGCCATCGCGGCGGCGATGCCGTCCATGAACCGGTCGACCCGGTCGCCGAGTTCGTCGATGCGGTCCGTGCGCGTGTAGTAGACGCTGTTCGGCATCACGCCACCGGCGTCGAGGTGCCGGAAGACGATCGTGCCCCCACCGGCGGCGACGAGTTCCTGGGCGGAGACGAGGTCGAGGATGATCGCGTCACCGAGCCCGCCCTGGTACAGCTCGATGAGCATGGCGGTCGACAGGTCGCGGACGAAGCGGGTCGCCGCGACGTCGAACCCGGCCTCGCGGACGAGTCCGGCCGTGAACTCGTACGGGGCGCTGCCGCCGGCGCCGGGCGCCAGGACGACCTTGCCGGCGAGCCAGTCCAGCGTGATCGGGTTCGTCTCGTCGCGGGCGACGATGGTCATCGGGAACCCGTGGTTGAGCTGGCCCACGACGGAGAGCTTCCGCGGCGTCCCGGCGTACATCGCGGGGACCCAGAGACCGCCGAGGGCGAGGTCGGCCTCGTGCGAGTCGATGTCGTCGAGGACGCCGGTCCACGGGTCGCAGGCCTTCGCGGTGACGGACAGGCCGCGCTCGGCGAACAGACCGCCGACGTCGGCGACGTACTCGGGCAGGTAGTTGAGGCCGTTCGCGGTCGCCGAGATCTTCAGGGTGTCCATGGTGTTCTCCGATCGTGGGGTGGTGGGCCGGGGTGTCCGGCCCACCGGGGTGGTGCGGTTGGTGCGGTTGGTCAGGTGGGTCAGGCGGCGGTGGTCGAGAGGGCGTTCTCGTTGACGTCCTCGAGCGACCGGCCGCGGGTCTCCGGGGCGAAGCGTGACGCGACCACGAGGACCGCGTACATGACGGCGGCGAGTCCGAAGACGCCGGCGAAGGCCCACGAGCCGTACAGCGCGATCGCGGCGAACGGCATGACCGCTCCGGCGATGTTGCCGATGCCGTTGACGATCGAGGCGCCGGAGGCACGGATCGCGGTCGGGTAGACCTCGGCGGTCCACGCCGCGAGGGTCGTGTTCGTCAGCATCGTGAAGAACTGGAACAGGGCGCCGAGCACCAGGATCGCGGCGGTGTCGTTGCCGAAGGCCGCGAACGCCAGGGCGGTGAGGCAGCCGAGGATGCCCGCGACGGCGATGAGGGGCCGTCGTCCGACGCGGTTGGCGAGGAGCGCCGCTGCCGTGCACCCGAGGAGCGATCCGATGTTCATGATCATCGTGTAGAGCAGGCTCTGCGACACGGTGTACCCACGCTCGACGAGCAGGGTCGGCATCAGGAAGTTCAGCGTGACCTGCACACCGAAGGCCATCCACGAGGCGACGCCGATGGCGATCGTCCGACGGAGCACCAGCTTGTGGAACACCGCTGCGGGCGATGAGTGCAGAGCGACCGGGGGCAGGTCGGCCGGCGTCAGGCGCACCGGGGGAGCGGCGTCGGCGGGCGGGGTGAGCGTGTTCGAGGCGAGGACCGCGAGCGAACGGTTCGCTTCGTCGACCCGGCCCTTCGACAGCAGCCAGCGAGGCGTCTCGGGCAGCTTGCGGCGGTACAGGACGACGAACAGGGCGGGGATCGCGAGGATCACGAACGTCCAGCGCCAGACGTGGTCGTCACCACCGAGCGGGGCGGCCAGCGGGCCGAGCAGCAGCAGGAAGAGGCCGTAGGAGATGAAGTTGCCGATGCCGCCGGCGCCGACGTTGATGGTCGCGATGAGGCCGCCGCGGTACTTGGTGGCCACCATCTCGGACAGCATCGCGATGCCGATCATGAACTCGCCGCCGACGCCGATCCCGACGATGAACCGGCTGACGAGCAGCATGTCGAAGTTGAAGGAGACGGCGCTGAGGAGGCCGCCGAGCGTGTAGACGAGCAGGTTGAGCCCGAGCGAGAACCGCCGACCGTACTTGTCGGCGAGCCAGCCGGCCAGGAACCGGCCGACCAGGCCACCCAGGACGGTGGCGGTGTTGATCGTGGAGAGCTGGACGTCGCCGATGGCGAGCGAGGCCTTGATGTTGGTGGCCATCGCGCCGATGGAGTTCTGTTCGAGCGTGTCGAAGAACTCCCCGGCGAGGATGAGCATGAGGACCCAGAACTGGGCCCGGGTGAAGCCGGTCGAGTCGAGGGCGGATCCGACGCCGCCGGAGGACGGGGTGGCGGAGGCGGTTCGGGTTGGTGCGGTGGAGCGGGTTACAGCAGTCATTCGTAACTCCAGCGGGGGAAGAGTGAGGTGGGTGCACCGTGCGGTCACTCTTTTGTATACGAAAAGCTGTTTCGGGCTGGCTTCGAACGCGAGACGGTTCGTTACGGCTGCCTGAATCACCTGCATATTCAAGCATCCAGGCAGAGCCCCGCCAAGCTCTCGGGCTGTTTTGTATACGTTCTTACGGGTTCAGGGCCCGGTAGATCGCTTCGTCGCGGCGCAGGTGCTCGTCCATCAGCAGCCCTGCCTGCACCGAGGCGCCGCGCAGGATCGCGCCGGCGACGGCCGTGTGGTCATCGCTGCTCGACGCCACCTCGTCCTGCGTCACGCGCTCGAACGCCCACGCCGTCTGGTGGATCAGGTGGTCGATCATCGTCTCGAGCCGGCTGTTCCCCGAGGCTCGTGCCACCAGCCCGTGGAACGCGAACCGCGGTGACTGCGCGGCCTCGACCTCTTGGTCGGACCGGTGTTCGCGACCGACGGCACGGAGTAGGTCGGCGCACTCCCCACCCTGGCGACGGGCGGCGAGCTCGGCGGCGAGCACCTCGAGCCCCCGGCGGATCTGCATGAGCTCGATGACCACCTCGGTCGAGGAGTCGGCGACCCGGACGCCCTTGAACTTCTCGGACTCGACGAACCCCTCGGTCTCGAGCTGCCGGAGTGCTTCGCGCACGGGGACCCGCGAGACGCCGAAGCGTTCGGCGAGGGCGTCTTCCTTCAGCCGGGAGCCACGTGCGAGCGTGCCGGCGATGATCTCGGCCCTGATCGCCTTGAGGACAGATGCCGGCTTGGACTCCACAGCACGATGCTAGTTGGAGCGAGTGACGGGAATCGAACCCGCGCTACCAGCTTGGGAAGCTGGAGTTCTACCATTGAACTACACTCGCGCACCCCGCAGAACGGGACTCGGCAAGCCTATCGGATTCTCGCCTGGAAGCCAGCCGACCGCGCACCGTACGCCTCCTGTCGGGCGTGTGTCGTGCCTCCCGAGTCTCCGCTGTGAGCACGCCAGCCTGACGGACAGGTGTCGTCCTCGTGTGTACCGTCCAGGGAGTTCCAGCGCCGAAGAACCCGAGGAGGACCGGATGGTCAGGCATCCCCTCATCGACGACGTGGTCGGTCCCGCCATCGTGGTCGAGTCCGCCTCGCCGGTCGTGTGGCTGACGGACGCGCTCGCCTCACTGCTCCGTCGTTCGGCGGACGCCGGCCGCATGGTCGTGCTGCGGACCGGGCGCGAATCCGCGATCACCCCCGCCCTGCGGCACGCGCTCGGTGCCTACGGTGCCGCGTGGGCCGTCGCCGACTTCGACGGGACACTGCGCGACGGCCGGACGGGTGCGGCAGCCTCGGGCATCGAGGACTTCGTGCACCGCGGCCCCGAACTCGTCGGCACACCGTCGCCCGAGCACCCGGTCGCAGCCGACTCCGTCCGCCAGATCAGCATCGACCTGACGCTCCGCCACCACGCCGAGCGTGCCGTGGACATGGGGTCCGCGATCGAGGCCCTGTGCCACACCGTCGGCACCTGCCCCACCCGCTGGGGCACCGCCGAACCGCTCACCGTTCCGTGGGACCGATGGGTCGTCACGCAGTACGCCAAGCACGAGGCACCCGGGGTGTCGACCTCGTACGCCGTCGGCGAGGGCTTCTCTGCCACGATGACCGCCCACCTGGTCGGTGGCGTCGTCGTCGAGACGATGTCCGCCGTCTTGACCGTGCCTGAGGAGAACACCGACCCGGAGCTCGCGAACCGCCTGTTCGACGCCGTGCAGCAGGTCGCCGACCAGGTCGTGCCCGTCTTCGGTGTGGTGATGCAGCGCCGGGGGGACGCCGACCACCTGATCCGCGCGGTGTCGCACGGCGAGCCGTCGCCGCTCGCCGTCGTCGTCGGACCCGAAGCCTCCGAGTTCCTGGACCGCGACGGGGTCTGGCCGCCACCGCGCACCACGACGGCGACGTTCGGCACCCGGTCCGGGGCAGGCGACCGGTCCGGGGCGGGCGGCCCGTCCGGAGCAGGCGACACCGGTGCTGCTGACAGCGGCATCGTCGACGGCGGCATGATCGTCCGCTTCGAGGACGGCTGGGAAGCCCTCGAGTCCTTCCTCGACCGCATCGACGAGGACCGCTTCCTGCAGCTCGTCGGCGGAGCGCCCCTCGACCCGGCCCACGACGAGGGCACGCTCGACGGACACGTGCGGGACGCCCGGGTGGCAGGCGGTCACGGTGCCGCGTGACGTCACCATCCTCTGCCGCCAGCCGGTCGAGCCGCGGGAGGTCGCCGAGGCGCTGCTCCTGCACGACGAGTCCTGGGGTGTCCGAGCCCTCGACGACGGCCCGATGCTGCAGGTCTGCCGCGACGCCACGCACCCGGTGATCACCGTGCTCGGGGTGCGGCGGGTGGACTCGTTCGACGAGGTCGAGCGGATCCTGCCGGACGCTCCCACGATCGCGACGCCGCTGTGGTGGGTCGACACCGTCACCCCCGCCGGGGCCGACGGCGAGTCCGGGATCTCGGCGGCGCTCGAGGCCGCACTCGACCTCGACGCGGTCTGCATCGTCCACGGCGACTGACGGAGCCGACGCGGCCGGCCGGCGACGTCCGCCGGACGCGACGACTGCCGGACGCCACGCCTGCCGGAGCGACTCGTCGCGCGGGTCGGCCACGCCCTGCCCCCAGTTGTGGTGAGAACTCACGTTTCGAGACCCGTGAGTACCCAGAGCCGCTCTACGGTGTGAGGACCCGAGCCGACGAGCCGGGCGAGCACGCTCCTCGTCGGCACCCTTCTCACTGAACAGGGCTCCAGTGCGTACACACCACCAGGGGCGCGCCGTCGCGCGCGCTCGCAAGATCCTCACCGGCGTGGTCGTCGCCGGTCTCGCGGGCGTCGCGCTCGTCGGGGTCGGAGCGACCACCGCGTCCGCCGCGGCACCCGCGCAGACCACCTTCGTGAACGAGGGGTTCACCGGCGCGAGCGCCGGCGACGCCTACATCCTGCCGTCGACGCAGTCCGGTGCCGCGAACGTCGCGTGCCTCACGGCGAAGCCCGCAGCCGGTTCGGCGAACACCGGCTCGATCCCGACCTGTGCGGGCGCCACGGACGCCGACGGCAGCGGCGCGCTCCGCCTGACCGGTGCGGTGAACAACCAGGCCGGTGGCCTCGGTGCGAAGCAGTCCGTGCCGATCACGAAGGGCATCGACGCGGTCTTCGACAGCTACCAGTACAACGGCTCCTCGGCCGACGGCATCGTCTTCTACCTCGCCGCGACCGACCCGTACAACCCGACCGTGCCGGCGAAGATCGGCTACCTGGGCGGTTCGCTCGGCTACAGCGCGAGCACGACGAACAACGCGCAGGGTCTGTCCCACGCGTACCTCGGCATCGGCCTCGACCGCTACGGCAACTTCGGCAACCGCCAGTTCGGTGGCACCGGGTGCGAGTCCGACCAAGCGACCAACGGCAGCCTCACGGCGAACGCCGTGACCGTCCGAGGCCCCGGCGACGGCGGCACCGGCTACTGCGTGCAGTCCCGCACCGTGGTCAACGGGTCGCTCAACAAGACCGGCGTCACCGACCGTGCGCAGGCCAAGGTGCCCGTCGAGATCGTGATCAACCCGACGTCGTCGGCGCTCGCCGCGCAGGAGAACACCGCGGTGTCCGTTCCCGCCGGTCAGTACGCGGTCGTCTTCACGTCCATCGGCGGCTCGCAGCAGGTCGTCCGTGGCGCCCTGCCGAAGCTCACCACCGGCAACGCCGCGAACGTCGACCCGTCGTGGGTCGACCCCGCCACCGGCTACCCCTACAAGCTCACCTACGGGTGGGTCGCGGGCACCGGCGGGCAGAACGACATCCACGAGGTCAACTACCTCCGCACCACGACGGCTGCCGGTCCGGTGCCGGTGCTGACCGCCAGCACGGGAGGCACGGCCACCGTCGCGCACGCCGGTTCCGGCGCGTACACGGTCACCCCCACCGTCTCCGCTGACGGTGGCTCCGAGTCGCAGCTCGTGCGCACGACCACCACGTTCCCGGCGGGCGTCACGCCAGACGTCTCCGGTGTGACCGGTGCGGGCTGGACCTGCCAGCCGCCCGTCGGGCAGGTCGTCACGTGCGACCAGGCCGTCGACGCCGGATCGCCCCTCGCTCCGGGCACCGAGCTGCCCACCCTCTCCATCCCGTACTCGGTCACGGGCGCAGCGCGCACCGCGACGATCTCCACCGTCCTGGCGTCGACCGACGCCGAGGCGGTCACCGTCACCCGCGGCCTGACCGTCGAGCCGCAGGGCACGACGCTCACGGTCGCCGACGCCACCGCGACCGTGGGCGACACGGTCACGCTGACCGCCCAGGTCGCGTCGTCCGTGAAGACCGGTGCGACCGCACCGACCGGCACCGTCACGTTCACCGACACCGAGACCGGCGCGGTGCTCTGCACGGCGACCATCGTCGACGGTGCGGCCTCGTGCGACACGACGACGTCGACGGTCGGCACCAGCGGGGTCACCGCGACCTACGAGGGTGACGCGGACCACACCGCTGCGTCCGGCACGGGTGCGCTCACCGCGACCGAGGTGCCGACTGCCGTCGCGGTCGAGTCGACCCCGACGTCCGCTGCGTACGGCGAGCAGATCACGCTCGACGTCACCGGCCTGGGCTCCGGCTCGGAGACGGTCGCCGCGCCGACCGGCACGGTCGAGTACCGCGAGGGCTCCACCGTCCGGTGCACGGCGACGCTCCCCGCCACGAGCTGCGTGGCCGAGGGCCTCGGTGCCGGCACGCACACGGTGACCGCCGTCTACTCCGGCGACGCGCTGCACGCCGGCTCGACCTCGGTCGCAGTGGACCTGACGGTCCGCAAGGCCTCGACGACCATCGGCACCCAGCCCGGTACCGGTGGTGGCGACCCGAGCGACGGCGGTGACCCGAGCGACGGCGGCGAGCCGACCGCACCCGACACCACGGTGACGGTCACGCACGGCGAGACCACCACGCTCGACACCCCGAACGTGCCCGAGGACGCCACCGGCACCATCGAGTACGTCACCGACGACGGCACCGTCCTGTGCACCGCGACGCTGCCCGACACCACGTGCGCGATCCCGTCCGACCTGCCGGGTGGCAAGTACACCGTGCACGCCCACTACAGCGGCGACGACAACTACGAGGCCGCCGACGGTGCGCCGTTCGAGCTGGTCGTGACCGCGCAGTCGACGGCCCTCGTGGCGAGTACCGACGCGACGGCTCCGGTCGTCGGCTCGAAGGTCCGCCTGACCGCGTCCGGCCTGCCCGTCGGCGCGACCGGCACCGTGACCTTCACGGCCGCGGACGGCTCCGTCCTGTGCACCGTCACGCTGCCCGAGACGACCTGCGAGACCGACGCCCTGCCGGTCGGCACGAACACGGTCACGGCTGCCTACAGCGGTGACGCGTCGTTCGCCGCGTCGAGCAGCACGCTCGAGGTCGTCGTCGCGGCGCTCCCCGCCGTCGAGCCGACGCCGGAGCCGACCGACGAGCCGACCACGCCGGAGACCTCGGCGCCCGCCCCGGGACCGTCGGACTCCGCCGACCCCTCGGCGACGGCCGCACCGATCGCCCCGTCGGCGTCGGCCACGGCGTCCGCCACGCCTGCGCCGACCACCACCGGTGCGCTCGCGTTCACGGGTTCGCCCGTGGCCGTGGGCACCGCGATGGCACTGGCGGCAGCACTGCTCATCGCGGGCCTGGTGCTCCTGATGGTCCGTCGCACCCGGGCCGCTCGCGGCACGGTCGCCGACACCACCGCGGAGTAATCGGCCGCACGGACGAGGACGGCGCCCCGGGCAGATGCCCGGGGCGCCGTCCTGTTCGTGCGCCTGGTGTCCGTCAGTCGCGGCGCGCGGTGTCGGTCGCGTTGATCGCCGCCAGGCGTTCGTTGTAGGCCTTCAGGTCGGCGTCACCGTCGCGCTCGGCCTTGCGGTCGAGCCGCTTCGCGTCGCGCTTGTCCGTGCGGATCCAGTTCCGCACCACGAGCAGCGCGACGAAGACCATCGGCAGCTCGGAGGCGCCCCAGGCGATCCCGCCGCCGGTGTGCTGGTCGTCGAGCAGCGCGGCGTCGTTCGTCTGGCCGAGTGCGTGGAACCAGTCGATCGCGAACACCGACTGCGAGGTCATCACGGCGACGCCGAAGAACGCGTGGAAGGCCAGCGTCGCGAGCAGCGCGATGATCAGGATCGGGTACGGCGGACGCTTCGGCCCCGGGTCGACGCCGACGAACACCCAGAAGAACAGGTAGCCGCTCAGCACGAAGTGGACGACCATCGCGACGTGCCACTCGTGCGACTGCATCGCCGCTTGGTACGCCGGCGTGAAGTAGAACACCACGAGCGACCCCGCGAAGATCACACCAGCGACGGCGGGCTTCCCCATGAACTGCATGTACCGCGAGTGCACGAAGAGCATGAGCCACTCGCGGGCCCCGCGGGACCCGTCGTTGCGGACCGGCAGGGTGCGCATGGCGAGCAGCACCGGACCGCCGAGCACGAGCGGCAGCGGCACGAACATCATGAGCAGCATGTGCTGGACCATGTGCGACGAGAAGTGGATCATGCCGTACACGGCCGGTCCGGCCGACGTGGTCCAGATGAACAGGGCGCAGCCGATGACCCACGCGATGGTGCGCCCGACGGGCCACTTGTCGCCGCGCTTCCGGAGCTTCCGCACGGCGAGCAGGTACCAGACCGCACCGACGACGGCGAGCCCGAGCCACACCCAGTCGATGTGCCACTGCGTCAGGTACGTGTGCATCGTCTGGGCCGGCGGGAACGGGAACCCGATCAGGCCGGAGCGGGTGTCCTCACCGGTCTCGGGCGTCTGCGGGATCGGCGGCTGCGAGCGGGACACGGCCACCGAGACGCCGATCGCGACGGCCATGAACACGATCTCGGCGAGCGCGAACCGGGTGAACCGACGGCGGTCGAGCGGCGCGCGGAGCAGCCCGGGCACCAGCTTGCGGCGCTGCACGACGCCGGCGATCCCGAGCAGCACCAGGATGACGGCCTTGACCGTGATGAGTGCGCCGTACGGGGTGGTGACGAGGTCGAGCGGACCGGTCAGCCGCAGCGAGGCGTTGACGATGCCGGAGAACGCGACGGCGCCGAACGACCACCCGGCCAGCGTGGAGTAGCGGGAGACCACCCGACCGGTAGCGCCCTTCGTGCGGGTGCGCAGCAGCACGACGGCGACGAGCCCGCCGGCCCAGACGCACACCCCGATCAGGTGGATCGCGAGGGAGTTCACGGCGTTGGCGTGCTCGAGCGAGCCGGCGGCGTGGCCGGACAGTGCCAGGGGGAGCAGGGCGAAGAGGCCGAACACGGTGGCGACGGCGAGCGTCGTGACCCGGGTGGCGAACGCGGCGAGCACGGTCGCGATGAGGATCGCCGCCGCGGAGACCACGAGCGCCTGACCGATCTCGACCTGGAACGCGAACAGCATGAAGTTGCGGGCGAACACCGGACTGGTGAGCGGGACGCCGAGGGTGTTGGCGCCGGTCAGCACGACGGTGACGGCCGCGGCGAGGAACCAGATCGATCCGGTCGCCGCCGCCCAGCGCGTGGCGCGGTGCTGCACGCTCGAGAGTGCCCGGTGGTCCTTCTTCTGTGCCGGCAGCGCGAACGCGGCGACGATGAGCAGGCCGACGGTCAGCGCCGCCATGGTGTCGTGCACCACGCGGGCGATCGGCAGGCCGTACTCGACCACGTCGCCGGCGGACACCAGCTGCTGGTTCGCGGTGAACGCTCCGGTGATCGTCAGGCCGAGGATCGAGCACGCGACCGCGAGCGGGATGGCGACGACCAGCACGGTCGCGACGGTGGACGTGCGCGCGGTGACGGGCGCGGATTCCGGCGCCGGGCCTCCGGGCTGGGTTGCGGGGGACGTGACGGTCATCAACCTTGTTCCAGGGACGCGTGCGTCCGCGAGACCGCGGACCCTCCATGGTAGGCGGGTCGGTCTGGAGGCGCAGTGTCAGTCCGCAGCGCGCGCTGCGGTCCGCCTCAGGCTCGCGCCGACGACCCCTGCAGGTCGCGGATCCGGCCCAGTTCGTCGAAGTCGACCGTGATGGTCCCGTCCGCCAACGTCAGCGTGCGCCCGTCCCAGGGGACACCGCGGAGCGACGCCCAGCTCCCCACAGCGCGGCGGTGGTCGTGCACCTCGGTCGTCTGCAGGCCCTCACCGAAGACCCGGACCATCCGGGGGACCGTCGGTGGCGCGAACAGCAGGCCCTCGAACAGCACCCAGAGGCGGGAGCCTCCGCCGACGTGCCCGCCGAAGCCGAACCACGAACCCGTCGCCAGCCGTGCCGCGATCGACATGTCCCACGCGAACTCGTACCCGGCGTCTGCGGCGTCGGCCTGCCGGTGCTCGCCGAACGGGACCTCGCCCTGCACGAGTTCCGGGATGCCGAGCCGTTCGCCCAGCGCGCGGGTGGCGTTCGCGGCGGCGAGCACCGACGCTGGGTACTGCGACGGGTTCGCCCAGCCCCAGAGCCAGCTGCGCGGCCCCGGTGCGGCCGACCCCAGGAGCTGGATCCGGAACTCGCCCGGGTGCGGTCCGACGAACTGCAGGGTGCCGGCGGCGAGGTCGACGTTCCAGCGTTCGTGGTCGTCGTACCGGTCGGCGAGCTGCAGCTGCGCCTCCCAGGCCAGGAAGACCCCGTCGCTGACCAGATCGTCCATCCCCCGTGAGCGCGCCATGGGGGAACCCTACGCCGGGCGGTGTTCCCAGATCCCCTCGCTGCCGACGCCCACGAACCCGACGGCCTCGTTCACGTCGAGCATCGGGCGGTTCTCCTCGGCGTTGAAGGTGATGATCGAGGGGTGCCCCGGGTGGTCGCGCTCGATCGTCTCGATCCCGACCACCTTGAGCAGCCACCCGAGCCGGTGGCCGCGGTGCTCACGCAGCACCAGGGTGTCGCCCTGCATCACCGGCTGGACCACGGGCCCGGGGACGGCGAGCTGGGTGAAGCCGACGAGTCCGCCGGACGACACGTCCTCCACGGCGACGGTGCGCATGGTGCGCGGGCCGTCGTCGAGGTGCTGCTCGTGCGTTCGGAGCCGATCGACCGTCCAGGCGTCCTCGGGCTCGGCCATGTCGCCGGCCGGGGCATCGGTGCTCATCCGGGTCAGGAGGAGTGCGACGTCCGTCTGCCACCGGGACGGAGTCGGTCCGGCCCATGTGTGCACGCGGTACCGGTCGGCCGCCGCCCGCGTCGCCGCCGCGCGGACGCCGGAGAGCGCATCGGGGTCGGCCGGGAGCTCCAGACGGCTGATCCGGTTCACCTGCCCGAACCGCCACCCCCGGCTCGTCAGGAACCGGGCTCCGGGTTCGTCCTCGGGCACGACGCCGAACCCGGTCGGTGCACGGAGGTACCCGGGGCCCGCTGCGGGGCCGACCTGCCGTGACACGGCGTACGTCTTCCACTGCGTGCGGCCCTGCTGCCTCGCGACCGCTTCGACGTGCTCGGCCAGGAGCGTGCCGATGCCACGGCGCCGGTGCTCGGGCGCCACGCTGACCGCCATCCAGCAGTTCGGGGCGTCCGCGACCGCCTTCGATTCGTACGAGCCGGCCCCCACCGCGGTCCCGTCGTCGTCACGGACCAGGAACAGTCGGCTGGGCGCGTCGGGGTCGATCAGGTACGGCAGTTGTTCCTCGGGCGTCCAGAGCAGTTCCGGCAGTCCGGTGATCGACACCTCGGCACGGTTCTGCACGTCGACCCACTCGCGGAACGCCTGCACGGTCCCCGGGTCGTCGTCCATCGTGGCGGGGACCACGAGTTCGTGGACGGTGTACGCGGTCATGTCGGTTCCTCCCAGCGGTGCGAAGCCGCCCGGCCCCGGACAGCCTCGCAGCATATCGGCGGGGGTCCGCTGCCGCTAGGCTGCACGGCGTGCTGCTCTCCGATCGCGACATCACCGCCCAGCTCGCCGAGGGCCGGATCGGTCTCGACCCCCACGACGCCTCGCTCGTCCAGCCGTCGAGCATCGACGTCCGGCTCGACAAGTTCTTCCGGCTGTTCGACAACCACAAGTACCCGCACATCGACCCGGCGGTCGACCAGCCCGACCTGACCCGGCTGGTCGAGACCGACCCGGACGAGGCGTTCGTGCTGCACCCCGGCGAGTTCGTGCTCGGCTCGACGTACGAGGTCGTCACGTTGCCGGACGACATCGCCGCGCGGCTGGAGGGCAAGAGCTCGCTCGGACGCCTCGGCCTGCTGACCCACTCGACCGCGGGGTTCATCGACCCCGGGTTCTCCGGCCACGTGACGCTCGAGCTGTCGAACGTCGCGACGCTGCCGATCAAGCTCTGGCCCGGCATGAAGATCGGGCAGCTGTGCTTCTTCCAGCTGTCCAGTCCCGCCGACAAGCCGTACGGCTCGGCCGAGTACCAGTCGCGGTACCAGGGCCAGCGCGGGCCGACCCCGTCCCGCTCGGCGCAGAACTTCCACCGCGCGGACGTCTCAGCACGCCCCTGACCGCGGTCCACCCGACCCGGAATGACGTCCTCGACGTCGTGCGACATCGATGACGTCGTTCCGAGTCGACACCGCCATGTCTCCCGGCGGACGAAATGTCGCATGCTGTGTATCGTTGCAGCATGTCCGCAGTCCCTCCACGTCCGATGCCGACGGTGTCGGCGGCCGCGCTCATCCGTGACGCCCGTGACCGCGCCGAACTGACGCAGGTGCAGCTCGCCCGCCGCGCCGGCGTCACGCAGAGCGTCATCAGCACGTACGAGAACGGCCGACGCGAACCCTCGCTCGCCGCGCTCCAGCGCATGCTCCGGGCCGCGGGCTTCACCACGTCGATCGACTTGCTGCCGGTCGAGGACCCACCGCCCCTGCGCGAACGCGTCGCCGCCGCACGGCAGGACCTGATCGCCGTCGTCGAACGGTTCGGCGGCCGGAACCCGCGGTTGTTCGGCAGTGTCGCCCGTGGTGAGGACGGCCCGGGCAGCGACGTCGACCTGATGATCGACGTCGACGCGGGGCTCGGCATCTTCGCGCTGATGCGGATCCAGGACGCGGCCGAACGGCTGCTCGGCGTGCGTGTCGACGTCGTGGACGCCGCCGGCATGAGCCCCGAGGTCGTCCGCCGCGCGGTGCCGCTGTGAGCCAGGACCCGACGACGCACCGCCTGGTCCGGGACCGGCTCGACGACGTCATCGGTGCGTGCGAGGCGATCCGGCGGTACGTGGGGGATGCACACCTGCCGGAGGACCTGGTGCACGACGCCGTCCGGATGCGGCTGGTCGAGATCGGCGAGGCGGTCCGTGTCCTGCCGAGCACCGTCACCGCGAGCGAGCCGGACATCCCGTGGTCGCGGGTGTCCGACCTCGGCGACCGGCTGACCCGGCGCTACTTCGACACCACTCGCGCGGTGGTGTTCGGCACGGCCCACACGGACGTGCCGCACCTGGCCGACGCAGCGCGGCGGTTGCGCGCGACCCGGCCCTGACCCGGCGGGTCGCGCGGGCACCGGACGTGCGTGCACGGCGGACGGGAGGCACGGATCACGACGTGCCCCGGGCCTCCCGTCCGACCGTGGCCGGCCCCACGACGACGCAGGACGGCCCCGTCTCGCCGAGGCGAGACGGGGCCGTCCGTGTGAGCGGGGGAGATCAGCCCTTCTTGGCGAGCTCCTCGAGGGTGTCGTTGCCCTTGTAGGCCTCGACCGCGTTGTCCTTCGTGACCAGGATCGGCGTCAGCTCGACGGCCGGGACGACCTTCGAACCGTTGTCGTTGTTCTTGTCCTTGGTCGTCTTCGGGGTCTTGCCGTCGGCGAGGTCGGACACCAGGTCGATGGCCGCCTGGGCCTCTTCCGTGGTGTTCTTGTAGATCGTCGAGTACTGCGTGCCCTTCATGATGAGCGGGATCGAAGCGGTCTCCGAGTCCTGCCCGGTCACGACGGGGTTGTCCTTGCCGGCGGCCTTGGTCGCGGTGAGGATCGCACGGGCGAGGGTGTCGTTCGGCGACAGGACGCCGTCGAGCTTGGTGTCACCCGTGTAGTACTGGGCCAGCAGGTCGGTCATGCGCGACTGGGCCTTCTGCGCGAGCCAGCCCTGCGTGTTCACCTTGGCGAACGTGGTCTGACCCGAGACGACCTTGAGCGTGCCGTCGTCGATCTTCGGCTGCAGGACGTCCATCGCACCGTTGAAGAACACGGTGGCGTTGGCGTCGTCCGGCGAACCGGCGAAGAGCTCGACGTTGTACGGTCCGTCGCCCTTCTTCTCCTCGAGGCCCTTGAGCAGTGCCTGGGCCTGCAGCTGGCCGACCTTGAAGTTGTTGAACGCGACGTAGTAGTCGACGTTCTTCGTGTTCAGGATGTTGCGGTCCCAGGCGATGACGGTCGTGCCCTGGGCCTTGGCGGCCTTGACCTGCGAGCCGAGCTGCGAACCGTCGGCAGCACCGATGATGATCGCCTTCGCACCCTTGGTGACCATGCCCGAGATCTGCGACTGCTGGTCGGGGACCGGGTTGCCGGCGTTGGCGTACTGGATGTCGGCCTTGAAGCCGGCGTCCTCGATCGACTTCTTGAACGCGGCGCCCGCGAGCACCCAGTTCTGCGAGGTCTTGGCCGGCAGGGCGACGCCGATGAGGTCGCCCTTCTTGATGGACGAGCCGGAGCCGTCGCCCGAGTCGGAGGTGCCACGAGCCGAGCAGCCGCTGAGGGCCAGGCCCGCGACGAGTGCCAGACCGATGCCGGCGATGAGCTTCTTGCGCATGAGAGTGCTTTCTCTTCGTTGAGGTGGTGGTGCTGTGAGGGGAAGGGTTGGACTAGGGGAGGGTGATCTTGTCGGGCTGGTCCTCGATCGAGCGCGGCTGCTGCTGGGCCGCGGGGACCTCGGCTGCGTCCTTGCGCTGGAACTGCCGCATCATGCCGCCGATGAGCGATGGGCGGCCCTGCGACTTCGAGTAGACGTCGAAGGCGACGGCGATGAGGAGCACGAGACCACGGATGATCTGGACCTTGTTGGACTCGATGCCCATCAGCTGCAGACCGTTCGACAGCAGCGCCATCACGAGGCCACCGATGATGGAGCCGGAGATGGTGCCGATGCCACCGGCGACCGCTGCACCACCGACGAACACGGCGGCGATCGCGTCGAGCTCCCAGCCGGTGCCGTCCGCGGGGCCCGAGGCGTTCGAGTACCCGACGAACACCATGCCGGCGATCGCGGCGAGGACCGACATGTTCGCCATGACGAAGAAGTTCACCTTGCGGGCGCTGACGCCGGACAGGACGGCGGCGCTGGAGTTGCCACCGACCGCGTAGACCTGGCGACCGAAGATGGTGTTCTTCGTGATGAAGCCGTAGACGATGGTCAGGACACCGAGGATGATCGCGACGATCGGGATCGAGGTGCCGACCGGGCCGGCGCCGAACAGGTACGTGGCGACGAGGGTGACGGCGACCAGGATGCCGGTGCGGACGACGGAGACCCACAGCGGCGGGACCTCGGCCTGCATCTTGCGGCGACGCGAGCGACCGCGGACCTCGACGATGATCAGGACGGCGATGGTCACGGCGCCGATCAGCAGCGTGCCGTTCGAGAACCCGAAGTCGGGGCCGAAGTCACCGAGGAAGCCGGAGCCGATGGTGTTGTAGCCGTCCGGCGTCGGGACCGAGGTGGACGCACCGATGATCTGGTTCGCACCGCGGAAGATGAGCTGGCCGGCCAGGGTCACGATGAAGGCCGGGACCTTCACGAACGCCACCCAGAAACCCTGCCAGGCACCGACGAGCGCACCGACGACCAGGCCGAGCACGATCGCCAGCCAGACCGGGAAGTGCCAGACCGACATCGACTGGGCGACGATGATGCCGACGAACGCCGCCACCGAACCGACCGACAGGTCGATGTGGCCCGCGATGATCACCATGACCATCCCCAGCGCGAGGATGAGGATGTAGGAGTACTGCAGGAACAGGTTGATCACGTTGGTGGGCTCGAGGATGAGCCCGTCCGTGGTGAACCAGAAGAAGATGACGATCGCGACGAGGGCGATGATCATGCCGTACTGGCCGATCGAGTTGCCCTTGCCGAAGAGCAGTTTCAGGTTGTTCATGAGACGGGAGCGCCCTTCCGCGCGGAGGTCATGCTGCGCATGAGCGTTTCTGGATCGGCCTGGTCCGCGGGGACGTCGGCCGTGATCTGGCCCTCGAAGATCGTGTAGATGCGATCGGAGAGGCCGAGGAGTTCGGGGAGCTCGGAGGAGATCAGGATGATGCCCTTCCCCTGTGCTGCGAGCTGCTGGATGATGCCGTAGATCTCGAACTTCGCGCCCACGTCGATGCCACGGGTCGGTTCGTCGAGGATCAGGATGTCCGGGTCGGTGAACATCCACTTGGACAGGACGACCTTCTGCTGGTTCCCGCCGGAGAGCTTCCCGACGTTCTCCTCGACGCTCGGCACCTTGGTGCGGAGCATCTTCCGGTACTTCTCGGCGACGTCGTACTCCTCGATGGAGTCGACGACGCCGCCCTTCGAGATCTTCTGCAGGTCCGCGGAGACGGTGGACCGCTTGACGGTGTCGAGCAGGTTGAGGCCGAGGGCCTTGCGGTCCTCGGAGACGTAGCCCATGCCGTTCTGGATCGCCTGCTGGACGTTCGTGACCTTGATCTCGTGGCCGTCCTTGATGATCTCGCCACCGAGCCAGGTGCCGTAGGAGCGACCGAACAGGCTCATCGCGAGCTCGGTGCGGCCGGCGCCCATCAGACCCGCGAAGCCGACGATCTCGCCACGCTTGACGTGGAAGTTCGAGCCCTTGCAGACCAGGCGGCTGGCGTCGAGCGGGTGCTGCACGGTCCAGTCGCGGACCTCGAAGAAGGTCTCGCCGATCTTCGGGGTGCGGTCCGGGAACCGGCTCTCGAGCGACCGGCCGACCATGCCGCGGATGATGCGGTCCTCGTTGACGCCGTCGCCCTTGACGTTCAGCGTCTCGATGGTCTTGCCGTCACGGATGATCGTGATCTCGTCGGCGATCTGCTCGATCTCGTTGAGCTTGTGGCTGATGATGATGCTCGAGATGCCCTTGGCCTTCAGCCCGACGATCAGGTCGAGCAGGTGCTGCGAGTCGTTCTCGTTCAGGGCCGCGGTCGGCTCGTCGAGGATGAGGAGCTTGACGTCCTTGTGCAGGGCCTTCGCGATCTCGACCAGCTGCTGCTTGCCGACACCGATGTTCTTGATCTGGGTGTCCGGGTCGTCGGCCAGGCCGACGCGGGCGAGCAGGTCCTGTGCACGGAGCTGGGCGCTCGTCCAGTCGATCACGCCGAACTTGCCGGGCTCGTTGCCGAGGAACAGGTTCTCGGTGATCGAGAGCTCCGGGATCAGCGCGAGCTCCTGGTGGATGATCACGATGCCGGCCTGCTCGGACTGCTTGATGTCCTTGAAGCGGACCTCTTCGCCCTCGTAGACGATCTCGCCGTCGTAGGTGCCGTAGGGGTAGACGCCCGACAGGACCTTCATCAGGGTCGACTTGCCGGCGCCGTTCTCGCCGCAGATCGCGTGGATCTCGCCGGCACGGACGTTGAGGGAGACCTCGGACAGCGCCTTGACACCAGGGAACTCCTTGGTGATCGAGCGCATCTCGAGGATGGTCTCGGGTGCGGTGATCGACCGGGTCTCGAGGCCGGTGTCGATCGGGGTTGACGCCACAGTGCATCTCCTTCTGCCGCTGCGATGCGGCAGTTGTTCGGGTGGTTCTGCTGCGGCAGCGAAAGGGCGCAGGTGGCCTGCGTGGACTTCGTTGTCGCGTCCGGTGCCCCGCTGGTGTGACGCTCATGTGAACGGTCACATCGGCTGGACGGAGGTAATTTACGCACAGCCCCGGTGCGGCTGTCAATTCGGATTGGTCGCGTTTTCGTAACGGCCTGCGTGATCCCGCATGAACGTCCCCCGGACGGGAGGCACGGTGCCGGCCCGCCCCGCGTCCTGCGGATCGACGGTGGGCGCGTCACCGACCGCGCGGGGCCCCCGTGGACGCGCGCACGACGAGCTGCGGGACGATGTCGATCGGCCGCAGGAGCTCGTCGTCGCCGGGCAGGAGCAGGTCGACGCAGCGGCGGCCGAGCTCGGCGAAGTCGACCTGCACCGTGGTGAGGGGCGGCCAGAAGTGCTTCGCCTCGGGGATGTCGTCGTAGCCGACCACCGACAGGTCGCCCGGCACGTCCAGCCCGTAGGAGCGCGCTGCGTGCATGACGCCCAGGGCCATCTGGTCGTTCGAGCAGAACACCGCAGTGCAGTCCCGCCACCGCAGGAGTTCGCGGCCGGCGTGGTAACCGAAGTCCGCCGTCCAGTCGCCCAGGATCGGCGGGACGACGGACATGTCGCGGTCCGACATGGCGCGCAGGAAGCCCTGCATGCGGGCGTCCGCTTCGATCCAGTCCTGCGGGCCGGCGATGTGCCGGATGTACTCGTGGCCCAGGTCGAGCAGGTGCTCGGTCGCGAGTCTCGCCCCCTCCATCTGGTCGACCCACAGGGCCGTCGGGTCCTCGCCGACGCTGGCCCGCATCGTCACGTACGGCGTGCGGATGCCGAGTTCCTCGATCAGGTCGAACACCCGTTGCTGGGGCGCGATGACGACGATGCCCTCGACGTCCAGGTCGAGCAGGTGCCCGAGCCCCTCGCGCACGGCGGTGTCGGTCGCCTCGGCGATGTTCGCCGTCGTCACCGAGTACCCGCGCAGCATCGCCGCGTCCTCGATCGCCTGCAGTGCGACCGCCGGGCCGTAGTGGGCGCGCCGGGCTGTCAGGACACCGATCGTGTGGGTCCGGCTCGTGACGAGGGCCCGCGCCGCACGGTTCGGCCGGTACTGCAGCTGCTCCATCGCCGCCAGCACCTTGTCGCGCGTGGCGTCGCGGATGGCGTCGGAGTTGTTCAGCACCCGCGAGACGGTCTGGTGGGAGACGCCCGCGATCCGTGCGACGTCACGGATGCTGGGCGAACGCGGTTGCTGTGCCCGCGATGACGCCATTGCTGCTCGTTTCCGCCCGGGGCCGTGGCACGTCGATGTGCACGTTCACATTCCGGGCCAGATCATTATGCACGTCCGGCGGATCGACGCCACCTGAACGTCCTCGAGGCTGTGGCCCGGCGGCGTGCCGGGCCGCAGCCTCGCTGCGCCCTCGCGGCGCGTCAGAGCCAGTTGCGCTTGCGGAAGATCGCCCAGAGCACGCCCATCAGGGCGAGCATGCCGAGGATCGCGACCGGGTAGCCGTACCGCCAGTGCAGCTCGGGCATGTGGTCGAAGTTCATCCCGTAGACACCGGCGATCAGCCCGGGGGCGAACAGGATCGCCGCCCACGACGAGATCTTCTTGACCTCCTCGCCCTGTCGGTGCGCGGCGCGGGCGAGCTGCCGGCTCTCCTCGCCCTGCGCCAGGCTCGCGCTGGTCATCCGCCGCATCGCCTCGTTCTGCTCCTGCGACACCAGGGTCGCGTGCAGTGTCAGGGCGTTCTCGAGCAGGGACCGGAACGAGTCCACCCGCTCCGTCACGCGCAGGGCGTGGTCGAGCACGTTGCGCAGTCGGTGCTGCACCTCGTCGTCGACGCCGTACTTGTCGGCCCCGCGGAGCAGGCCCTTCACCATCGCGGGCACCGGCTTCGTGGCGCGCTGGAAGGACAGCACCTCGCTGAGCAGCTGGTAGATGCGCTTCGAGACACCGGGGTCGACCTGCCCGGCGAAGAGCTGGTCCTCGATGGCGTCGATGCCGTCCTGCAGCACCTCGACCACCGGGGCGTAGCCGTCCACGACCTCGTCCAGCACCGCGGCGGTCACGGCCTCCGAACCCAGCGCCAGGAACTCGGGGTCGGCCTCGACCTGGGCGCGGAGTGCCGCGAGGTCGGGGCGCTCGGCGTGCCGGACGCTCACCACGAACCGGTCGCCGACGAACAGGTGCACCTCGCCGAACTCGACCGTGCCCTCGGCGCGGTCGAACCAGGCCGGACGGAGCACCAGGAAGAGCGTGTCGCCGTACCGCTCGAGCTTCGCGCGCTGGTGCCCCTTGCGGGCGTCCTCCACCGCGTTCTCGTGCAGGTCGAACTCGGTCGCGACGGCGTCGAGCTCGTGCGGGTCCGGACGGAGCAGCCCGATCCACGCCAGGTCGCACCGTGCGACCTCGTGGCGTGCCCCGAGCGACAGGGTCGACGGAGACTCGATGCGACGTCCTTCGACGTAGATCGCGTTGTCGATCATTGCCATGCGCGTGCTCCTCGTGGTCGGGAGCAGGCAGGCGCGATGCCGCGGCGGACCGCAGCGGGCGGAGGAGATCTAGGACACGGGCGCGGCGGCGAGGGGGAGGGGCTGCCGGCCCGCGCGAGGATGGTCACCCGACATCGCGCCTCACCTGCCCTTCTCCTGGTCGTGCGGCCGCGGTGCGCAACCTCGTGGCCACAACCGTGGCCGACGTCCGACCCTACTCCGGACGCACGAGGGAGCCAAGCGCTCGTCCGAGACTCGGCCTGGGCGACGGTTCTCGTGCTCGCCGGCACGAGGAGTGTCGCGGAGCGCGAGTCTCGGCCCAGGCGGCCGCCAGGGTCAGCGGGTGATGTGCAGGCCCGCGGCCTCGAGCTCGGTCAGCTGCCAGCCCAGCCAGGGGCTCCAGCCGAACGGCGCACCGGCGACGGCGGCCCGCAGCGAGTCCTCGGAGACCCAGGCGTACTCGGCGACCTCGTCGTCCGCGGGGGCGGGCAGGTCGTCGGTGACGGCGCGGAACACCGGGCAGACCTCGTTCTCGACGATCCCCGAGGCGTCGACCGCGCGGTACCGGAAGTCCGGCAGCACGAGCTCGACGTCGCGCACGGTGATGCCGAGTTCGCGCGATGCCCGGCGGGCGATGGCGTCCTCGAACGACTCGTCGGGGCCGGGGTGCCCGCAGAACGTGTTCGTCCAGACACCGGGCCACGTCTTCTTCGACAGGGCGCGACGGGTCACCAGGACGTCCCCGTCGGTGTTGCGGACGTGGCACGAGAAGGCCAGGTGGAGGGGCGTGTGGTCTGTGTGCACCGTGAACTTGTCCGCTGTGCCGATCGGGGTACGGTCGTCGGCCAGCAGGACCACGGTTTCCGGGAAAGCGCTCATCTGCACCGATAGGTTAGGCCAATGAGCGAGGAAGCGGCCACCGTGGCGCACATCGACCTCGCGCTCGTCGACGACTGTCTCGAGCGCTTCTTCGTCGTGTCCTCGGCTCGTGCCGCGCGTTACGGCCGTCCGTCCGAGGAACTCTGGCGGGTGCTCCGCAAGGCGAGCCTGGGCGGCAAGCGCTTCCGACCGCGCATGGTGCTGACCGCGTACCTCGGCCTCGGCGGGGACGACGTGCACGCTGCCGCGCACGTCGCCGCGGCCTACGAACTCCTGCACACCGCGCTGGTGGTGCACGACGACGTCATCGACCGTGACTGGGCGCGCCGCGGCCAGCCGAACGTCGCGGGCTCCTACCGCGACGCCGGCACCACCGGTGGGCTGCCGCTGCCGACCGCCGAGCACCGCGGGATGAGCGCCGCCGTGATCGCAGGCGACCTCGCACTTTCCGGCGCCCCTCGGTTCATCGAGTCCTCCGGTGTGACGGGCGAGCGTCGTGGGCGTCTGCTCGAACTGCTCGACGAAGCCGTGTTCGCCAGCGCCGCCGGTGAGATGACCGACGTCGACCTGGCCCTGGGCGTGATGCCGACGGTGGACGAGGTCCTGGCGATGGAACGGGCGAAGACGAGCGTGTACTCGTTCGAGGCGCCGCTGCAGTCCGGTGCCGTGCTCGCCGGCGCGCCCGAGACCGTCGTCACCGCGCTCGGCGCCTTCGGCCGCGAGATCGGCATCGCGTACCAGATCGTCGACGACCTGCTCGGGGTGTTCGGCGACGAGACGACCACCGGCAAGAGCGTGCTGGGGGACCTGCGCGAGGGCAAGCGGACCATGCTCATCGCCTACGCGGCCACGACGGACTGCTGGCCGGACATCGCTCCCTACCTGGGTGACCCGGGCCTGACCGAGGAACGCGCGGCCGAACTCCGTGCGACCCTGGTCACCTGCGGCGCCCGTGCCGCAGCCGAGTCCCGGATCGCCGACCACGTCGCACTCGCCCGTGCCGAGCTCTCCGGACTGCCGTACGACCTCGCCGACCGCCTGGAGGGCCTCGTGACCGAACTCGTGGAGCGCGCCCGGTGACGACCGACACCACCCGGGCCGGCAGTGCGCCGTCCGGTCGGCTCCCCCTGTACGACGCCACGGCCGAGGCGGCGTCGAGCGTCGTCATCGACCGCTACTCGACGTCGTTCGGCCTGGCGAGCCGGCTCCTCGCCAAGGACACCCGCGAGCACATCCGCAACGTCTACGCGCTGGTGCGCGTCGCCGACGAGGTCGTCGACGGTCCCGCGACCGAGGCGGGGCTCGACCCCGACCTGGCACGGACGGTCCTCGACGAGCTCGAGGCCGACACCGAGCGCGCGATCGCCCTCGGCTTCTCGGTGAACCCCGTCGTGCACGCGTTCGCCCGGAGTGCACGGGTCACGGGCTTCGGCGCGGAGCTCACCAAGCCGTTCTTCGCGTCGATGCGGATGGACCTGGAGCGCACCGAGCACGACGACGCCTCGTTCGACGCGTACGTGTACGGCTCCGCCGAGGTCGTCGGCCTGATGTGCCTCCGCGCGTTCGTGTACCGCGCGGGCAAGCCGACGTTCGACCAGGCCGAGCTCGTCGCCGGGGCGCGTGCGCTCGGCGCCGCCTTCCAGAAGGTGAACTTCCTGCGCGACCTGCACGCCGACTTCGAGGTGCTCGGCCGCTCGTACTTCCCGGGGGTCGACATCCGCTCGTTCGACGAGGCCACGAAGCAGCGCCTGGTCGCCGACGTGCAGTCCGACCTCGACCACGCGGCCCGGACGATCCGGCTGCTGCCGGCCGACGCCCGGAACGCCGTCGGACTCGCGCACGCCCTGTTCCAGGAACTCAACGACCGCATCGCCCGCACACCGGCGACGCGCCTGGTGACGACGCGCGTGCGCGTCCCGAACCCGGTGAAGGCACGCCTGGCCGCACAGGTGCTCGCCGGACGCGCCCCCGTGCGGTCGAAGGTGGCCACCCGTCGGCCAGGAGGCACGCCATGACCCCGCCCCGCGCCTCCCGTCCGACGGCCGTCGCCGCCACCACCCGGCGCAAGGTGCCCGCCCGACGCGCCGTCGTGATCGGCGGCGGCATCAGCGGACTGGCGTCCGCGGCGCTGCTCGCGCGGGACGGCTTCGCCGTGACCGTGCTCGAGCAGCGGTCGCAGCTCGGCGGCCGTGCCGGTTCGTGGGAGCGCGACGGCTTCCGGTTCGACACCGGGCCGTCGTGGTACCTCATGCCCGAGGTGTTCGACCACTTCTTCCAGCTGCTCGGCACCTCGGCCGACGCCGAACTCGACCTCGTCAAGCTCGACCCCGGGTACCGCGTCTACAGCGAGGGCAACGACGAGCCGATCGACCTGCGCGCCGACGCCGAGGCGAACATCGCGCTGTTCGAGTCCGTCGAGCCCGGAGCCGGCAAGCGGATCCGGAAGTACCTCGCCTCGGCCGAGGACACCTACGCGATGGCGATCCGCCGGTTCCTGTACACGACGTTCCAGGACCTCACGAAGCTCGCCGCCCCCGACGTGCTCCGTCGCCTGCCGAAGCTCGCCCGGCTCCTGCTGCAGCCACTGTCGTCCCGCGCTGCCTCGGCGGTCAAGGACCGGCGGCTCTGGCAGATCCTGGGCTACCCCGCGGTCTTCCTGGGCACGAGCCCGTACGCCGCACCGAGCATGTACCACCTGATGAGCCACCTCGACCTCGCCGACGGAGTGCTCTACCCGAAGGGCGGCATCACCGAGGTGATCGCCGCGGTCGAGCGGGTTGCCCGTGCCGAGGGCGCGAAGATCATCGCCGGTGCGAAGGTCGAACGGATCGTCGTCGAGGACGGCGTCGCCACCGGGGTCGTGCACCGCGACCGCGACGGCGTGCAGCACACCGCCCCGGCCGACCTGGTCGTGAGCGCCGCCGACCTGCAGCACACCGAGATGCAGCTGCTCGACCGCGAGCACCGCACCCACGGTGCTGATCACTGGAAGACCCGCGACCCCGGACCGAGCGCCGTGCTCGTCTACCTCGGCATCGACGGGCCGACGCCCGGCCTGCTGCACCACACCCTGGTGTTCACCGAGGACTGGAAGGCGAACTTCGGCGCGATCTTCGGCAAGGACCGGCACGTCCCCGACCCCGCGTCGATCTACGTCTGCGCGCCGTCGGAGACCGACCCGTCCGTCGCGCCCCGCGGCTCGAGCAACCTCTTCATCCTGGTGCCCCTGCCCGCCGACCTGTCCATCGGCAAGGGCGGGATCGACGGTGCCGGCGACTGGGAGGTCGAGCAGATCGCCGACCGCGCCATCGACGTCGTCGCCGAGCGTTCGGGCGTCCCCGACCTGCGGGACCGCATCCGGGTCCGCCGGACGATCGGCCCGCGCGACTTCGCCGACGACCTCAACGCGTGGAACGGGTCGATGCTCGGTCCCGCGCACACGCTCAAGCAGAGTGCGTTCTTCCGCGAGAAGAACGCGTCGGCCAAGGTCGAGGGCCTGTACTACGCCGGGGCGTCCACGATCCCGGGCATCGGTCTGCCGATGTGCCTGATCAGCGCCGAGGTCCTGCTCAAGCGGATCCACGGCGACACGAGCACCGAACCGCTGCCGACGCCGCTCGGCACCCCGCGGAACCAGGCCGGCACCGTCTGATGCCGGGGCTGTACCTCGCCGGCCTGGTCGTGTCGCTGATCGGCATGACCGTGCTCGACGCCCGCTTCCGGCTGTTCTTCTGGCGAGCACCGTGGCGTGCGGCTGCGGTGATGGTCGTCGGTGTCGCGTTCTTCATGGTGTGGGACGTCGCCGGGGTCGGGTACGGCATCTTCTTCATCGGCCCGCAGCACCTGCTGACCGGGGTGCTCCTCGCCCCCGAGGTCCCGCTCGAGGAGCTCTTCTTCCTGCTGCTGCTCTGCTACTCAACGATGGACCTGGTCGGCTTCGTCCGGCCCGTCGTGCAGCGGTCGCTCGGACGGCGGCGTCCGTGACCGGCTCCGGCGCGTACGCCCTCCTGGCCCTGCCGTTCTTCGCCGTCGTGGCGGTGGTGGCGGTCGTCGCCGGCATCGTGGCCGCGCGCCGTGCACGAGCGGCGGGACGCGCACCGGGGCCCGGGCGTCGGGTCGCACTGGTCACGTCGCTCGTCGCCGGGATCGCGCTGCTCGTGATGACGATCGTGTTCGACAACGTCATCGTGACCCTGCGCATCGTCGCCTACGACCCCTCGCTCATCAGCGGCGCGAAGATCGGGGCGATCCCGGTCGAGGACCTCGCGTACGCGATGGCGGCGATCGTCCTGCTGCCCAGCCTGTGGGTCCTGTTCGACCGGACGGGCCCGCGCGACCCGGCCGCCGCGCGCCCCGCGCCCGACCCGACCACCGCACCACCGGAGGACACCCCGTGAACGCCAGCACCGCCTCCAGGCCGTCGACCCTGCGAGCACTGTTCGTCTCGTCGCGCCCGATCAGCTGGGTGAACACCGCTTACCCGTTCGGTGCCGCGTACCTGCTCGGCAGCGGGGTCGGCGTCAGCGTTGACGACAGCGGCGGCGGCGGCGGGTTCTCGCTCGTCGCGTTCCTGGTCGGCGTCGTGTACTTCCTGGTGCCCTACAACCTGGCGATGTACGGCATCAACGACGTCTTCGACTACGAATCCGACCTGCGCAACCCGCGCAAGGGCGGCGTCGAGGGGGCGCTGCTCGACAAGAGCGTCCACCGCACCACGCTCTGGGCCGTCGTCGCCACGAACGTGCCGTTCCTGGTCGCGCTCGTCGTGCTCGGGGCGGTGAGCGGGAACGGGCCCTGGTCGTGGCTCGTCCTCGCGATCAGCGTCTTCGCCGTCATCGCGTACTCGGCGCCGGGGCTGCGGTTCAAGGAGAAGCCCTTCCTCGACTCCCTGACCTCGTCGACCCACTTCGTCTCGCCCGCGATCTACGGCCTGGCGCTCGCCGGACCGCACTGGACCGGCCAGCTCGTCGCCGTCTGCATCGCGTTCTTCCTGTGGGGGGTCGCCTCGCACGCCTTCGGCGCCGTGCAGGACGTCCTGGCCGACCGGGCCGGCGGCATCGGGTCCGTCGCGACCGTCATCGGTGCGCGGGCGACCGTGCGACTCGCGTTCGTCGCGTACCTGGTCGCCGGCGTCGCGCTGCTCTTCTCGGCGTTCCCCGGGCCGATCGCCGCCGTCGTCGTGATCCCGTACGCGCTCAACGTGTTGCCCTGGTGGAACATCACGGACCAGGGGGCCGAGGCCGCGAACGCGGGGTGGAAGCGGTTCCTCTGGATCAACTACCTGGCGGGGTTCATCGTGACGATGGCGCTCATCGCCTACGCCTTCACGCACTGAGCGCCCGGGTCGCGCTGGTCGCGGTCGGGCTCCGTCGGCGTCCCGTCGAGGTTCCGAAATCTCGGCATCTCGACGTCGCCCGGCGCGATCCGTGGAACCTCGGCGCCGCGCACGCGGCATGTCGTGGAACCTCGGCGCCCGAACCTCGGCGCCCGCCGCGCGCAGCACTGACAGACTGGACGGACGCGTCACGGGAGTCGTGACGCCGCAGCCACGAAGGAGTGCACGCATGACGGTCCGGATCATCCACGTCGGTCTCGGAGGGTGGGGCGGCAACTGGGCCCGCACCGCCATCCCAGAGGTCTCCGAAGTGGAGGTGGTCGGGATCGTCGACCCGGTGCCGGCGACGCTGACCGCCGTGCAGCAGGACCTCGGGCTGCCCGCGTCCGCCGCGTTCGCGTCCCTCACCGAGGCGCTCGCCGGGGTCGAGGCCGACGCCGTCGTCATCACCGCCCCCGCCGTCACCCACGTGCCGCTCGCCCTCGAGGCCCTGGACGCCGGCAAGCACGTCCTGGTCGAGAAGCCGTTCGCCAACACCACGGACGAGGCCGTCACCGCCGTGCGCCGTGCCGAGGAGCTCGGCCTCGTGCTGCAGGTCAGCCAGAACTACCGCTGGTACCCGGCACCGCGCGCCGTGCAGGACCTGCTCGCGGCGAACACCGTGGGCGAGCTCTCCGCGATCAACGTCGACTTCCGGCAGTGGGACAACGACCTGGCGTTCGAGGAACACCCGCACTACAAGTTCCCGCACGCCATGATCAACGACATGGCCATCCACCACTTCGACCTGCTCCGGATGGTCACCGGGCAGGAGGCCGTCCGGGTCTTCGCCAAGGCGACCTTCCCGTCGTACAGCAAGTACCAGGACGAAGCCATCGCCTCGATGCTCATCGAGCTGGACGGTGGGCTGGTCGTCAGCTACCGCGGCAGCTGGCTGAGCCGCGGCCCCCGCACGGCGTGGGCCGGCGAGTGGAGCATCCAGGGCGAGGACGGCGAACTCTGGTTCACCAGCCGCGACGGAGCACCGAACGCGGTCGACGGCGACGTGGTCACCCTCCGCCGCACCCAGGACGACGAGGCCGAGCCCGTCGAGCTGCCCGTGCTCGAGCACACCGACCGCCAGGGCGGGCTGCAGGCCTTCGCCCGCTCGGTCGAGGGCGGTCCGGCACCGGCGACGAGCGGCCGCGACAACCTGCGCAGCCTCGCGCTCATGGAGGCAGCTGGTCGTTCGGCTGCCAGCGGCCAGCCCGAGGACGTCGTCGTCCCGTCCTGAACGCTGTGACCGGCGGACGGGAGGCCCGTGGCGGGCCTGCCACGGGCCTCCCGTCCGCCCTTGGGTCGCGTCCACTGCCGCAGGAGCGACACGGACCGGGCGGCCGCGCCGCGGCCATCTGGGCGCGCCCCCGGCCCCACCGTGTAGAAACTGGGGAATGGCCAAGGACAGTCTCCCCGAGCTCGAACTCGCGAACGTCCGCACGCGTGAGCGCATGACCGACACCGTCATCGAGCTCAAGCGCCGTGCGAACCTCCCGGCGCGGGCACGGCTCGCAGCCGCGAAGACCCGACAGCGCTGGCACCGTGACCCGACCCCGCTCGTGGCGATGGGCATCACCGGACTCACCGGGATCGCGGCGATCATCACCGGCATCGCGATCCGCAACCGTCCCGCCGGCCACCTGGCGACGCCTCCGGCGAGTTCGGCCTTCACCGCGTTGCTGCCGTTCGGCGCGCGCGGCGACGGCCCCTCGGCCAAGGAGCAGGCGCAGTCCGGCCGCAAGGGTCGGAAGGCCCGGGCCAAGGCCGCCGAGCAGGCGCTGGACCGTGACCCGGCCCACAAGGCCCGCGTGAAGCAGCAGACCGGCATCGCCGCGGTGCAGCGACGAGCGAACAAGAACCGCAAGGCCGCCGTGAAGCGGTCGAAGCAAGCCCTGAAGGCGCGGGGGTAGTCCGATGGCGCAGGAGCAGCAGAAGCCGGACCCGGACGACTCCCGGAAGCCGGACAGCCCCACCGACCTCACCAAGCCCACGCTCGTCTACACGCTGAAGAAGACGCTGCGCGAGTTCACCGGCGACCAGTGCACCGACCTCGCGGCGAGCCTGACGTACTACACGGTGCTCGCGCTCTTCCCCGGACTGCTGGCGATCGTCTCGATCCTGGGCCTCGTGTCCGACCCGCAGAAGACCATCGACTCCCTGCTGACGATCATCGGCAACGTCGGGTCGCAGAGCGTCGTCGACCTGCTGAGGGACCCGATCGAGGGTCTCGTCCGGTCGCCCGCCGCCGGCATCACGTTCGTGGTCGGCATCGTCGGCGCGATCTGGTCGGCTTCCGGGTACGTCGGCGCCTTCGGCCGGGCGATGAACCGGATCTACAACGTCCGCGAGGGCCGGCCGATCTGGAAGCTCCGCCCGACCATGCTCGGCGTGACGGTGTTCACCGTCGTCATGCTCGTCGTCGGCCTGCTCGTGCTCGTCTCGGGCCCGCTCGCGCGGAGCTTCGGCGACGTGATCGGACTCGGCGACGCCGCCGCGACGGTCCTGCTGATCGTGCAGTGGCCGATCCTGCTCGTCGTCGCGATCATCGTCGTCGCGGTGCTCTACTACTGGGCGCCGAACGTCAAGCAGCCGAAGTTCCGGTGGGTGAGCGGTGGGTCGATCCTGGCGATCCTCATCCTGATCATCGCGAGCGTCGGCTTCGGGTTCTACGTCGCCAACTTCTCGAACTACAACGCCACGTACGGCTCCCTCGGTGGGGTCATCGTGTTCCTGCTGTGGCTCTGGATCACGAACAACGCGCTGCTCTTCGGTGCCGAGTTCGACGCCGAGCTCGAGCGCGGCCGGCAGCTGCAGGCAGGCATCCGGGCGGAGGAGGACATCCAGCTCCCCGAGCGCGACACCCGCCAGATCGAGAAGCAGGACGAGAAGCGGGCGCAGGACGTGCTCGAGGGGATCAGGATCCGGCAGGGCGCCGACGGCGACTGACCGAATCCGGTAAACTGGTGCAGCGGACCCGCCCCACTCTCGTGGATCAGGCGGGTCTAGCTGTTTCTCCGGGCACGTGCAACGGCGCACCGTTTCGGTCCAGGGGTCGCAGGTGCTGGTCGTACCAATCCCATCCGAACGCGTTGCGTGGGTGCCGGTTGAGGTGGATGTTCACCGTGTACGCCACGAGGTCGGCGATCTGCGCCCACTGCGAACGACGGCTGTCATGTGCCACCGGGTCCTCGAGCACTCGGCGCGTCGCCAGCGGAAGGGCACGATGCGCGGATCGGTAGTTCTCGTCGTCACCGTCCATCGTGATGATCCCGAAGGCGTCCTCGGCGGCCAGCTCGCGATCGATCATCGCCACGAGATCGGCGTACGTCTCGTACTTCGCGGCACCCCAGGCCTTCCCGCCCTCAGGTACCCACCGGAAGACCGATCCCACACGGACACCGGGAAGGAAAGTGAGGGTCCGCAGGCATCGCTCGGCGACTTCGCGCCCGAGGTCCTTCCACAGGACGATTGTCGTTCCGTCTGCGCTCTGCGCAACGTGTCGCGCCGGCGGGTGGTCTGCCACCTTGCCGCGACCCTGGGTGTAGTGCGTGCAGTGCAGTTCCCGCGAGACCGGTATCCCGAAGTCCCGTGCCAGTTCCTTCCGGAGATCGAGCCAGGTGCGGAGGGCGGGCGCCCACGACGTCGGCGACACCTCGACCCAGGCGTACACGATCAGCCCGCCGTGCTCGGCGCTCCCCGAGTCATCGACGTAGAAGAGCCGCATGCGCTCGGTGGCGGCTGTGTGACGTTCCATGTACCAGATACTGACGTACTCCAGGCGTCCGCGGGGGTCGGCGCGCTACGGTGCGACCGTGCCCGCCTTCCTCGACGGGCTGCCGTTCTGGCAGCTCGTCCTCGCGCTCTTCGTGATCGTGTTCTGCCGCGCGCAGGCCACGTACTGGGTCGCGCGTCTCGCGGTGACGGGTGTCTCGCGCTCCCGCTGGGGTCGTTGGTTGCACTCGCCGGCGGTCCGCCGCGGCTCAGTGCTCCTCGAACGATGGGGCCTGCCGGTGGTGACGGTGAGCTTCGTGGTGGTCGGGCTGCAGACGGTGATGAACGCGGCCGCGGGGCTCGCCCGCGTGGCGTGGTGGCGGTACACGATCGCGATGGTGCCGGGGTGCGTTGCGTGGGCCTTCCTCTACGCCACCGTCGGGCTCGCGGTGTTCTGGGCGGTCGTCGCCGCGCTGGCCGGCTCGCCGTGGGGCATCGCAGCGGTGGCCGTCCTGGTCGTCGCGATGGTCGTCGCGGTGACGGTTCTCCACAGATCCCGGACGCGGACGGGAGGCCCGGCCCGGCTTCCGTAGGCTGGCCCACGTGACGACAGAACAGCTCCAGAACCGTCCGGTCGCCCTGGTGACCGGTGCCACCCGCGGCATCGGCCGCGCGATCGCGACCGACCTCGGTCGCACCCACCACGTGTTCGTCGGCGGGCGGAACGCCGAGGCAGTGGACGCCCTCGTCGCCGAGCTGCCGAGCGCCGTGCCGTTCGTCGGTGACCTCGGCGCGGGGGACCTGCCGCCGCTGCCCGACCGGCTCGACGTGCTCGTGCACTCCGCCGGTGTCGAGCAGGGCACGACCATCGCCGACACCGCGCGTGCCGTGTGGGAGCAGGTCTTCGCCACGAACCTGTTCGCGGTCGCCGAGCTCACCCGGGTGGCGCTGCCGGCACTCCGGGCGGCTCGGGGCATCGTCGTGCCGATCAACAGCGGCTCGGGGTTCCACTCCGGCCCCGGCGGTGGTGTGTACGCGGCGTCCAAGTTCGCACTACGGGCCTTCGCCGACGCCCTGCGCGAAGAAGAGCGGGCGAACGGCGTCCGGGTCTCGAGCGTGCACCCGGGCCGGACGGACTCGGACATGCAGCGGGCGCTGACCGAGAAGCTCGGCGAGGACTACGATACCGCGTACTACCTGGCGCCGGAGGACGTGGCCGCCGCCGTCCGGACGGTCGTCGACCTGCCGGAGCGCGGCACCGTCGAGTCGCTCGCGATCCGACCGACCCGACGGCGCTGACAGCGGGCTACGACAGCTCGATGCGCGCGTCGAGCTCGAGCCGGTCGAGGAACGTCTCGTCGTGGCTGACCACGACGAGCGCGCCGCGGTAGGCCCGCAACGCGTCGACGAGCTGGTCGACACTCGTCAGGTCGAGGTCGTTCGTCGGCTCGTCGAGCACCAGCAACTGCGGCGGCGGGTCCGCCAGCACCAGGCTCGCCAACGCCACCCGGAAGCGCTCCCCGCCGGACAGCGCCCCGGCGAGCCGGTCGACGGTGTCGCCGCGCACCAGGAACTTCGCGAGGCGGTTCCGGACCTCGGCGACGGCGACGTGCGGGGCGTCCCGTCGCACGTTGTCGAGCACCGTGGCGGAGTCGTCGAGGGTGTCCTTCCGCTGCGGCAGGTAGGCGATCCGCTCGACGTGGGCGACGGCACCGGTGTCGGGCAGCGGGTGCTCCCGGGCCTCCGGCGAACCGACGAGCTGTTCGAGCAGGGTGGACTTGCCGACGCCGTTGTCCCCGGTGACCGCGATCCGCTCCGGCCCCTGCACGATGACGTCCCGTCCACGCACCGTGACGGTCGCGATCTGCCGTGACGCCGGGACGTCCGGGGCGGGCAGGGTCACGTGGATGGACTCGTCGTCGCGGAGCCGGAGCTGTGCCTCCCGCTTCGTCTCGAGCGCAACGGCCTCGTCGTCCGCGTACCCGACGCGCAGCCGGCCGGCGGTCTGCTCGCCCTTCTTCCGCAGCTCGTTCGCGTAGCCCTTCGGCATGTTCTCGACGGCCTTCACCCCGGCGCGAGCCCGTCGGGCGATCTTCGTCTCGGCCTCGATGCGCTGCCGCTTCTCGGTGCGGTGTCGCTGTTCGGCGACCCGGACCTCCCGTTCGACGGCCGCCTGCTGCACGGCCACGTGCTCCTCGAACGCACTGAACGTCCCGCCGAACACGGTCATCGCACCGGCGCGGAGCTCGCACGTCTCGTCGACGTGCTCGAGGAGTTCCCGGTCGTGACTGACCACCACGAGGGTGCCGCGCCAGTCGTCGACCAGGTCGAGCAGGAGCCCTCGTGCCCGACGGTCCAGGTTGTTCGTCGGCTCGTCGAGGAACGCGATCGGACGGCCGCGCAACCGCACCCCGGCGACGGCCACGAGCACGGACTGCCCGCCGGACAGCGTCGACACCGGGCGTTCCAGGTCGGCGCCGTCGAGTCCGACGCTCGCGATCGCTGCGGCAGCGCGTTCCTCGAGGTCCCAGTCGTCGCCGACCGCCTCGAAGTGCTCGGGGGACGCGTCACCGGACAGGACGGCCCGGAGTGCGGTGAGCGTCGACCGGATGCCGAGCAGGTCGGCGACGGCGTCGTCGGTCCCGGTTGCCAGGCGTTGCGGCAGGTGGTCGACGGGGCCGGACGTCGAGATGGTGCCCGACGTGGGGTGGAGCCGGCCGGTCGCGAGCCGGACCAGCGTGGACTTGCCGGCCCCGTTCCTCCCGACCAGGCCGGTCCGGCCACGCCCGAAGGCGGCGGTGAGGTGGTCGAGCGCGACGGTGCCGTCGGGCCAGGCGAAGGTGACGTCGTGCAGGACGACGGATGGACTGCTGGGCATGGGAATGCCTCCCGGTGTCGATGCTGGGCGCACGACACCGAACCCACCGCTGTGCGGTGGAGCGCCCGACGGGGCGCGCGATCACGGTGTCAGCGCGTGGGCTGAGCAGAACCGGTGATCGACAGCAATCCGTCTTCTTCCGTCGGGGACCCCCGTGTCCGCCATCCGTGCCGCCGGTCGGTCTCCCGCCCCGGGGGCCTCGTGATGACGACGAGGTGCCTCCCACGGTAATCCCGGCCACGGGGACGCGCAAGGGATGACAGGCTGGGGGCATGCCGGAGAACCTGTTGCCGAACCCGTCGACGAACCCCGAGACCCTGCTCCCCGCCGAACCCGAGGTGACCGCGGCACTCGCCGCCGACGCCCCCGTCGCCAGCGTGGTGGTGTCGCACCCGTCGTCGAGCCTGGCGTGGGCCCTGCTCGCCGACGAGGCCTGGGAGCGTGGCGCGGCGCTCGAGTCGTACGCCTACGCCCGTGTCGGGTACCACCGTGGGCTCGACGCCCTGCGCAAGGCCGGGTGGCGCGGTGCCGGTCCGGTGCCGTGGTCGCACGAGCCGAACCGGGGCGTGCTCCGTGCCCTGTTCGCGCTGCGCCGTGCGGCCGAGGCGATCGACGAGCCCGGCGAGCCCGAGCGCCTGACCGACTTCCTGAACGCGAGCGACCCCGAGGCCCTGCGCGCCCTGTCCGCCGACGCGTAGCGCGGCGCGAAACGACGAAACCAGGTTCCGGACACGGAACCACGCCGATGCGCGGTGCTGTGTCCGGAACCTGGTTCCGGAAGACCCGACCCCGCCCTACGCCAGCGCCACGCTCCAACTGAACGCCTGCGGCCAGAGCTGGTGCTCCGGCAGCACGTCGAGGCCGCACGCCCGGCTGCCGAGCCCGTGCTGTGCCGCGTCGAGGTACAGGTACAGGTGGTCCGACGTCGGCAGTTCGTACGGGTGCTCGGCGCGGTCGATCTGCTGCGCGGTCCACGGCGACAGGGTGAAGCCCGCACGGTGCGACCCCACGGTCGACACCGTGAACGGCCCGACGGACAACGAGCGCAGAGCAGGCCGGTGCCCGGTCTCCTGCGGCCGCGAGTACTCGACCCCGAGCGACCGCACCGGAGCGGTGAACCGGCCGACCCGGGCAGCGTGCGACGAGTCGGCGTACGACTCGAGCGGCCCGGTGCCGAACCACGTGGCCGTCTCGTCGGCCAACCCAGCGGGCAGGTCGAACCGCACCCCGATCCGCGGCCAGGTGACGTCCCACGCCCCGAACGGCACCGCGTCGGTCTGCAGCACCAGCCCGTCGGACGTCAGGGTCCAGCGGTGCGTGACGTCGAGGCCCCAGCCGCTGTTCGCCGCCGCCACCCGCACCCGCTGTTCCAGGCCGGAGTCGGTCCGTGCCACTGACACCAGGCGGTGGGTCAGCCGGTCCAGTCCACGGTCCCGCCAGCGCGAGGCCGACGGGGGAGCGTCCGGGTCACCGACACCGTGCGTCAGCACCGGGTCCGCCGTCTCGTAGCCGCCCTGCGACGCCAGCCGGTCGTTGTCGGTCGGGGCGCGCCAGAGCTCCAGGCGGGGTCCTGCGACCTCGTGTCCCTTCCAGGACACCAGGTCGCCGCGGTCCGAGAACGTCCCGTCGCCGAGACGGTCGCCGTCCCACCCCTGCCGGGAGGCCCGTGGTGCGTCCGCCACACGGCTCGCGACGAGCCGCTGGGTGCGTGCGACGACGTGGCCGGTGTCCGCCCACGCGGTCGGGCCCGCCAGTTCGGCGGTCAGGTCGAGCCAGAGTTCGTCGCCGGGTGCGAGTTCGGCGGTGGCCGCGTCGAGCACCTCGGACGGCACCGGGACGGTCGCCGACTCGCGGGCGGCCACCACACCGGCGGCGAACCGACCGGAGGCCTCGACGACGCCGTTCCGCGACAGGGTCCAGCAGAACCGCAGCCCGGCGGTCGAGGCCGAGTGGTACCGGTTCTCGACCAGGATCGTGGTGTCCGACACCGCCAGGCGGATCGGCGCGACCACGGCCGCGAACTCGGCGAGCCCCGGGGTCGGGGAGTCGTCGGGCAGCACCAGGCCGTCCATCACGAAGTTGCCGTCGTGCACGACCTCGTGGAAGTCGCCGCCGTAGGCGTAGTAGTCCTGGCCGGACGCCGTCTGCGCCAGGAGTCCGTGGTCGCGCCACTCCCACACGAACCCGCCGTGCAGGCGCGGGTACCGGTCGACCAGGGCCTCGTACTCGGCGATCTGGCCGGGGCCGTTGCCCATCGCGTGGACGTACTCGCAGTGGATGAACGGCTTCGAGCGCTGCCGTGCGGCCTCGGCCGGGCCGCAGCCGAGCAGGGGCGTCGGGGTGCCGCCACCGATGGACTCGGTCTCCTGCAGCGACGGGTACATCCGCGAGTACACGTCGGTGTACTCGCCCGTGTAGTCGCCCTCGTAGTGCACGGGGCGCTCGGCGTCGCGGTCGTGCACCCACTGCGACATCGCCGCCAGGTTCCGGCCGGTGCCGGACTCGTTGCCGAGCGACCACATCACGATGGACGGGTGGTTCTTGTCCCGCTCGACGGTCCGTGCGACGCGGTCGAGGTAGGCGTTCGCCCAGGCCGGGTCATCGGAGGGGTTGCCGACCCAGCCGGTGAAGATGAACCCGTGGGTCTCGAGGTCGGTCTCCAGGATCACCCAGAAGCCGAGCTCGTCGGCGAGGTCCAGCACGCGGGGGTGCGGCGGGTAGTGCGAGGTGCGGATCGCGTTGACGTTGTTGCGCTTCATGAGCGCCATGTCCGCGCGGGCGTGCTCCTCGTCGAAGACGCGGCCGCGGACGGGGTGGGTCTCGTGTCGGTTCACGCCGTGGAACACCACGCGCTCGCCGTTCACCAGGAACCGGTCGCCCTCGATCGACACGGTGCGGAAGCCGAGCCGCAACGAGACGGTCTCACCACCGGCGGCACCGCTGGCGTCGGTGCCGGTCGACACCGTCGCGTCGTACAGCTTCGGCAGCTCCGCGCTCCACGGCTCGACGCCCTCGACCTCGATCGGCGCGACCTCGTCAGCCGTCGCCCACGTCACGTCGACGCCCAGGTCGGGCACCGCGAACCGCACCGGGAATCCAGCGTCCAGCGTCGGGAACGTGATCGTCCCGCTGCCGGTCGCCGGGCGTCCGGACGCAGCCGTCCCGGCCGTCGCGGCACTGCCCAACGTGGGCGCCCAGGAAGCCCTGACGAACACGTCGTCGATCGGCGCCGTCGGACGGGCGAGCAGCGTGACGTCGCGGAAGATCCCCGGCAGCCACCACTGGTCCTGGTCCTCCAGGTACGAGGCCGCCGACCACTGGTGCACCCGCACGGCCAGGTCGTTCGACCCGGGACGGAGCAGCTGCGTGACGTCGAACTCGGTCGCCAGACGGGACCCGGTCGACCAGCCCACGAGCGTGCCGTTCAGCCACACCCGGAAGTGCGACTCGACCCCGTCGAACCGCAGCAGCACCCGACCGGCCGCCGCGAAGGACGCCGGCAGCTCGAACGTGCGCCGGTGATCGCCGGTGGGGTTCTCGTCCGGCGGGTGCGGCGGGTCGATCGGGAACGGGTACTGCAGGTTCGTGTAGCTCGGCGACCCGTGCCCGTGCAGCACCCAGTGCGACGGCACCGGCAGCTCGCCCCACGCGGGGTCGTCCTCCACGGCAGCGTCGGTCGCGAACGCGTCGGACACCGATGCGACCGGCGACCACCGGAAGCGCCAGTCGCCGTTGAGCGACAGCGAGGGTGCGTCGGTGTGGAGCGCGGCCCGCGGAGGGAGCCGTGATGCCGAACCCGGCGAGGTCGAGTGGAGGTCGTCGAGTGCGGAGTTGGTCAACCCTTGACCGATCCTTCCGTGAGGCCCCCGCGCCAGAAGCGCTGCAGGACGATGATGGCGATGACGAGCGGGATGACCGAGACGAGCACCCCGCCGGTGGTGAGCTGGTAGAACTCCGGCAGGCGGTCGACCTGCGAGCGCCAGTTGTTCAACCCCAGTGTGATCGGGTACAGCTTCTGGTCTGCCAGCATGATGAGCGGCAGGAAGAAGTTGTTCCAGATGCCGACGACCTGGAACAGGAACACGGTCACCAGGGCCGGGGTCATCTGCCGGAGCACGACGGTGTGGAAGATCCGGAGCTCGCTGGCACCGTCGATGCGTGCCTGTTCGAGGAGCGTGGTGTCCACCGACGCCGCTGCGTACACCCGGCACAGGAACAGGCCGAACGGGGAGACGAGGCTCGGGATGAGCACGCTCCAGTACGTGTCGGTCAGGCCCAGCGTCGAGAACAGCAGGAACAGCGGCAGCGCCGTCGCGGTCCCGGGCACGAGCACGCCGCCGAGGATCGTGCCGAACACGAACTGCCGACCCTTGAAGTCGTACTTCGCCAGGGCGTACCCGCCGGCCGCGGCGAAGTAGGTCGCCAGGACCGCACCGACGCCGGAGTACAGGATGCTGTTCGCGATCCACCGGACGAAGATGCCGCCGTCGTAGGTGAACACCTGCTGCAGGTTGCTCCACAGTGCGAACTCGCCGCCGAACCAGAACCCGTTCGTCGAGAACAGCGCGCCGGTCGTCTTCGTCGCGGCGATGACCACCCAGTACAGCGGGACGAGGAAGTACAGCGCGACGATGACGAGGATGCCCGTCACGACGATCTGCGAGCGGGGAGACCGGTCGAGCTTGCGGCGCTGGTGCGCCGAGATCGACGTGGTGTCCACGGGGACGGCGGTCTTCGCCGTGGCCGGCGCTTCGATGGCTTCGCTGGTCATCGGTCAGTCCCTTCGGTGGTCGCGACGCGACCGGACTGGAGGCCCGGGTCGGCTGTGGTGGTGACCGTGCTGCCCGCCGCAGCGCGCGTCTGGAGCGCGGTACGGGCCTCCAGGCCGTCACGCTTGGCGCGCTTGCGCCGGTCGCGTTCGTCCTTCGGCGCGCGGTTCGTCAACGCGAGGAACGCGAACGACAGGATGAACGCGGCCAGCGCGATGATCACCGCCTGCGCACTCGCGACGCCGTACTCGTTGAACGCGAACGCGTTCGTGTACGCGGCGTAGTTCGGCGTGTACTCGGTGTCGATCGCCGGGGCGACCGTGGACAGGATCTGCGGCTCCGCGAAGAGCTGCAGCGTGCCGATGATCGAGAAGACCGTGGTGAGCACCAGTGCCGGCGCGATGAGCGGGATCTGGATCCGCCACGCGACCTGGAAGGGTCCGGCGCCGTCCATCTTGGCGGCCTCGTAGACCTCGCCGGGGATCGACTTGAGCTGCGCCACGATGATGAGCATGTTGTAGCCCGTGTAGGTCCACGTGACGATGTTCGCGATCGACCACAGCACGCTGTTGGCGCCGAGGAAGTCCGGCTGCAGCCCCATCGACTGCAGCAGCGAGACGATCGGCGACAGGCCGGGCACGTACAGGAACGACCACAGGATCGTCGCGATGACGCCGGGGACGCCGTACGGCATGAAGTAGATCGCGCGGAAGAAGCCCGGCCAGCGGGCGCTCGCCGACTCGAGCAGCAGCGCCAGGATCGTGCAGGCGATGATCATCACCGGGACCTGCACGATGCCGAAGAGCAGCATGCGGCCGATCGAGGCGACGAAGCCGGAGTCCTGCAGCGCGATCGCGTAGTTGTCGAAGCCGGCGAACTTGCCGACGACGCCGTCCTCGCCGAACAGGCCCTCACGGTCGACGGTCGTGAACGACTGGAACAGGGCGCTGATGATCGGGATGATGAACGTCAGCAGGAACAGGGCCAGGAACGGCGCGAGCAAGATCCACGGGGCACGCTTCTGCGCACTCGTGGCCTTCGTGCTCGTGCGGAAGGCGGGTCGCGTGCTGGTCTGCTGGCTCATCGTGCCGTCCTGACGCTGAGGCCCTTGTCCTTGAAGGACTGGACGATCTCCCGCTGCGCGAGTTCCACCGCGTCGGAGAGCTTGAGGCCGGAGGTGAGCTTGCGGCGGAACTGGTTCTGCAGACTCGTGAACGCCGACTGGGTCACGGGGGACCACGACCAGTCGATGTTCTGCTCCTTCGAGGCCGGCACGAAGACGTCCTCGTTGTAGTTCTGGCCGGAGAACCACTTCGACGGCTGCTCACGCTGCTTGCCGATGTAGTCGACCGCGGGCGACCAGCCGATGCCGCAGTGCTTGATCATCGCGTCGATGCCCTCCTTCGAGGTGGTCATCCAGGTGATGAACTCGAGCGCTTCCCTCGGGTGCTTCGCGTTCGCCAGGACCGCCGCCGTCGAGCCGCCGATGGCGCTCGAGCCGAAGCCGTCGGCGCCCCACTTCTGCATCGGGGCGACCTTCCACTTGCCCTCGCCGCCCTGCACGGACTCGATCAGGGCGTCACCCCAGCTCGCGCTCGTGACCGCGGCGATCTTGCCGCTCGCGGCCGAGGCGTACCAGCCGGGGGAGTACGCACCGGCACTGGTGTCGACGAGCTCGTCGTCGATGACCCCGTCGAAGAAGTCCGCGACCATCAGGGTCTTGTCGTCGGTCATGTCGACGACCCACTCGTCACCGTCGACCTTGAACCAGCGGGCGCCGGCCTGCTGTGCGTACGCGGCGAACGGTGACGCGTCCGAGACCGGGAACACCTCGAGGTAGTTCTGCTTGCCCGTCTTCCGGACCTTCTCGGCCAGGTCCCGCCACTCGTCCCACGTCGTCGGGGGTTCGCCGCCGGCCTGCTCGAGCAGGGCGGTCTGGTAGTAGAACCCCATGGGGCCGGTGTCCTGCGGGATGCCGTAGATGCCGTCGACGAAGGACACCTGCGCCCACGCCGCCTCGTCGTACTTCGACTCGAAGTCCTTCGCGCCGTAGCGGGCGAGGTCGACGAGACCGTTGGCGAGCATGAACTCGGGGATCTGCCGGAGCTCGACCTGACCGATGTCCGGACCGCCGCCGGCTGCCAGCGCGGAGTACATCTTCTGGTACCCGCCGCTGTTGCCACCGGGGATCCAGTTCGCCGACACCTGGATGTTCGGGTGCGTCTTGTTCCAGACGTCGCAGACCTTCTGCAGGTCCTTCAACCAGGCCCAGTAGGTGAGCTGGACGGTCTCGCCCGACGCGGCGGCCGGCACGAGGGCGGCCTTGTTCACGTTGGTGGAACCGGGGACCGCGCAGCCGGCGAGCAGCCCTGCCGCCGCCGTGCCGATGCCGAAGCCCAGGAGTTGTCGTCTGGAGATGGGTCGTGGTCGTGGCGTCATTGCCGCACTCCGGTTCGTCGTCGATTCGGGGTCCAGGTCAGCCAACCACAAAACCGAGCGTCGTTGCAGATTCGCGCCTGGGTGTTCGCTCCCGACTGTGGACGCCCGGTGGCGGCGAGGTGGAGTGTGGTCGCACGTGAGAGCGCCGGAGCTCATCGGCTCCGGCAACCGTCCGAGAGGAGCTGCCATGACGTCGACCAACGCGACGAGCGAACTGCACCGGATCCTGGGAGAGCGACTGGAGGGCGGCGGCACCTGGGCCTGGGCCTACGCCGACGTCTCCGGCAACGTCGAGGATCCCCGACGACAGGCGGCGCTCAAGCTCCGCGGTGTCGAGGAGGGGCTCCGGGCACAGGGTGCGTCCGACGAGGTCGTCGACGCCGTCGCCACCGAGTTCGAGCAGGAGCCCGGCGTCCCCTCGCCCGTCACCCGGTACGTGCTCGTGCACGACGGCGAGGTCGTGCTGAGCGAGGTCCTGCCCGGGCCGCTGCACGGATCGGAGTCCGTCGGCGTCGGAGCCGTGCCGGACCTCGTGCCGCTCGTCGCCCACCGTCCCGTCGACCTCCCGTTCCTGGTGGTCCACGCCGGCAAGGAGGGCGGGGCCTTCCGTGCCTACCGCCTCGGGCACGCCCCGGTCGCGGCCGACGCGTCCGAGCAGCAGGTGGCGGGCCGGAACGACACCCTGCACTACGCCAAGGCCGGCACCGGGTGGAAGCAGCCGCACTGGCAGCAGCACACCGAGGAGATCTGGAAGCAGAACTCGTCGGAGACCGCTGCCGCCGTCGACGAGGCCGTTCGGACGATCCGCCCCGGACTCGTCGTCGTCGCCGGTGACGTCACCGCCCGCGAGCTGCTGGTGAAGGCACTCTCGTCCGAGACCCGTGCACTCGTCTCGGTGTTCCCGGGCGACCCGCGAGCCGACGCCGGCTCGAAGCAGGCGTTCGTCGAGCACGTCGAGACCGCACTCGCCCGCGTCGTCGCCACCCGCCGCCACGACCTCGAGGACTCGCTCCGCACGCACGTCGGCCGTGGCGACAACCAGGTCGTCACCGGCCTCGGACCCGTCGTCGAGGCGCTGCAGCAGGCCCAGGGCGCGACCGTCGCCCTCGACGCCGTGGCCATCGGCGACCGGACGCTGCTCGCGCTCGCCGGGGCGCCGTGGGTCGCCACCGCACCGGAGCAGGCCGCGGGGACGCCGGTGATCGGGGCGGTGCCGGCGGTGTGCGCGCTCGTGCGGGCCGCGATGCTGACCGACGCCGAGCTCGTGCTCGTCAACGCCGCGTCGCTGCCCGGTGGCGCTCCCGCCGCCGCGCTGCTCCGCTGGCCCGTCGGCCCGGTGGTCCCCGCCTAGCGCTTGTTCTCTCTCCCCCCCCCCCCCCGGGGAGTGCGCGCCCCGAGGTTCCGAAATCTCGGCATCTCGGGGCTCGCGCCGCGGTTCTCCGGAACCTCGGCGAACCGCGTGCGGCGAGTCTTGGAACCTCTGCGGCCCCACTCCGCGCGGGTCAGTCGTGGGACCTCGGCGGCCCCCACACCGCGCGCGGCGAGTCGTGGAACCTCGGCGCCCCCCACTCCGCGCGGTTCAGTCGTGCGACCGGTCCGCGCGCGGGACCAGCGGCAGAGCCAGCAGCGGCAGCACGGCCACGATGCCGAACGACGCCGCGAACCCGAGCGCCGTCACCAACGCGCCGATGCCCGGGCCGACGGCGCTCGCCGCGATGAACTGCCCGGTGTTCTGCGTCCCGAGGGCCCGACCGGACCAGAACGGCCCGGCCGCCTCGGCGACCGACGTGTAGGCCAGCCCGTTGTCCGCCACGGTGACGCTCGTCGCGATCACCAGGAACACGGCTCCAGCGGCCAGGTGCGTGACGTCCACGAGTGCGAGCAGCCCCATCACGACGGCGGCGCTCACGACGACGACCCGCAGCGGCCCGACGCGTGAGCCGGCCCGGTCGCTCCAGACCCCGACCAGAATCCGTCCGATCGCCCCGACGAACTGCGACGCCCCGACGAGCAGCCCTGCCGCGGCCGTCGACCAGCCCAGTCCGACGAGCCACACCAGCCCGTAGGTCGACAGGGTGAACTGCGGCACCACGAGCAGGATCGACACCGCGTGGATCCGCCAGAGGAACCCGCTCGCCCGGTACGGGTTCGCGGTCGCGTCGGCCGGTGCCGTGTGCCGGGCCGGTCGTGGCGGGTTCTGGATGCCGATGGCGCAGAGCACCGCGAGCACGGCGCAGAGGACGATCGGCAGGACGAGGGCCGCGCGGATCCCGGACCCCTCGGCGAGCTGCGGCACGGTGACGGCCGCGAGCGTCACCCCGAGCGGCTGCGACATCTGCCGGATGCCCATCGCGAGCCCGCGCCGCTCCTTCGGGAACCACCCCACGACGACCCGGCCGCTCGCGGCGTTCGTCGACGCGCTCGTCATGCCGCCCAGCAGGAAGGCCAGCCCGAGCAGGACCGGGTCGCCCGCGGCGAGCCATGCCCCGACCACCGCGAGGGTCGTCAGCACGAGTCCGCCGGCGATCACGATCCGCTCGCCGATCCGGTCGGTGATGGCGCCCCAGGCGATGAGCGTCAGGACCATGCCGAACGTCGGTGCAGCGGCGAGCACGCCCGCCACGGTCAGGGACGTGCCGTTCGCGTGCAGGTACGGGATGAGCAGAGCGGGAGCCGTCACCACCAGGGTCCCGGCGGCCTGCGCGGCGACCCCGAGCGCGAGCATCGTCCACGCTCGGCGGCCGATCGTGGTGGGCGTCGGGGGTGCGGCGGTCGCGGTCATCGTGGTGGCTCGCATCGTTTCATATCGGAAGCAATTGGTATACCACAACGGTATACCATTCCGACGGTGTCCCCGCTAGAGTTGTTGGCCGTGACCGACACGACCGATGCAACCCCGGTGTCGCAGACGGCCCAGCTCTACGACAACCTGCGTGCCGCGATCCTGACGCTCGACATCGCGCCGGGCGAGCGTATCTCGGAGCGCGGTCTCGAAGCGCGGTTCCACGCCTCGCGGACCCCCGTCCGTGCCGCACTGTCGCGGCTCGAGCGCGAGGGCCTCATCCTGCACGAGGGGCGCTCGTGGACGGTCACCCCGATCGACCTCGACGAGATCGCCTCGCTCGCCGAACTCCGGGGCGTGCTCGAACCCGCCGCCACCCGACTCGCGGTCGAGCGGGCGAGCGCCGAACAACTCGCCGAGGTCCGCGGGCACCTCGACGCACTGCGCCCGACACCCGACCAGCAGGCCGGCATCCGGATGGGCTCGACGTTCCACCTCGACCTGGCGGCGCTCGGCGGCAACCGGTTCATCACCGACGCGATCGCCGATGCCCTGACCCGTCTCGAGCGCACCCGGTGGATCGAGGTCCGCACGCCCGAGGCACGCGACGCCGCATGGGACGAGCACAGCGCCATCATCGACGCCGTGCGCGACGGCGACGCCGACCGTGCGGCCAGGCTCGTCGCAGCGCACGTCGCCGGGACGAACGACCGGTTGCTCGGCTGGATCGCACAGGAGCGCCGCCGACTGCGCGGCGCGGGCATGACGATCGTCGGGGCCACCGAGCGCTGATGCGAACCGCGTGACCTGACGGGGCGCGAACCGCGTGACCTGACGGAGCACGAACCGCGGGGCCCGGCGGGACGCGCGGCGCGTGACCCGGTCCGCCGTGACGCGAGCAGGGCACTGGACGCGACCGCCCCCGGAGACGCGACCCGACAGCAGCTGCCGGTCCGCGCCTCCTGGCCGTCGCCCGGTCGACGCCGGACGTGACCCGCTACGGGCGGTCCGCGCGCTCCTCTGTCGCGTCGAGCTGGTCGAACGTCGAACCGCCGCCGGCGGTGCGCTCGAGCAGCGCGTCGCGCACCTCGGCCTCGTCGTGGCTCGCGCGGTTCGCCAGCTTGCTTCCGGATCGTGTCGCCTGTGACATGTCGGTGTCCTTCCCCTGCGTGTGGGCATCGTGGTGTGCGCGGGCATCCTGCCCGCCGGTGCGCTTCCTCACGGGACGTACTGAGGTCGTGACAGTGTCGCGCGGTCGCTCCGGCCGCCGCAAGGGCTTTCGTCACATGTGGAGAAGTGCCGTCACGGACCGTGCCTAGGATGGTGCGGCCGCGCCGCCCCGGTGCGCACCAGCGGACGTCGGACGGGAGGCACGGCTTGGCTGCACCACGTACCGCACCTCCCACGGTCTACGACGTGGCCAGTGCCGCGAACGTCTCGATCGCGACCGTCTCGCGCGTGCTCCGCACGCCGGACGCCGTCCGCGAGGGCACCCGCGACCGCGTCCAGGCGGCGATCCGCAGCCTCGGCTACGTGCCCTCCGGCAACGCCCGAGCCCTCGCCGGCAAGCGCACCGGCGTCGTCGGACTGTTGCTGCCCGGGTTCGACGTGGTGCCCGACGAACGGCCGGACCTGGTCACCGACGGGGGCGTCCGCGTGGTCGACGACCGCCGCCACGTGACCCAGCCGTTCTCCTCGAACCTGTACTTCGACGAGGTCCTGCGCGGCGCCGAGACCGAGGCCTGGCAGCGCGGACTCGCGCTCATGGTCGCCGCCGGTCGGGGGTCCTCGCGCGACGTGATCGTCAACGACGTCGCCGGCCGGGTGGACGGCCTCGCGGTGCTCGCACAGACCGTCCCGGACGACCTCCTCGAGCACGTCGCCCGTCGGATCCCGGTCGTGGTGCTCGCCGACGACCGGCGGTCGCACGGGTTCGACTCCGTGAGCGTGGACAACAGCGCCGGCATGCGGACGCTCGCGTCGCACGTGATCGGGCGGCTCGGCATCCGGTCGCTCGCGTACGTCGCGGGCCCGATCGACTCGCCGGACGACATGGAGCGCTCGACCGGCTTCCGGTCGGCGTTGGCGGACCACGGGGTGCCGGCGTCGTCGGTCCGGGTGGTGCACGGCGACTTCGGCCGGGCGCGGGCGCGGGAGCTGGCGGCGACGCTGCTGGCGGACGAGGTGCCCCGGGCCATCGTGTGCTCGAACGACCAGTCGGCGCTCGGGGTGCTCGATGCCGCCACCGCCCGGGGCCTGCGCGTGCCCGAGGACGTCGTCGTCACCGGGTTCGACGGCATCGACGCCGGGCGCTTCTCGTCGCCGCGGCTCACCACCGTGCACCAGCCGATGGGGGAGCTCGGGCGTGCTGCGGTGCGGGCGATCGTCGACCGGCTCGACCGCCGCGAGGGACCGCCGCGCGCCGTCCGCCTGCCGGTCGAGGTGCTGTTGCGCGAGAGCTGCCCGCCGGCGCTGTGACGAGCGGTGCGGCGCGTGGCGCGGCGAGCGAGGCGGCGAGCGGCACGGCGAGCGGCGCGGCGCGGCGAGCGGCGCGGCGAGCGGCGCGGCGGTGCGTCCGCACCGTGCGGCTTTGGTCATCCCGTGCGACGTTGACCGCCCGGTGCGGGCCTGTAACCGCGCACGGAGCGGGCAGCCTCGCACCCGGCGACGGAACGCGCACCGTGCGCAGCGACCCTCGCTCCGACCCTCGCTCCGACCCTCGCTCCGACGCTCGCTGCCGCCGCCCGCCACTGCGTACCACCCCGGCACGGAACCCCGGTGTTGCGCGACGCGATGTAAGCGCATACATTGACCCAGTACCGATTCGACACGGAGGTCGACCGAGCAATGACGCTTCCCCCACAGCGCACGCGCGGCAAGCGCGACCCCGGGACCCGCGCTCCCGGAACGCGCCCCGGCAGCACCCGACGACGCGGCCGCCTCGTCGCGGCGATCGCCGGGCTCGCAGCCGTGGCCCTCATGGCCACCGGCTGCAGCATCCAGGTCCGGTCCGAACCCGATCCCACGATCGGCAAGGACACGATGCTCATCAACGCGGACCACGGCAACCCGCTGTTCGACCGCAACTTCAACCCGTACATCGCGAACGCCCGCACGGCCTCCAAGTGGATGTACGAGCCGCTCATCGAGATCAACCCCCTCGACGGCAAGGGCACCCCGTGGCTCGCCAGCAAGTGGAGCCAGCCGGACGCCAGCACGATCGACATGACGATCCGCCAGGGCGTCGAGTGGTCCGACGGGTCGCCGTTCTCGGCGAAGGACGTCGCCTTCACGTTCGACCTGCTGAAGAAGTTCCCGGCGATGGACGTCAAGGGCGCCTGGCAGCACATCAAGAGCATCGAGGTGGACGGCGACCACGTCGTCTTCCACCTCAAGAGCGACGACGTGCCCAGCCTGAACATCATCGGCGCGACGTACATCCTCGGTGAGCAGCACTGGGGCGGCGTGAAGGACCCGACCACCTGGCGGGACCCGAACCCGGTCGGCACCGGTCCGTTCGTGCTCGGCAACTACACCGACCAGCAGTACTCGATGGACAAGAACCCGACGTACTGGCAGGCCGACAAGATCGCCATCAAGCACCTCATCCTGCCGGCGACGAACACGCAGCTCGACACCGTCACCCGCGGCTACGACTGGGCGTACTCGTTCATCTCGGACGTCAAGGGCACCTGGGGCGCCGCGTCGAAGACCAACCAGTGGTGGTTCCCGGCCGGTGGTGTGATCGGCCTCATCCCGAACCTGACGAAGGCCCCGTACAACGACGTCAACGTCCGCAAGGGCATCTCGCTCGCGCTGAACCGTGACGACATCGCCGAGACCGCGTCCGAGGGCAACCTGGCGGCAGCGGGCCAGACCGGCCTGATCCTGCCGAACCAGGAGAAGTACCTCAACCCGGACATCCCGGACAGGGGCATGATCACGCAGGACGTCGACGCTGCGAAGGCCGCGTTCGCGAAGTCCGGCTGGACTGAGCAGGGCGGGAAGATCATGAAGGACGGCAAGCAGCTGTCCATCACCATCATGACCGCGAACGGCTACTCGGACTGGCTCCGTGCCGCGCAGGAGGTCCGTCGCGACCTGACGGCCATCGGCGTGAAGGTGACGATCCAGGCACCGCAGCCCGCCGGCTACCAGCAGAACATCAACAACGGCACGTTCGACATGGCGATGGGCGGCATGGGCAACGGTGACGTCTACCAGGCGTTCAACTCCCTGCTCAGCAGCGACTTCTACCAGCCGGTCGGCAAGTCGACGGTGAACAACTACGAGCGCTACAAGAACGCCGACACCCAGAAGCTCCTCGACGAGTACAAGGCGACGACGGACACGGCGAAGCAGCAGGAGATCCTCAACCAGCTGCAGGAGATCGTGTACGACGAGCTGCCCGTGATCGGCATGTACTACGGCGGGCTCTGGGGGCTGTTCAACACCGGCAAGTTCGTCGGTTGGCCCAGCGCCGAGGACCCGTACATGGCCCCGCAGAACTACGACTCCGCACCGCTGCTCATCTTCTCGAAGCTCCGGCTCCGGGACAGCGCAGCCGGCCAGGAGATCCTGAAGCAGCAAGAGGACCAGAAGTGAAGTACATCCTCCAGAAACTCGTCCTCTTCGTCCTGACCCTCTGGGCCGCGGTCACGCTGAACTTCGTGCTCCCGCGCCTCATGCCGGGCAGTCCGTCGGACGCCGCGCTGGCGAAGCTCAGCCAGAACGGCCCCGTCACCGAAGCCACCAAGAAGGCCATCGAGGCCCAGCTCGGCGTCCCCACGGGCAACCTGTGGGACCAGTACGTCAACTACCTGCACCAGGTCGTCACGCTCGACTTCGGGGTGAGCTACACGTTCTACCCGCAGCCGGTCGGTGACCTCGTGTCGAAGGCCCTGCCGTACACGCTCATCCTGGTCGGCGTCGTGACGATCCTCGCGTTCGTCCTCGGCACCCTGATCGGCGTCGCGGCGGCGTGGAAGCGCGGCACCTGGCTGGACTCGCTCCCGACGCTGTCGGGGTCGTTCATGTCGACGTTCCCGTACTTCTGGACCGCCCTGCTCCTGCTGTTCTTCCTCGGCTACGTCCTGCACTGGTTCCCGACGACGGGCGCCTACTCGGCGACCACCACCCCGGGGCTCAACGGAGCGTTCGCGGCCGATGCCCTGCAGCACGCGGTGCTGCCCGCGGTGACGATCCTGGTGACGAGCCTCGGCGGCTGGATCATCGGCATGCGCAACGCGATGATCAACACGCTCGGTGACGACTACGTGACCTTCGCCGAGGCGAACGGTCTGCGCGGCCGCACCGTGGCCGTCCGGTACGCGGCGCGGAACGCGATCCTGCCGAACCTGACCGGCTTCGGGCTGGCACTCGGTGGCGTGGTCGGCGGTTCGGTGCTGGTCGAGCAGGTCTTCGGCTACCCCGGCATCGGCTACCTGCTGTTCAACGCCGTCATCGGGCAGGACTACCCGCTGATGCAGGCCCTCTTCCTGATGATCACCGTGTCGGTGCTCATCGCCAACTTCATCGTGGACGTCATGTACGGCGTCCTGGACCCGAGGACGCGCCGATGACCAACAACGCCACTGTCGCTGTCCGGACCCAGGACACCGACGAACAACAGGCTCCTTCCAAGTGGAAGAGCATCGCCCGCCAGTTCGGCGTCGTCTGGTCGAACTCGAAGGCCCGGATCGGCATCATCATCCTCGCGGTGTTCGTGCTGGTCGCGATCTTCGCGCCGCTCCTGGCCCCGTACGGTGCCAGCCAGAACGGCTTCGCCCGGTCCGCCGACGCGACCGCCGACCACTGGATGGGCACCACCGCCGCCGGCGAGGACGTCCTGTCCCAGATCATCTACGGCGCACGGATCTCCGTGATGGTGGGTGCCGTCGCCGGCATCCTGTCGACGCTCGTCGCCGTGGCGATCGGCCTCAGCTGGGGCTACGTCCGCGGGTGGATCGGCGAGGTCATCGGCTTCATCGTGAACCTGTTCCTGGTCATCCCGGGCCTGCCCCTGATGATCGTCATCGCGGCGTACCTGCAGAACGGCGGCATCGCCGTCATCATCGCGGTGATCGTCGTCACCGGCTGGGCCTGGGGCGCTCGCGTCCTGCGCAGCCAGACGCAGTCCCTGCGTGGTCGCGACTTCGTGACGGCCGCGCAGTTCTCCGGTGACGGTGCGACCCGCATCGTGTTCCGCGAGATCCTGCCGAACATGACCTCGCTCATCGTCGGCTCGTTCTTCGGAGCGGCCACGAGCGCGATCCTGGCCGAGGCGGGCCTCGAGTTCCTCGGGCTCGGCGACTCGTCGATCGTCAGCTGGGGCACGATCCTCTACTGGGCGCAGAACTCCAACGCGCTGCTCACCGGCCAGTGGATCCTGCTCTTCGCCCCCGGCCTCTGCATCGCGCTGCTCGCGATGAGCCTCACCCTGATCAACTTCGGCGTCGACGCCGTGTCCAACCCGCGGCTGCGCGAAGGCGCGCGCCCGAAGCGCAAGGAGGCGACCGCATGAGCGGCTCGCGTACGACGCAACCAGCAGACGGCCTGGAGGCGCGGGACGGCGCCGCCACGGGCCTCCCGTCCGACGGTGGTGACGCCCAGAGCGTCCTGCTGGACGTCCGCGACCTGTCGGTCGTGTACGAATCGGCCGGCCAGACGGCCGTCCAGGCGGTCGACCACGTGTCGTTCAGCTTGCGGAAGGGCGAGTTCGTCGGCCTCGTCGGCGAGTCCGGTTCGGGCAAGTCGACGCTCGGCTACGCGCTGACGCGTCTGCAGAAGCCGCCGGCGCGGACGAACGGCGGCAGCATCGTCTTCAACGGTCACGACATCCGTGACCTCGACGAGGAAGCGCTCCGGCAGCAGCGCCAGGGCGGCTTCGCGATGGTGCTGCAGTCCGGCATGAACGCGCTCAACCCGGTGCGCACCGTCCGGAACCACTTCATCGACATCTTCAAGGCGCACGGCCACGTGTCGCGCGACCGGTGGGACGCCCGGATGAAGGAGCTCATCGAGAAGGTGAAGCTGCCGACGTCGATGCTCGCCCGGTTCCCCGGGGAGCTCTCCGGCGGCATGCGGCAGCGTGTCTCGATCGCCCTGGCCCTGTCGCTCGAACCGCAGCTCATGGTGTTCGACGAACCGACCACGGCACTCGACGTGCTCGTGCAGCACGCCGTCATGGACACGATCATCGAGCTGCAGCAGGCCGAGGGCTTCACGGCGATCCTGATCAGCCACGACCTCGGCATCGTGCTCGAGGCCACCGAGCGCGTGCTCGTCATGCACGAGGGCCGCATCGTCGAGGACGGCGGCTCGAAGGAGCTCCTGCGCAACCCGCAGGACGAGTACACGCAGATGCTGCTGTCGCACTACGCCGACCCGCGGGCCGAGATCGTGTCCCTGCCCGGGTTCCCGGACCGGTCGCAGCGTGCGACGTCCGGCGAGAAGCGGCAGGAGGCCACGTCGTCGTTCAGCACCGTCGGGTCGCGTGAGCGCTCGGCGGCGAAGAACCCGATCGTCGTCTCGAACATCGTGAAGACCTACCCGGCTCCGCGCCGCGGCGAGCAGCCCGTGCAGGCGGTGCGCGACGTGTCGTTCACCCTCGAGCCGGGGCAGTCGCTCGCCCTGGTCGGTCAGTCCGGTTCGGGAAAGTCGACCATCGCGAAGCTCCTGACCGGGGTCGAGAAGCCGACGACCGGCACCGTCCGGTTCGGCGACCTCGACGTCGCACGCCTGGGCAAGCGCGGCCTGCGGGACCTCCGCTCCGAGGTGCAGATGGTGTTCCAGGACCCGTACGCGGCGCTCAACCCGCTGCACACCGTGGAGTACACGCTGTCCCGCCCGATCGCGAACTACACGGACCTGACGGGGCAGGACGCCCGGCGCCGCGTGCTCGAGCTCCTCGAGACCGTGGGCCTGACCCCGGTCGAGCAGTTCGCGCAGAAGCTCCCGCACCAGCTCTCCGGTGGGCAGCGGCAGCGCGTCGTCATCGCCCGGGCACTCGCGTCCGACCCGCAGGTGATCATCGCCGACGAGCCGGTCTCGATGCTCGACGTGACGTTGCGCGCCGGCGTGCTCGCCCTGCTCGAGGACCTGCGCGAGCAGTGGGGCGTCTCGCTCCTCTACATCACGCACGACCTGCTCAGCGCGCGGCTCATCACCGACGACATCATGGTGCTCCACGAGGGTGCCGTGGTCGAGCGGGGACGGACGGCCGAGGTGCTGCAGAACCCGCAGGACCCGTACACGATCGCCCTGCTCGACGCCGTGCCGAACCCCCGCCGCACGCTGGAGCTGGGAGCGTCGCGAAGCGGCGCCGCGACGCCAGTGCCGAGCGAGCCTGCGAGCTCGGTCGGTGAGCGGGGCCGGCTGTGACCACGCTGCACGACCTCCCGGCGGTGCCGGCGTTCGGCCACCTGCCGACGCCGGACGGGGTCGACGTCGTCGGCATCGACCTGCCGATCGGCCGCCTCACGGCGTACCGGATCGTGCCGTCCGGGGTGTCGAAGGGCGTCGTGCTCATCGTCCCGGGCTACACCGGCTCCAAGGAGGACTGGCGCACGTTCCTGCCGCTCCTCCGCGACGCCGGGTGGTCGGCGGTGGCGATCAGCCGCCGTGGACAGGCCGACTCGGTCTCGCCCGACGACCGCACGGCGTACACGCTCGAGCAGGAGGCCGCCGACGTCGTCCGTGTCGCCGGACTGCTCGACGACGGCGCTCCGGTCCACCTCGTCGGCCACTCGCTCGGCGGCGTGATCGTCCGCGCCGCAGCGATCGCCTCGCCGACGTCGTTCCGCGACGTGACGATGTTCTGCTCCGGCCCGCACGGCTGGTCGTACCGCAAGGCCGCCGAGAAGACGATCGTCGCCGACACGTGCTCCAACCGTGCGCTGTTCGACGCGCAGAACCCGCTCTGGGCCGGCCGCCCCGACGCCGAACTCCCCGACGACGCCCGGATGGTCCGCGAACGCTTCGACCACACGAGCGTCCTCAGCGTCCTCGGCGGCGCGGCGATCCTCGAGGACCGCGCCGACACCACCGAGGAACTCCGCGCGACCGGACTGCCGGTGCTCGTGGCGCACGGCGTCTGGGACGGCGCCTGGCCGATCCCGTGGCAGGCGGACATGGCGTCGCGTCTCGGTGCGTCGTACGAGGTGATCGCCGAGAGCTACCACGGCCCCCAGATCGAGAACCCGCTCGGCACGGTCGCCGTCTTCGATGCGTTCATGAACGCCCACTGAAAGGACCCCGTCATCAGCACGCTCGACTTCCCGAAGGGCTTCCTCTGGGGCGCCGCCACCGCCGCGCACCAGATCGAGGGCAACAACGTCAACTCGAACTGGTGGGTGCACGAGCACGAGCCGGACACCACCATCGTCGAGCCGTCCGGCGACGCCGCGGACAGCTACCACCGCTACCGCGAGGACATCCGGATCGCCGCCGAGCTCGGCCTGAACTCGTACCGCTTCAGCATCGAGTGGGCGCGCATCGAGCCGGAGCGCGGGTCCGTCAGCCGTGCCGAGGTCGACCACTACCGCCGCATGGTCGACGCCTGCCACGAGTTCGGCATCGAGCCGATCGTCACGCTCATGCACTTCACGGTGCCCCGCTGGTTCGAACGCGACGGCTTCTGGCGCGCACCCGACGCGGCCGACCTGTTCGCCCGCTACACCGAAGCCGCGCTCCCGGTGGTGTCCGACGGTGTCCGGTACGTCTGCACGATCAACGAGCCGAACATCGCGGCGATGCTCGCCGGGGGCGAGGACGCGTCGAACCTGGTGGCCTACGGCTTGCCGAACCCGGACCTGGGTGTCGCCGACGCCCTGCTCGAGTCCCACAAGCGTTCGCGGGAGGTGCTCTCCCAGGTGGATGGCATCCAGAGCGGCTGGACCGTCGCGACCCAGGCGTTCAAGTCGAACGGGGAGCCCGGCGCGGACGCGATGCTCCGCGAGTACGGGTACCCGCGCGACGACTGGTACCTGGAGAACGCCGCAGGCGACGACTTCCTCGGCGTGCAGGCGTACACCCGGACGTTCATCGGCGCTTCCGGTCCGTTGCCCGTGGCGGACGACGTCGAGACGACCCTCACCGGCTGGGAGTTCTACCCGGAGGCCTCGGCCGACGGGCTGCGCAGCGCGTGGGAGCTGTCCGGCGGTGTCCCGCTGATGATCACCGAGAACGGCATCGCCACCGCCGACGACACCCGTCGGCAGGCCTACACGCAGGGCGCCCTCGAGGGGATCCACCGCTGCATCGACGACGGCATCGAGGTCCTCGGCTACCAGCACTGGTCGCTCCTGGACAACTACGAGTGGGCGTCCGGCTTCCGTCCGACCTTCGGCCTGGTGTCGTGGGACCCGGAGACGTTCGAGCGCACGCCGAAGCCGTCCGCGCACTGGTACGGGAAGGTCGCCCAGGCGAACGCCATCGAGACGGCGGAGTAGTCCGCCGGCTCGATCAGCTCCCCGAGTAGTAGTGCGCCAACTGCTCCGCGACCGCTCGGTCGCGGAGCAGTTCTGCGCGAGCGGTGGCGGTCGAGCCCTCGTCGTCCTCGGCGTTCACGTCGACGTCCAGGGCGAGCACGGACCGCACCGTGTCCAGGTCACCGGAGTCGACCGCGGCGATCAGCAGGGACGCGCCCCGTGAGCCGAGCGCCCTGGTGTCCGCACCCGCGGCGGCGAGCGACCGCACGATCGCACCGTGGCCACCCCAGGCGGCGCGGACGATCGGGGTGTTGCCGTCGGTGTCCCGGGCCTCCAGGTCGGCGCCCGCAGCCACGAGCACGTCGATCGCCCGACGTGCATCGCGGTCGATCGCCAGCGTCAGCGGCGTCCGCCCCTCGGTGTCGGTGAGCTGCAGCGACGCACCGCGGCGCAGGAGTTCCTCGAGCATCTCGGGCCGGTCGAACCACGCGGCGGCGTGCAGCGGGGCGACGCCCCAGCGCGGGTCGACGTCGTCGACGTCACTCGCGTCGTCGGCCAGGTGCAGTCCGCCCAGGTCGCCGTACGCGGCGGCACGCACCACCTCGGTGGCGTACTCGACCCAGCCGTCCGGCACCGGACCGTGCCAGCCGCGCGCCGGCCGTGCATCGAGCTCCGTGTAGACGGACTCGGGCACGCTGCGGATCGCGACCCGGACGCCCCGGAAGCGGATCGCGACCTCGCCGAGCGGTGAGACGAGCAGGCGGAGCTCCCACTGGTCGAGCTCGTGCAGGTACTCCAGCTCGCCGCGCACGACGTGGGCGTCCCCGGCGAGCAGTGCTGCGGGGTCGGTGTGGGGTGGGTCCACCACCGCGTCGCGGAGTCGGAGCGTGACCCTGGCGTGGTTCCACCGGCGCCACAGGCCGTCGGGGGTGTCGAGCACCTCGTCGTTGCGGACGATGACCTCGGTGTGCACGACGACCGGGTCGGGGACGCCGTGGCCCGGCAGGTCGACCGTCGTCCCGGTGTCGTCGTCGTCCTCGTCGTCCGGGTGCGCGAGATCCGGGTGCTCGACGTCCCATCGTGCGATGCGGGAGTCCGTCCACTTGACTGTCAGGAGTGCGGCGACGGCCGGGGGAGCGTCCTCGAGCACGCGGGCGACGTGTTCCCGCTGCCCGTCGAAGTCCTCGAGGGAGACGTAGCCCACGGACGGCCAGTTCACTCGACTCCATCGCACGGCCCGAGACTAGTTGACGCCACTTCCGAACTCGGCGTCATTCAACATGTTTGGCGTCGGTACCGGCACCGGGCGAGCGTGGTGGGATGCCATCGACCCACGTCCCGTCCGACTCCCGACCTCCCGCGACCCGTCCCCGCAGGAGAGCCTCCGGCGTCGTCGTCCTCGCCGCGGCGACGACCCTGCTGCTGTTCGCCGAAGCGACTGTGCGGCAGCCGGCCCACGCCGCCGGAGCATCGACGGCGACCGCTCGACCGACGATCCAGCCGATGTCGGCCAACGGTCTCTTCGCACCGGATCAACCGGTCACGTTCGCAGTCGGTGCCGCGGGGACACCGGCGCTCGCGGACGTGGGCTGGCGGATCACCGACGCCAGAGGCGTGCTCGTCGAAGCCGGCGACGCCGTCGTCGGTTCCTCCGGACGAGCGGAGATCCGTCCGACTCGACGTCTCAACGCGGGCACGTACCGCGTGACGGCGCACGGCCCCGCTCTGCCCGAGACGTCCTTCCGGTTCGTCCGGACGCCGGGCGTCGAGCACCGTGACGCCTTCTTCAACGTCACGATGAACGGCTCGCCCGGGCCGGTCGCCGCGGCGCTCCCGACACTCGACGGGCTGGGCGCCGCGGGCTTCCGCCAGGACCTGCAGTGGTCCACCGTCGAGAAGGTGCCGGGCGTGTTCGACTTCCGCAGCACTGATGCGCGAGTGGACCCCATCGTGCGCGACCGTGGCGTCGCTCCGCTGTTCGTCCTCGACTACGGTCACATGGCGTACACCGGCGGCGCGATGACCCCGCCGGACGTCTCGGACCCGGCGCAGACAGCAGCCTGGCGCCGGTTCGTGTCCGAGGCGGTGACGCACGTGCGCGACCGGTACCCGGACGCCGACCGCTCGTTCGAGATCTGGAACGAGTGGACGAACACCCACGGCACCCGTTCCGCCGACCCTGCCGCGTACATCGCGCTGTCACGGGTCACGGCCGCGACGATCAGGAGCGTCGACCCGGAAGCACGGATCGTCGGGCCGGCCGAGGACGCCGTGTCGTCGGGCGAACTCCGCTGGCTCGACGAGTGGTTCCGGCTCGGTGGTGCCGACCACATCGATGCGATCAGCGTGCACCCGTACAACCAGCCGTACGCGCCGGAGCACTGTGTCGCGACGAACCCGTGCATCGAGAACGCGCTTCGTTGGCTCCGGGACAAAGCGGCGAAGTACCCCCGTGCGAACGGCGAACCGTTGCCGATCTGGATCACCGAGGTCGGATGGCCGACCCCGAACGGCAGGCCAGGCTGGGTCTCCGAGGACGACCAGGCGGCGTTCCTGGTCCGGACCCACGTGCTCGCCGCGCAGTACGGCGTCGAGCGGGTGTTCTCGTTCGAGATGGCAGCCCCGGACCAACCTGATCCGGACGGCAGTGCCAGGACCTTCGGGCTCGTCGACGCGCCGAGCCGCGCGTACGAGCCGAAGCCCGCTGCCGCTGCGTACGCGACGATGCAGCGCCAGCTCGCCGGCATGCGGTTCGCCGGCCAGTTCGTGACGGGTGCCGTGCGCGAAGCCCGGTTCGTCTCGGCCGACGGCACACGCTCGGTGCGGGTCGTGTGGCAGACCGCTGACCGCTTCGACGAACTGCCCATCAGTGTGGGTCTGCCCGGCGACGGCACCATCGTCGACGCCTACGGGGGCACGAAAGCCGTCCGGGGAACCGGTGGCAAGCTCGCGATGTCGGCGACGTGGAAGCCCCGGTTCGTGGTCTGGAATGGGTGAACCGGCGGACCGCCTCACGCAACTCGACGGGCTCCGCGGCCTCGCGGTCCTGCTCGTCGTCGCGTCGCACACCGCAGAGTCGGTCGTCCCCTACGGCGGGGTCGTCGGGGTGACGACCTTCTTCGTGCTCTCCGGCTTCGTGATCACCCGGGCGCTCCTCGACGAGGCCGAGCGTGCCGGGCGGATCCACCTCGGCCGGTTCTGGCTCCGCCGCGCGGCACGGCTGCTCCCGGCGTGGACGGCCGTCCTGGTGGTGGTGACCGTCGCGGTGATCGTGCTGGCAGACCCGATCCGCGGTGATCTGCCCCGCGTCCTCGCCACCGTCGGGTCCTACACGGGCAACCACGCCCGGGTGCTCGGCGTCGAGCTCGGACCGTTCGAGCACACCTGGTCGCTCGCCGTCGAAGAGCAGTTCTACCTCGTCTGGCCCCTCGTCCTCATCCTGCTCGGCGTCCTCGCCCGCACTCGGCCCCGCACTGCCGCGGTCGCACTCTGTGGACTCGTCGGTGCTGCGGTCACCTGGCGGGTCGTCGGCACGGTCGTGCTGCCGTACGACCGCCTGGCGTACGGGCTCGACACGAGCGCCGCCGCCCTGCTCGTGGGTGCGCTCGCCGCGTTCGCCGTGCGCACGGGCAGTCTCCGCGGTCTCGGTCAGATCGACTTGCGGACCGGACGTCCGAGCGCCGTCGTGCTCGGGGTCGGCGGCGTGGGCGCGACACTGCTCGTGGTGCTGTCGGTGTGCACGCTGCCGATCACGGTCGGGTCCCTGCCCGGTGCGGCTCGCTGGGTCGAGACGGCAGCGGTGGCGGTCGCAGCGCTCGTCGTCGTCGCAGGGGCGCTCGGTGGTGCTCCCGCGCTCGACCTGGCGATCGCTCGCTGGTTCGGGACCATCTCGTACGGGCTCTACTTGTGGCACTACCCGCTGCTCCGTATCGAGCCCGGGGGCGATCCGTCCACCGGTGTGGTGCGCCTGGGGCTCGCGCTGGTGGGCATCGGTGTGGCCTCGGCATCGTGGTACCTGCTCGAGCGGCCGGTGCTCCGCGCGACACGGTCGTGGGGCAGACACCCCACGACCCGTCCCGCGGCCGGCGCACCTCAGCGCGTGCGTGGGGGCACGGGGTGACGGTGCCCGGCGTCATCGCGGCCGAACCACCCCTGCCACCGCCCGGCGAGCTGGGCGTGCTGTTGCTCGACCGCGGCGGCGTCGCGCCGGACGCGAGCGATCACGAGCGCGACCACCGATCGGCTGACCCAGTAGCTCGCCTGCCCCCAGCAACCGTGCTTCCGGAGCACTCGCCCGAACCCACGGTTGTACCGCCTGACCTTTGCGAGGACCGCGGTGGTGGGTCCGTCGTCGCGGAAGTCGCCGTGGTGCACGTACAGGTCCGCGTCGAAGTCGACCCGCACCCCGGCCTCGACCGCGCGCATGACCAGGTCGTTCTCCTCGCCGGAGCCGAAGGGCTCCACACCCGACCCGAGCGTGTCGTCGAAGTCCCCGATGTCGTCGAGGACCTCTCGCCGGAAGAACACCCCGGAGCAGATGACGGTGCGCGGGACGTCCCGCACCCGGATCCGTCGGGATCGCCCGAGCCACCGGAGCATGGTGCCTCGGCCGGTCGCGTCCTTCGTCGGGATGCACAAACCGCCGAGCCGGGGTTCTTCGTCCACCCTGCTGAACCGGGCATCGATCGCGGACAGCACGCCGGTCGGGTACCAGCAGTCGTCGTCCGGGAACCCGACGAGGTCAGCGCGGAGCGTTCGCATCCCAGCGTTCCGGGCGGTACTCACACCGCTGGCGCCGGGCTGGTGGATGTACTCACCGTCGCCGTCCCGGATCATCGCCGCGAGCCGGTCGGGTACTTCGGGGACCGGGCGCTGCGCGACGACCGAGAGGAAGACCCGGTACGGCTCGGCTTGGATCGACCGGATCGCTCGGTCGAGGTACTCGGGCGGCCGGTTCGTGGCGATGATCAAGTGGAATCGATGGTGCATCGGGCCAGTGTCGTGGCGCATCTCGTCAGGATCCTACTTCTCGGTATGTTGTGGACGAAATACCACGGTTCCACAGGCCGGGTACACCCGGCCCTCGTCGTCCCGGCCCCGCCATCCCTGCAACCGAGCGCTCATCTGCGTGTGCTGGAAGCGCGCTCCGTCGCGGTCGCCACGGACGGTCCGGACGACGGTCCCGACCAGGCCGCGACCGATCCAGTACGCGGCCTGCCCGTACAGACCGTGCTTGCGGAGGACCCGACCGAAGCCGCGGTTGTACCGGCGGACCTTCGCGAGGGTCTCGGTCGTCATACCGGCGTCACGGAAGTCCGGGTGCCGCACCGACAGGTCCGGCATGTAGCGCATCCGCGCACCGGAGGCGAGGGCGCGGAGGACCATGTCGGTCTCCTCGCCGGCCCCGAAGGGCGTTCCGGAGCCCGTACCGAGGTCCTCGTCGAAATCGCCGAGGCGTTCGAGGACGTCGCGACGCATGAAGATACCCGAGCTCACGACGGTCCGCGGCACCCGCCAACTCGTGACGTCACCCGGGCGCCGGCGCCAGCGGAGCATCGTGCCCTGCTCGTCGCTTCCGCGGGAGGGGATCGAGGCCGCGTCGAGCCCCTGCGTCGCGAACCGGTGCGAGATCGTCGCCAGGACGCCGTCGGGGTACCAGCAGTCGTCGTCCGGGAACGCGATCACCTCACCGCGGAGTCGAGTCATCCCGGCGTTCCTGCCCCGGCTGACGCCACGGACGTCCGGCTGGTGCACGTGTTCGGCGTGCCCGGCGTCGATGAGCGGCTGCAGCACGGCCAGTGCATCCGGAGTCGGTCGCTGCTCGACGACGGTGACGAACACCGACACCCCGGCGTGCTCGATCGTCTCGAGGCAGCGGGCGAGGTGGTCCGGCGTCCGGATCGTCGAGACGACGAGGTGGAAGCGGTGGTCGGCGTTCACGCGTGGGCCTTCGTGCGGGCGAAGAGCTCGGCCGTCGGCGAGCCTGCGGTCTGCCAGTCGAGGAGGCGCTGCTGGACGGAGCCCAGCCGCTCCCGGAGCTCGGCCGTCCGGGCGCGGATCCCGTCACGGTGTCGGGTGGCGATCTGCATCTCGTGGACGAGCTCGTCGACGTCGTGGCCCACCGTGAGCGGCGCGGGGCCGTCCGTGACACTGCGCCAGAAGTCGTCACACTTCGACGCGTACGACAGCGGGACAGTGGGCACGTCGAGCGAAACCGCCGCGATGGCGCCGTGGAGTCGTTCGGACACGACCAGGTCGCATCCCGCGATGGCGGCCATCGTCGTCGGGACGTCGACGTACTCGTGCACGACCGCCGGTGTGCGCAGGCGGGCGGCCAGCCCGTGCGCCGCCATGCGGTCGGCCCCGGAGAGCGCGAACGCGACGACCTCGGTGGTGCCGGTCGCGGCCGCGTGACGGTCGACCGCCTCGGCGATCGTGTCGACGTCGAACCTCGTGGTCGGATCAGATCCGATGCTGACGCCGATCCGGCCGTCGGGCCGGACGGTGCGTTGGACGTGGACGAGCTCGGGGTAGAGCAGCGCCGGATCGCCCACGACGTCGACCGGGCACAGGTTCGTGGTGACCTCGTGTTCGGTGAGCGGCCCACGGACACCGTGCAGCGCGAACCGGTCGAGCGAGCGCCAGGCGTCCCACTGCTGCGGTTGTGTCCCGAGCGAGTAGCTGTCGTCGGCGGCAGCTGCCCCGAGACCGAGTCCGATGGTGCCGGTCGCGCCGAAGTACCGGGTCGCACGGTCGACGTGTCCGGCCCAGGACGCGAACCCGACGGTCGTGCCGCCACCGAGCAGCACGAGCCGCTCGCGGCCGACCAGCCGGGCGCGGTCGCGAACGAAGCGCGGTGAGCGGCGAGCGTAGTCCCGCCGGGTCAGGGGCGCCTCGACGTCCAAGGGGTGACGGAGCGCGGCACGCCAGGTCTCGTGCAGGAGGTCGTCGCCGAAGTTGCCGTACCCCTGCCAGCCGAGGTAGACGAACGATCGGGGCGGTGTGCTGCGGGTCATCGGGTTTCCTTCTGTTCGGTGGTGGCGGTCGAGTCGTTGCGTGCGCGTGACGAGCGGCGAGGGCTCTCGCTCACCGGCGCCGAGGGCTCGTAGTTGTAGTAGGTCTTCATGCGTCGCTGGGCTGGGAGGCGGTTCACCACGAGCCCGAGCAGTCGTGCGCCCACCTGCCGCAGGGTCTGCTCGGCCGCGACGAATTCGGCGCGCCGTGTCTGTCCGTTGACGCTCACGACGAGCAGGACCCCGGAGCAGATGGCGCCGAGGACGGCGGGGTCGGTCACCGGGAGGAGCGGCGGGGCGTCGACGATCACGACGTCGTACCGGGATTCGAGTTCGCGGACGAGGTCCGCCATCCGGCTCGAGCTCAGGAGTTCGCTCGGGTTCGGCGGCACCCGCCCCGCAGCGAGGACGTGCAGGGGGTTGTCCCCACCGACCTCCTGGATGGCATCGTCGAGCGCGACCTGTCGGGTGAGCACGGTGGACAGGCCGACGCGGCTCTCGATCCCCAAGTACGTCCCGGTCGTCGGGCGTCGCAGGTCGGCGTCGACGAGCAGGACCCGCGACCCGTTCTGCGCCAGCATGAGCGCGAGGTTCACGGCGGTCGAGGACTTGCCCTCGCCCGGGGTCGCGCTCGTCACGACGATGCTCTGCGGACCGCCGTCGAGGTTCGTGTACGTCAGGTGCGTCCGCAGCTGCCGGAAGCTCTCGGCCCGGGTGCTGTAGCGGTTGTCGACGGCGACGAGGGGGTGTTTCGCGATGGTGTCGTCCACCCCGAACTCGCCGAGCACACTCGCCGTGGTGAGGCGCCGGAGCGCGTCGAACGACCGCAGCCGGGTGTCGAGGACCTCGCGGAGGACTGCCTGCGCAACACCGAGTGCGAGGCCCGCGAGGACGCCGATCGCGAGGTTGACCGGGATCCGCGGAGCGAACGGCATCGTCGGTGCCTTCGCCTGCTGGAACACGCTCAGGTGGACGAGGTCGCTCTGCTGCGATGAGCGCTCGACCTCGTCCACGACGGCGACGAGCTGCGTGGTGACCGCGTTGGCGATCGCCGCCGCACGGGCCGGGGACGTGGACGTCGCGCTGAGCGAGATGATCACGGTCTCGTCGGTGGAGGACGCCGTCACGACCTTCGAGAGGTCGGTGCCGGCCGGGAGTCCGAGATGCTTCGCCGCGGCGCCGAGGACGCGCGGGGTCAGTGCCAGCGCCGTGTACGACTTCACGCGCGCCGCCGAGAAGTTGTTGCCCTGACTGAGGTCGGTGACCGACGAGCCGGCGGCGACCGAGACGAAGACCTCGCTCGAGGCGCGGTACTCCGGCGCCTGCACGAGGGTGACGCCGACGGCAGCCGACGTGGCGAGGAGGACCAGCGCGAGCGCGGAGATCCATCGCCGTCTGATCACTTCGAGGAACTGCGAGAGCGTCACTGGGGGCCTTCCGGGAGGCGATCGGATGTGTGATACTTATCGTAGATGATATGAAATACCACCGCAAGCGACAGTGGAATGGAGGGGGATCATGCCGGTCCTCGGAGCCGTCTTCACGGCTGTGCTCGCCGTTGCGCTGATCGCCCGTCGGACGTGGCTCCCCGCGGTGATCGGCGTCGCCGGCGGCCTGCCGTACACGGCTGCCGTCGTCGCCGGAGGGAACGGCGTGCCCCTGTTCTCGGCTGCGGCGCTCGCGTCGGGCATCGCGCTCCTCGGGACCCGCCCGCTGCGCACCACGCACTGGTCGGCGAACGCGCTCGCAGCCTTCGTCGCGTGGGCGACCATCGCCACCGCCGTCGCCCCCTGGATGTTCGCCGGCGTCCGTGTCCTCGTCCCACGTGGCGGTGTGGACGGTCAGGTGCTGGACCCCGGGTACCTCACCTACTCGATCAGCAACCTCGCGCAGCTCGGGTACCTGTTGCTCGCGGTGTGCGCGTTGCTGTACCTCGTCCGCGTCGGGGCGGCAGAGACCGCGCTCCGGATCGCGCTGGTCGTCGGCACGGTCGTGACCACCGTGCGCGGGGTGCTCGTGCAGGCAGGTGCGGACGTGCTGGCACCCCTGATGGACACGCTGCCGGGGGTCGCCTACGCGTGGGCGCTCCCGGGGGAGCGGTTGCGGGGGGTCTTCAGCGAACCGAGCGAGCTCGCAGCGTTCGCTCTCCCGGCCGCCGCGTACTTCGCCGTCACGGCACTGCGGTCGTCCGGCGGGCAGCGGATGATCTGGGCCGCGGCGAGTGCGTTGTCGTGCGCGAACCTCCTGCAGGCGGCGTCCGGCACCGCTGTCGTCGCCTCCGCCGTCGTGATCGCCGTCGGCCTGCTCGTGGTCGCCGTGCGGTACGTCGTCCGGGGTGGACGCGGCACCGTCTGGTTCGTCCTCGGGGGGCTGACGATCGCGATCGTGCTGCTCGCGGCCGGCCCGCAGCTCGCCGCACCGGTCGAGGCGATCGTGGACGACAAGGTCGGCAGTCAGTCGTACGACTCCCGGACCGGCGCGGACGGCTTCAGCTGGGGGGTCCTCGCCGACACCCTCGGCATCGGCGCCGGGCTCGGCGCGAACCGGCCGTCGTCCTTCGGGATGACGCTGCTGACCTGCGTCGGGATCCCGGGCACGATCGCGTTCGCCGTCTTCGCGCTCGGCGTGCTCGTGCGCGCGGCGCGGTCACCGGCGACCGTCCCGGCCTCGGTCGCGCTCGCCGCGGTGCTCGTCGCGAAGCTCGTCGGCACCCCGGACCTCTCGACGCCGATCCTCTGGCTGCTCCTCGCCGCATGTGCCTCGAGCGTCTGGCGCCCCGTCGCCGAGCCGCCGGAACCGGGACCGGACGCCGCCCGTGCACGACCCGTCACCCTGACAGGAGCCCATCAGTGATCTCGATCCTCATCGTCTGCGAGGGCAACATCTGCCGTTCGCCGTACGTCGAACGTGTCCTCCGGGCGCGCCTCGACGCAGTGCTGCCCGGAGTCTTCCGCGTGGACAGCGCCGGCACCGCTGCGACAGCGGGTACGCCGATGTTCCCGCGTTCCGCCGCCGCTGTCGGACAGGACGGCGGCGACCCGGACGCCTTCGTCTCGACGCCGCTGACCGCCGCGGTGCTGCGCGACAGGGACCTCGTGCTCACGCTCGAGCGCGCGCACCGAGCGCAGGTCCTCGACCTCGCGCCGCACCTCCTGCGGCGGACCTTCACCATTGCGGAGTTCGACCGCCTCGTCCGCCCCCTGCTGGACGCCGATGCCGTCGACGAGCGGTTCTGGGCGGAACTCCCGCGCCTCGTGTCCCGCTTCCGGGTCGCGACGGCCCCGACCGACCCGGCGCTCGACGACGTCGCCGACCCGGTACGCGGCGACGAGCACGACTTCCTGACCATGCGAGAGCGGGCGATCTCCGCCATCGCGACCATCGCGGCGTGCGCGGAACGCGCCGCCACCGACCAGAACGGAGCCGACCGTGCGCGGACTGCTCGTCCATGAGTGGATCGAGGCGGTGGGCGGCGCCGAGCGTGTCGTCGACGCATTCGCCGATGCCTACCCTGCCGCCGACGTGTTCGGGCTGTGGAACGACGCCCCCGGGCGCTACGCGGACCGGCGGGTGGTCGAGAGTGTCCTGGCGCGGTCGCCCCTCCGCGGCAGGAAGGCGCTGTCGATGCCGTTCCTCCCGGCCCTGTGGAGTCACGGCCTGCGCACCGTCGGCGAGTACGACTGGGCGATCGTGAGCTCGCACCTGTTCGCCCACCAGGCCCGTGTGACCGGGGTCGCCCCGGACCGGCAGTTCACCTACGTGCACACGCCGGCCCGGTACCTCTGGAACCCGGAACTCGATGCCCGCGGATCGACCATGCTCGCCCGCGCGGGTTCGCCGGTACTCCGCTCCGTCGACCGCCGTCGCGCCCAGGGGCTCCGTCACGTCGCCGCGAACAGTCGTTTCGTGCAGCAGCGCATCCGCGACACCTGGGGCATCGACGCTCAGGTGATCAACCCGCCGGTCGGCGTGGAGCGGCTCGCTGCGGTCGCCGACTGGGCGTCCGTGCTCGACGAGCGCGACCGCGCTGTCCTCGAGGCGCTGCCTGCCGACTTCGTCCTCGGTGCCTCGCGGTTCGTTCCGTACAAGCGCCTCGACGTCGTCATCGATGCCGGTCGGGCGTCCGGGCGTCCGGTGGTGCTCGCCGGCGACGGTCCGGATGCCGAGCGGCTGCGCGCGCTGGCTGCCGAGTCGAGGGTCGAGGTGCACTTCGTCTGCACGCCCTCCGACGCGATGCTCGCGGCGCTCCTGCAGCGTGCCGCGGTCTACGTGTTCCCTCCCGTCGAGGACTTCGGGATCCTGCCCGTCGAGGCGCTGGCCCTCGGCACGCCGGTGGTCGCGAACGCCGAGGGCGGGGCTCGCGACTCGGTGCAGGAAGGAACGAGCGGCACGCTCCTCCACGACCTCGCGGATTCGACCCTGGCCGCAGCGGTCGACGGTGCCGTGCGACTCGACCCAGCGGCCTGTCGTGCGCGCGCCGCCGCGTTCTCGACCGAGCGGTTCCAGCGCGAGATCGCGGAGTGGACCGGCATCCCGGTGGGGGGCCAGACCGGCTGAGGGTCCGCGGGGGTGGACCGGACCGCCTGGAGGCCCGGTGCCAGCTGTGGACTGGTCCCCGGTTCTTGGACTGATTAGTCGGTTCGAGATCCGGGGATGGTTCGTGTGGGTGGTACCGCGTCGTCGTTGACGAGTGCGCAG
>NZ_SLUR01000010.1:0-153497 GCF_004340725.1 Curtobacterium sp. PhB128
CGGCTGCTGTGTGCGCGCCGAACACACCCTGGTGCAGGGTGGAGAACCAGCAATGTGCGGCTGGTGAGCGCTCCGGGTGTTTCCCGGTCTGTGCAGGTGATTCGGGGGCCTCCGGCAAAAGGTTTGGACCGATCTGTCCTCGTTACCGGTCTGTGACCTTCGGGCCCTGGACGCGACCAGACGACGGACGGGAGGCCCGGTGCCAGCTGGCACCGGGCCTCCCGTCCGTCGTCGACGTGCGTTCAGAACGCCTTGCCGGGATTCAGGGTGCCCGCCGGGTCCAGGGCGTCCTTGACGGCACGGTGCATCGCGAGGACCCGCTCGCCCAGCTCCTGCCGCAGGCCGGGCAGCTTGAGCAGGCCGACGCCGTGCTCACCCGTGACGGTGCCGCCGAGTGCCAGGCAGTCCGCGACGATCTGGTCGAACGCCTGCTTCGCACGGGCCTTCGCGGCCTCGTCGCCCTCGGGAGCGATGATCAGCGGGTGCAGGTTGCCGTCGCCGGCGTGCGCGATGTTCGCGATGGTGACGTCGTGCGCTGCCGCCGTCGCCTGGATCCGTCGGAGCATCTCGGGCACCGCGCTGCGGGGCACGCAGATGTCCTCGGTGAGCACCGGTCCGAGCCGCTCGAGTGCCGGGTACGCGAGTCGCCGTGCCTGGAACAGCCGGTCGATGTCGTCGGGGTCCGTGGCGCGCTCGACGTCGGTGCCGCCGGCCTGCGCGAAGACGGCTGCGACCTGGTCGGCGAGCTCGTCCCCCGCGGCACCACGCTCGTCGACCCGGGCCAGCAGCAGGGTGTCGACGTCGGACGGCAGCCCGAGGTGCATCCAGTCGTCGACGGCCCGCAGGCAGGTCCGGTCCACGATCTCGAGTGCTGCGGGGATGATCCCGGCACGCGAGATCGCGGCGACGGCGTCCCCGGCGGCGCTGAGCGAGGGGAAGTACCCGATCACAGCACGTTCGTCGCGTCCGGCCAGGGGGAGCAGCTTGACGGTGACCGACACGACGATGCCGAGCGTGCCCTCGGACCCGACCATCAGGCCGGCCAGGTCGTACCCGGCGACGCCCTTCGCCGTGCGGCGTCCGAGCTCCACCACGGAACCGTCGGCCAGCACCACGGTCATCCCGAGCACGTAGTCGCGGGTGACGCCGTACTTCACGCAGCAGATCCCGCCGGCGTTCGTCGCGACGTTGCCGCCGATCGTCGAGATGGCCGAGCTCGCCGGGTCCGGCGGGTACCAGAGTCCGTGTTCCGCGACGGCAGCCCGCAGTGCGTCGTTGACCACACCGGGCTGGGCGACGGCGTAGCGCTCGTCGGTGTTCACCTCGAGCACCGCGTCCATCAGCTCGAGGGACAGGACGACCGATCCGGCCATCGCGTTCGCCCCGCCGGACAGCCCGGTTCCGGCGCCGCGCGGCACGACCCGCACGCCGACGGCTGCCGCCCACCGGACGGTGGCGACGACGTCGTCGGTGCTGCGTGCGAGGACGACGGCGAGCGGTGCGGTGGAGTCGGCCCACTCGGCGTCGTCGTGGCGGTACTGCTCGAGCGACGCCGGGTCGCGGAGGACCTGGTCCGGCTCGAGCAGATCGTCGAGGGCGGCTGTGTCGGCGGCGTGACTGACGGTCATCGGTTCGGGGGTCCTTCCGGGCGCGGCGGTGCGGCGCCGACGACGATACCGCGCTGAGTGGACGACCCGTGTCGCCTGCCAGGGACGCCGGACGACGGTGAGGCACGCGGCGGATCCGTCGCGGTGAGCAAGGAGGCCCCATGTACTTCCACGCACAGACCTGGATCAACGAGATCGCCGACGGCGAGCCCGACCCGGCAGCCGCCAACGCCCTGCAGGAAGGGCTCGGCGGGCAGTTCGGCGAGATGCGCACGATGATGCAGTACCTGTTCCAAGCGATGAACTTCCGCGGCCCGGCGGCGAAGCCGTACCGCGACCTCATCCAGGGCGTCGGCACCGAGGAGATCAGCCACGTCGAGCTCATCGACACCACGATCTCCCGCCTGCTCGACGGCTCGCCCGAGTACACCGGCAAGCTCACCGACCCGCTCGACAAGCCGGGTGCGAAGGGTGCGACGCCGCTCAGCATCGCGCTCGACACGAGCAACATCCACCACTACCTGGTCGGGGCCCAAGGTGCCCTGCCGGTCGACGCGGCCGGCAACCCGTGGAGCGGCAGCTACGTCTACAACTCCGGCAACCTGCCGCTCGACCTGCTCTACAACCTGATGCTCGAGTCCACCGGTCGGCTGCAGAAGTGCCGGATCTACGAGATGACGGACAACCCCACGGCCCGCAGCACCGTCGCGTACCTGATCGTCCGCGACCAGGCGCACGAGAACGCCTACGCGAAGGCGCTCGAGACCCTCGGCGTCGACTGAAAGACCCTGCTGCCGATCCCGAAGACGAACGCCGAGCGGTTCCCGGAGGTCAAGGAGCTCCTGGACCTCGGGCTGCAGAGCAAGCAGTACAGCTTCGACCTCGACGGGGCGTCCGAGGCGGGCAAGATCTTCCGCGGGGCGTCACCGTCGAAGGACGGCACGGACCTGACGGCGACCGAGCAGGCCCCGGCCGGCGTGCCGTCGTTCATCGCTCCGGAGCGCCTCGAGGAGTTCGCTCCCGGGCTCGACGCCGACCTGCTGGCGCTCATCCAACAGACCGCCGAGCTCGAGCTCGACGCCGTCGAGGTGAGCACGTACGGGCCGGTGGCCTGAACCTGCGGGGGCTCGCGGATCAGTCGAGGCAGAACTCGTTGCCCTCGACGTCCTGCATCACGATGCAGGACTCGTTGACCTGATCCGCGAGCATGCGGCGGAACTGCGTCGCGCCGAGCGCGACGAGGCGAGCGCTCTCCGCATCGAGCGCTGCGAGACGTTCCTCGCCGACAAGACCGGTGCCGACCCGGACGTCCAGGTGCACGCGGTTCTTCACCGTCTTGCCCTCGGGCACCCGCTGGAAGAACAGCCGCGGCCCGACGCCCGTCGGGTCGACGCACGCGAAGGCGGAGTCCTGGTGCTCGGGCGGGAGCGAGGCGTTGAACGCCCGCCAGTCGTCGAACCCGGGCGGGGGAGCAGGCACCTCGTAGCCGAGCACCTCGCACCAGAACCGGGCGACCCGCTCCGGCTCGGCGCAGTCGAACGTCACCTGGACCTGTCGCACCGTTGCCATGCGCGCCAGGGTAGGCGCGCGGCGCGGGTCGCGCGCACCCGTTCTGCGACGGACTACGAGTCGTTCGACGCGTGCACCGTCGGAACACTCGTGTTCCGACGCCGGAACAGAAGTGTCAGTCAGTGCTTCCCGCGGAGGCGACCGATGCCGAGGACGATCGCCACGACGACCATGCCGAGGACGACGCCGGCGACCGCCGAGACCGCGGTGTCGACGATCCACGTGATGACCGGGCCTGTTGCCTCGATCGCGTGCTCGATCGTGTGCAGCAGGTCGTACGGGCCGTGCCAGAAGGTCTCGGCGAGGTTCGCGATGACCAGGTGCCCGCCCACCCAGAGCATGGCCACGGTGCCGATGACGCTGATGACCCGGAAGACGGTCGGCATCGCCCGCACGATCCGCGCTCCTGTGCGACGGGTCCGGCGGACCGAGTTCTTCATCATCTGCAGACCGACGTCGTCGATCTTCACCAGCAGGGCCACCGCGCCGTAGACGACCGCGGTCATGACGAGCCCGATCACGATGAGGGCGCCGAGTGTCGGCCAGAGCCCGAGGTCGGGGTCGAGGCCGGCCAGGGCGATGAGCATGATCTCGGTGCTCAGGATGAGGTCGGTCCGGATGGCGCCGAACACGAGCTTCGGTTCGGTGACCGAGTCGGTGGAACCGGCGCCGTGGTGGACACCGAACCACTCGGTGACCTTCTCCGCGCCCTCGAAGCACAGGTACGTCCCGCCGATGAGCAGGAGGTACGGCAGCACCCAGGGCGCGAACGCGGTGAGCAGCAGCGCCAGCGGGATGATGATGATGAACTTGTTGAACAGGCTGCCGAGCGCGATGCGCCCGACGACCGGCAGTTCCCGGGCCGGCGCGAGTCCCTGCACGTACTGCGGCGTGACCGCGGCGTCGTCGATGACGACCCCGGCGGTCTTCGCACTCGCCTTCAGGGCCGCGGAGAGGATGTCGTCCACCACGGCGAGCAATCCGACTGACATGACTTCGTTCTCCGCTCGTCCGGGCCTGTGACGGTGCTCAGCGTAGTGGGCGCGGCCGACCCTGAACGCCGCCGGGGCACCGTCCGTAGGCTGACGGCATGGCTGACTTCACCGCTGCACAGGCCGCCGTCGTGCGGATCGAACGCGCCGAGGAGGGGCGTTGGGACCTCACGGTGATCAGCGACTCGGGCGTGAAGATGGGGCACGGCGTGTACCTGTTCGACGCCGCGCACGACGACGCCGAGGACGAGCAGGCCGCCGCACTCGACTTCGTGCGCGAGTACGGCTTCCGGTTCGAGCGTGACGCCGTGCAGGCCGACGGCGCGGACGCCTACTGGGCGCCGCTGCTGCCGTCCGACCAGCAGTAGCCGGCTACAGGGACGCGATCAACCGCTCGACCCGCATCCGGATGTCGTCGCGGATCGGGCGGACCTGCTCGATCCCCAGCCCGGCCGGGTCGGCGAGGTCCCAGTCCTCGTACCGCTTGCCGGGGAACACCGGGCAGGCGTCCCCGCAGCCCATGGTGATGACGACGTCCGACTCGCGCACGGTCTCGGTCTCGAGCACCGCCGGCCGGGCGTCGGCGATGTCGATGCCCTGCTCGGCCATGGCCTGCACGGCAACGGAGTTGACCTGCTCGGCGGGCTCGCTGCCGGCGGAGAACACCCGGACGCGGTCACCGGCGAGGTGCTGCAGCCACCCCGCGGCCATCTGGGAGCGTCCGGCGTTGTGGACGCACACGAACAGGACGGCGGGGCGGTCGGTCATGCGCCCATCATCCCAGCGCTGACGCCTCGAACCCGATCAGCCACGTGACACCGAACGCGTCCCGCACGGTGCCGTCCCAGTCGCCCCACGGCCGTTGCTGCAGTGCATCGACGACCGAGCCACCCTCGGCGAGCGCGTCGAACCACCGCCGCAGCACGTCGGGTTCTTCGGCCCCGAGGAGCGAGAACAGCAGGCCGGTCGCCACGAACGGCTCGTCGGTTTCGCTCGCGTCCGCGGCGAAGAGCTGCAGCCCGCCGGTGAGCTGTCCGTGGGCGACCGCGGCGGCGGGGCCGTCGGTCCGTGAGAAGTCGGCGTAGGTCGCGATCTGTACCTCGCCGCCGAAGACACCCTGCCAGTGCTCGAGGGCCTGCCTGGCGGTGCCGGCGAACTGGAAGTACGGCGACGGTCCGGTGACGTTCATGCCCGGACGATACCGCTGGACGACGGCGCGCGTCCGCTCGTCAGGCGCTCGGTGCGATGCCGTCGAACGCGCGTCGCAGGATCGCGGCCGCGTCGGGGTCGTCGCCCGTGGCCCAGGTGGTGATCGCCACGTCGAAGCAACCGAGGGCTGCCTGCACGAGGACCCGTGCCCGCAGGTCGGCGTCGGGCCCGTGGAGCTGCTCGACGACGAGGGGCGTCAGGACGTCCGCCCAGGCCTGGTGCTTCTCGAGGTTCCGTGCGCGCAGTGACGCGGTGCTCGTCATCACGCGGACGGACCGTCGACCGGTCTCGGGGTCGTCGGTGCTGCCGCGCTCGAGCATCTCGGCGAACGCCTCGCGCAGCGCGGGCCACACCGGTTGGGTCGTCGACCGCGACCGGAACGCCTCGGCGAGGGCGTCCCGGTGTCGCGCGGGGTCGCCGATGACGGCGTCCTCCTTCGCGGGGAAGTACCGGTGGAAGCTCCGCGCCGAGATCCCCACCTCGGCGGCGACCTGCTCCACGGTGACGTTGTCGAACCCGTTGGTGTCGAACCGCTCGAGGGCCACGGCGGCGATGCGCGCGCGGACGGCATCGCGGGTGATGTCCCTCAGGCCGGTTCGCACGTCGCTCACGGGGCCGATCGTACCGCGACGTCATCTTCGGTCCAAGTTGTCAGACTCTGACAGTAATGGCGTACAGTGCCACTCGCATGACCACCACACGTCACGAAGGGACGGCACCATGCAGCAACGCACCCTCGGCCGACAGGGCCTCACCGTCAGCGCCATCGGCTACGGCGCCATGGGCACCACGTTCGCGTACGGACCCGGCGACGACACCGAGTCCGTCGCCGCGATCCGGCACGCCCACGAACTCGGCGTCACGCACTTCGACACGGCCGAGCTGTACGGCTGGGGGACCGGCGAGCGGCTCCTCGGCGCGGCGCTCGCCCCGATCCGCGACGAGGTGACGATCGCCACGAAGTTCGGGTTCACGCCCGAGGCCTACGCGCCGGACTCCCGACCGGAGCACATCCGGCAGGTGGTGGACGCGAGCCTGCAGAACCTCGGCACCGACTCGATCGACCTGCTCTACCAGCACGTGCACGACCCGGCTGTCCCGATCGAGGACGTCGTCGGCGTGATGCAGGAGTTCGTGCAGGCCGGCAAGGTCCGGTACCTCGGCCTGTCGAACACCGATGCCGACCAGATCCGCCGCGCGCACGCTGTGCACCCGATCTCGGCGTTCCAGACCGAGTACTCCGTCTTCTCGCGGGAGTCGGAGGCGCTCTTCCCCCTCGTCGACGAGCTCGGCATCGGCGTCGTCGCGTACTCGCCGCTGGCGCGCGGGTTCCTGAGCGGTGCCGTGCAGCCCGCGAGCGCCTACGCGGCCGACGACATCCGGCAGCAGCTCGAGTGGTGGGCGCCGGAACACTTCGACGCGAACGTCGCCGTCGTCGCCGCACTCACCGAGATCGCCGACGCGAAGGGCGTCTCGCTCTCGCAGCTCGCGCTGGCCTGGATCCTGGCGAAGCGCGCCGACCTGGTCCCGATCCCCGGATCGCGCAACCCCGGACGCGTCGCCGAGAACGTCGCCGCCGCCGACGTGCGGCTCACTGACGACGAGGTGGTGCGCATCGACGCGCTGTCGCGCGACGTCCGTGGGAAGCGCGCGATGGGCTGAGCCCGGCCGGGTGTCGGACGGGAGGCCCGTGGCGCGCCCGCCACGGGCCTCCCGTCCGTCCGGTGGTCGTGTCCAGGGCGCGTCTCAGGCGAGCAGGGCGAGCGCGCGGTCCACGACGTCCTCCGGTCGGCCGTCGCCGTGCAGCGCCCACCAGGTGAGGGCCGCGCTCGCCGCGGCCGCCAGGGCGTGCGCGCGCACCGACACCGCGAGGTCGTCGGGCGTCGCGCCGTCCCGCTCGGCCACGAACCGGACGATCGCGTCGGTCAGGGTCGTGACCGTGGCCGCGCCGACGTGCTCGAGCGAGGGGTTGGCGCGGATGACACGGAGCCGGTGGCGGGTGACCTCGACGGCGTCGTCGGGGAAGGTCGCGCCGATCCGGTACGCCGCGCGGAGGGCGTCCGACGACGACTCCGTGGACGGCCGCTGTCGGAGCGCGTCACCGAACCGCGAGGCGAACTCGTCGAGCCCGCCCCAGACGAGCGCCGCCTTGTTCGGGAACAGCCGGAACAACGACCGACGGCTCACCCCGGCAGTCGCGGCGACGTCGTCCATCGACACGGCGTCGAAGCCCTGCTCGTCGAACAGCCGGAGCGCCACGAGGGACACCGCGTCCGGGTCGATCGTGCGGGGGCGTCCCGTCGGTCGATCGCTCGTCGGCCGGTCGCTCGTCGGGCGCATGGAGTCCTTTCGGCACTGAGTGCTATAACCATCGTGGCGCAGCGAGCGCCTCTCAGTGAGGAGACGACATGACCGACACCACCGCCGGACGTTTCACCGGCAGGACCATCATCGTCACCGGGGCGGGTTCCGGCATCGGACGCGCCACGGCGACGCGCATCGCGAACGAGGGCGGGCGGGTGATCGCGACCGACGTCGTCGCCGAACGCCTCGACGCGCTCCGCTCCGAACTCGACGGCCTCGAACTCGAGACCGTCGTCGGCGACGTCGCCGCCACCGAGACCATCGACGCGCTCATCGCGGCCGCGGGTGAGCGCATCGACGGACTGGCGAACGTCGCCGGCATCATGGACGCTTTCCTTCCGCCGAGCGAGGTCGACGACGCCACCTGGGACCGCGTCTTCAGCGTCAACGTCACCGGACCGATGCGCCTCACCCGCGCCGTCCTGCCGCACATGATCGCCGCCGGCCGCGGTGCCGTCGTGAACGTCGCCTCCGAGGCCGCACTCCGCGCCTCTGCAGCGGGTGCCGCGTACACGGCGTCGAAGCACGCGATCGCCGGGTTCACCAAGAGCGTGGCGTTCTTCCACGGGCCGCAGGGCATCCGGGCCAACGCGGTCGCGCCGGGCGCGGTCGCGACGAACATCGAGGCGCCGATGCGCAGCGAGTACGCCGCCAGCCGGGTCGGCCCCATCATGCAGGTCGCCATCCCGCCGGTCGCGCAGCCGGAACAGCTCGCCGCGGCCATCACCTGGCTGCTCAGCGACGACTCCGCCAACGTGAACGGCGCCGTGCTGCCGAGCGACGGCGGGTGGTCGGTCGTCTGACGAAGATGCTCAGGTACGAGTAGAAATCTACTAGAAGTGGTAGATTTCTACTCGTATCCGATCGGAGGTTCCGATGCAGTTGCAGTCCCCCTTCGCGACGGTGACCACCTCCGTGGACGGCGATGTTCTCGCCGTGTTGGCACGGGCGCCAGGACCGATGACGATCGCGGCCATCTGCAGCCTGGTGCCGGACCGGTCGTACGCCGGGGTCCGGAACAGTGCGGATCGGCTGGTCGAGCAGGGTGTCGTCGACGGGCACCGGACCGGACGGACGAAGTCGTTCAGCCTGAACCGGGAACACCTCGCCGCCGATGCGATCACCGCACTGGCCGATCTCCGGCGCGCGTTCCTCGAACGACTCCGATCCGGCTGTCGATCGATCCCCCTCCGGTACGCCGCGCTCTTCGGATCCGGCGCCCGTGGTGAGATGCGGCCGGACAGCGACCTCGATGTCTGCTTCATCGTCGAGCACGGCCGACGTGCGGAGGCAGAAGACCAGATCCACGCGTTGTGCCGTGCGGCCGGTCGGTGGACCGGGAACGCCGTGCGGCCGGTCCTCTTCGACGAGGACGAGATCGACGGCGCCGACCCGCTCCTCGCATCGGTTGCCGGGGACGGGATTCCCATCGCAGGCGATGGTCGATGGCTGTTCCGGAAGCTCCGTACCCTGACCGTGCTGACGAGCGACGGCGGGTGGTCGGTCGTCTGAGGCGGGACGCGCCGCCTACACTGCCGACATGACCGAGGTCCCCGTCGCGCGCTCCGAGTGGGGCCGGTTCGCCCCCGACTCCGTCGAACGCCGGATGCTCGAGCACACCGGCACCGCCCTCGGCCTCGTCCTCCGCCCGCGCACGGTCGTGCTCGACCGCGCCCGGGTCGAGGTCGAGGGCATCGACGACGCCGACCGCGTCGTCGTGCAGCTCGTCGCGAACCAGGGCGCCTACAAGCCCGCCTGGCGCAACAAGGTGATGGCTGACCTGTTCAAGCTGCTGTGGCTGCGGCAGTCGGTCCCCGGCGTGGACCGAGCAGTGCTCGTCGTCGCCGAACCCGCGGCGAGGGCGCTCGCCGGGTGGGTGGCGGTGGCCGCCGAGGACCTCGGCGTCGAGGTGCTCGTCTGGGACGGGCAGACCGCGGTGCCCTCGCCGCGCTGAGCGCAGTCGACCCGACCCGCGCACTCGTTCACACGTTCGCAACACATGTGGTCCGACTCCGTAACACGGGCGTCCTAACCTCATCACCAGCAGCGGATTTCCGCGTCGCAGACCAACCCGAGCTCGCGACGCACGCTCTCCGCCATACGAGACCGAGCCTGCGTGCTCGCCGACGGTATGGAGGAACGGATGACCACATCAGCGGTCCGCGTGGACGCGGTGCGCAAGGTGTACGGCAGCGGCCCGAGCGCCATGGTCGCGCTCGACGACGTCGAGTTGACCATCGAGCCCGGGAAGTTCGTGTCGCTCATCGGCCCGAGCGGCTGCGGGAAGTCGACGCTGCTCCGCCTGGTGGCCGGGCTCGAGCCCGCCGACCGCGGTGACGTCCGGGTGCACGGTGTCACGCCGGCCCAGGCCTGCGCGGCGAAGCTCATCGGACTCGTGCCCCAGGCACCGGCGCTGCTGCCCTGGCTCACCGTGCTGCAGAACGTGTCGCTCGCCGGGCGCGTGAACCCGGGTGCCGGCCGCCGCCGCGCCGCCATCGAGGACCTCGAGGAGCGCAGTACCGGCACCGGCCCGGACATGCGCGAACTCCTGCGGATGGCGGGACTCGGCGAGGCGATGGACAAGCTCCCCGCACAGCTGTCCGGCGGCATGCAGCAGCGTGCCGCGATCGTCCGGGCCTTCGGCCTGCGCCCCGACGTCCTGCTGATGGACGAGCCGTTCTCGGCGCTCGACGAGTTCACCCGCGAGAGCCTGCAGGACCAGCTGCTCGACCTGTGGGACGAGCTGCGCACGACGGTGCTCTTCGTGACGCACTCGGTGTCCGAGGCCGTCCGGATGTCGGACACCGTCGTCGTGATGGCGCCGCGCCCCGGCCGGATCGTCGACGTCATCGACATCGACCTGCCCCGCCCGCGCAACCAGCGATTGTTCGAGGAACAGCGGTTCCACGAGTACGAAGACCTGGTCAGGACCCGGTTGCACAGCGCCTGGCGCATGACCGATGCGGCCTGAGGGAGACGGGACCATGAGCGCCACCACCACCTCCACGCCCGCCGCGACCGCCACCGCAGCCGACGCAGAACGACGCACCGCCCGCCGACCGGTGCCCGGTTGGCTCCGACCGACCGTCTGGTTGCCCCTCGTCGTGATGCTCGCCGTCCTGGCGGTGCTCTGGCAGATCGGCGCGACGGCGATGCCGTACCTGCTGCCGCCGTTGCCCGCGGTGGGGGAGACCCTCGCCACGCAGCTGCCCTACTACCTGCAGAACGCCGGCATCACGCTGGCGGAGTCGCTCGTCGGCCTGGCCATCGGGTTCCTCGCCGCCTTCGTGCTCGCGGTGCTGACGAGTGAGCTGCCGATCGTCCGCCGTGCGGTCATGCCGATCGCCATCGTGCTGAACGTCACGCCCCTCGTCGCGATCGCCCCGGCCCTGGTGGTCGCGTTCGGGTTCGGTCCGCTGCCGAAGCTCGTCATCACGGCGCTCATCTGCTTCTTCCCGATCCTGATCAACACCGCCGCGGGCCTGCGGTCCGTGCCGCAGCCCGTGCTGCAGGTGTACAAGACGATCGATGCCTCCCGGTTCGAGATGCTCGTGCACCTGCGGATCCCGAACGCCCTGCCGTTCGTGTTCGCAGCCCTGCGGATCGTGTTCCCGCTGTCGATCATCGGCGCGGTCGTCGCGGAGCTGTCCGCCTCGGGTTCGACCGGCGGCCTCGGCACCGTGATCAGCACGGCGTCATCCATGAACCAGCTCGACGTCGTCTACGCGGCGATCGCGATCCTCGCGGTGATGGGCGTGGTCCTGCTCGGACTCATCACGGTCGTCGAGCGGCGCGTCCTGCACTGGCACCGCACCGCGAACGACTGACGCGCGGTCCGCCGGCCGCACCACGCGGCCGCCCCGCGGCCCTGCCGCACCACCCGCCGGCGTGAGCCTGCCCGCGCGACGTCAGCCGCGCCTCCAGGCCGACGTCCGGCGACCCACCGAGCCCACAGACCCACCCGCATCACCTGCCCGCACCCGCCCTGCACCACCCATCCCTTCCCACAGGAGTGACCATGCAGCACAGCACCATGCAGCACCGCACCACGCACCGCACCAAGGCCGCCCTCGCGGCCCTCGCCACCGCCGTCGTCGCCCTCGCGCTCACCGGCTGCAGCACCGGCTCGAGCGCCGGCACCACATCGTCCGAGGGCAGCGCGATCTCGGCCGAGCGGTGCAAGGAGAACCAGGACGCCGGCAAGATCACCTACCTGTCCGGCTACCAGTACCAGTCGTCGGCGTCGATCCTCGAGTACATCGCGGCGGACGAGCTCGGCTACTTCAAGGACCTCTGCCTCGACGTGACCCTGAAGCCGGGCTCGGGTGACACCGCCCAGAACACGAAGCTCCTCGCCAGCGGCCAGGCCACCGTGTCCGCCGTCGCCGAGCAGGACCTCATCCAGGCCCGCGCGAACGGCATCGACATCACCGGGATCTCGTCGTACTCGAACGCCGGCCTCGACGTCCTGATGACGAACAAGGACATCACGAAGCTGCCGCAGCTCGACGGCCAGGTCGTCGGCCACAAGGGCTACGTCCCCGCCTCGGTCCGGGCGATGATGGAGAAGGCCGGTGTCGAGTGGGACTCCCTCACGCTCGTCAAGGAGGGCTACGACCCGTCCGTCCTGCCCCGTAAGCAGAACGGCCTCGAGGCGCTGACCGGCTTCGTGTCGAACGAGCCGAACCTGCTCAAGGCCGCCGGTGACGACGTCACCGTCTGGCAGCCCGTCGACTACGACATCCCCTCGTCGATCGGTGCGATGGCCGTGAACCCCACCTTCGCGAAGGCGCACCCGACCGCGGTCGAGGACGTCCTGCGCGCAGCCCTGCACGCCTACGACTTCTGCTCCGCGAGCGAGGCGAAGACCAAGCAGTGCGTCGGGTACGCCGCGAAGCTGTCCGGCGCCACCTACGACACCGCCCAGAACACCAAGATCTGGACCACCGAGACGAAGGTCATCGCGGACAACCCGACGCCGGACCAGCCCCTCGGCGGGATCGACCCGGAGAACGTGACGAAGCTCGTCGACATGCTGCACCAGTTCGACATCGTCAAGAGCTCCGTGACCGCCGACGACGCGAAGAGCTGGTTCACGAACGAGTACATCGACGCCATCACGAAGGACGGCGAGACCGTGTGGCCCGCACCGTGAGTCCCATCGTCACCGAGTGTTCCGCAACGACCAGAAAGGCGGCGTGAGATGCCCGCGAAGGAGTACGGGATCTTCCTCCCGATCGGCAACGGCGGGTGGATGCTCTCCACCACGGCACCCCACCCCGAGGCGACCTACGCGTGGAACAAGCGCGCGGCGCTGCACGCCGAGACGATCGGCCTGGACTTCGTGATGTCGATGGCGAAGTGGCGCGGCTTCGGTGGCTCCACCGACCACTGGGGCCGCTCCCTGGAGTCGATGACGATGATGGCCGGCATCGCCGAGGCCACCGAGCGCGTCAAGATCTGGGCGACGATGCACGCCAACGTCCACAACCCTGCGGTCGCAGCGAAGATGTACACGACGCTGCAGGACGTCTCCGGCGGCCGGGCCGGCATGAACATCGTCAACGGCGCCTACGCGGCGGAGTTCGAGCAGTTCGGGATCTGGGACGCGGCCCTCAGCCACGCCGACCGGTACCGGATGACGGAGCTCTGGACCGAGGCGGTCACGCGCCTGTGGACCGAGGACAGCGTGACGATGCACACGCCGTACTTCGACCTCGACGCGTGCGAGTCCCGCCCCCACCCCGCATCGCGGCCGACCATCATCAGTGCCGGCAAGTCCGAAGCGGCCCGGGCGTTCCAGGCGAAGCACGCCGACGGCGCCTTCCTGGCAGCGGACAGCCTGGACGAGATGCGCGACCTGTCCCGCGACGTCCACGACCGCGCCGCCGCCGAGGGACGCGAGTGCCGCACCTACTCGATGCTCACGGTCGTGCAGGGCGAGACCGACGCCGCCGCGCAGCGGAAGGTGCGCGAGTGGGGTGCCGGCGTCGACCGCGAAGCACTGGCCTCGATGCGGGCGTCGTGGGGCGTCCCCGCCGAGCAGGCGCGTGCCTGGGCGGACGGTGCTGCCGGTGAGGACGCGTTCCAGACCGCGTACGTCGCCGGGTCCGCCGAGACCGTCACCGAGCACATCGAGTACATCGTCGACCGGGGCGAGCTCGACGGCCTGATGCTGATCTTCCCCGAGTACGACCAGGACATGGTGCTGTTCGGGGAGACCGTCCTGCCGGCGCTCCGCCAGCACGACGCGGCGGTCGTCCGGTGACCGGGGGACTCGACGCGGGTCGCGACCCGCGGCTGGCGCAGTTGCTGTCTGCTCCGCTCCGCCCCGCGCTCGTCGTCGTCGACGTGCAGCGCGACTTCGGTGAGCCGGCGCGGATCGCCCCGTACGGACTCGACGACCGCGCGTCCGTCGCCGTGGACGCCGCCGTCACCCGCATCGGCTCGCTCGTCGCCGAGGCGCGCGCAGCGGGCGTCCCCGTCGTCTGGGTCGAACTCGGCAGCGACCCGGCCCGGCCGTGGCGCTCCAGCACGTGGCTGCGCGGCGGTGACCCGGACGGCCCGATGCCGGACGACGAGCCGTGCCGGATCGGCACGGAGGGCGCCGAGTGGTACCGCACGGCGCCCGAGCCCGGTGAGACACGCGTCGTCAAGCGCGGCTACAGCGGGTTCCTGGGCACCGACCTGGAGGCCCGGCTCACCGCCGCAGGGATCGGCTGGGTCACCGTCGTGGGACTCACGACCGAGTGCTGCGTCCTCGCCACCGCACAGGACGCGATGCAGCTCGGCTGGCCCGTGGTGGTCCCGCAGGACGCCACCGCCGCGTACGACACCGACGTGCACGACGCCGCACTCACCTTGATCGACCTCAACGTGGGCGTCGTGACCGACGCCGACGAGACGGTGGCGCTGTGGCGCGCGGCTGCTGACGCTGCTGCGTCTGATGCTGCTGCGTCTGCGTCTGCTGCGTCTGCGTCTGCGTCTGCGTCCGCTTCGCCGGTGGGTGCCCGATGAGCGGCATGCACCTGGCCTACGACCTGTCCTTCACCCACACCGAGGGGCGGTGGGCAGCGGCCGGCAGCTGGGTCGGCCAGGACTTCCCCGACGTCCGCATGTACATGGAGGTCGCCAGGACCGCCGAGCGCGCAGGCGTGGACATGCTGTTCTTCGGCGACGGGTCCGGTGTGCCGAGCACGTGGCGCGGCAGCATCGACCCGGCCGTCGAGTGGGGCATCCAGTGGCCCCGGCAGGACATGTCGCCCGTGATCGCCGCGATGTCCACCGTCACGGAGCACATCGGGTTCGGGCTCACCTACTCGTCCACGTTCACCCACCCCTTCTCCGTCGCCCGACTGCTCAACTCGCTCGACCACGTCACCGGCGGGCGGATGGCGTTCAACGTCGTCGCCTCGTCGCGGGGCGCGGACGCGGCGAACTACGGGTCCGACCACCTGATCGACCACGACCTGCGGTACGAACGGATGGAGGAGTTCATCGGCGTCTGCCGTGCGCTCTGGGACTCCGTCGCCCCGGACGCGATCGTCCGCGACCGCGCGACCGGCCGGTTCGCCGACCCGGCCGGGGTCCACCCCATCGACCACGACGGCCGCTTCTTCAAGGTGCGCGGCCCGCTCGCGAGCGTCCCGAGTCCGCAGCGGCACCCCGTCGTCGTGCAGGCCGGCAACTCGCCGCGCGGCATCGCCGCCAGCGCGTCGTTCGCCGACCTGGTGTTCGGGTTCGGGTCGAGCGTCGCCGGACAGCTCCGGCACCGGAACGCCCTCGACGCAGCGCTCACCGACGCCGGTCGGGACCCGTCCGGCGTCGGGATCCTCTGGGCGACCCAGGTCATCGTCGGGGCCACCGACGCCGAGGCCGCCGCCCGCCGTGACTCGCTGCTGTCGTTCTGGAACCGCGAGGCCGTCGGCACCTTCATCTCGCACAACGCCGGGTACGACTTCTCCACGCTCCCGGAGACGTTCCGCCTCGGCGAGTTGCGCGACGAGATCGTCGCCGCGCAGGCGAGCCCGGCCGGCCTGGTCGGCAGCCTGGTCGCCGAGTTCGGCGAGGACCACACCATGGACCGCGACGACTTCTTCGAGCACGGCTGGCGTGCCGCGACGGGCCTCGACCACATGCTGGTCGGCGACGCCGCGGGGGTCGCCGACGCCCTGCAGGAGAACTTCGCGGCCACCGGCGGACGCGGCGGCTACATGCTGTCCAGCCCGCTCGGCATGCCCACCGGGTTCGCCGACCTGAGCGAGCTGCTCGTGCCGGAGCTGCGTGCCCGAGGTGCCCTGGCGCCGCGGTACCCGGGGTCGACGCTCCGCGAGAACCTGGCGGTGTGAGGTGACCCCGGCCCGTCGGTGGCTCGCGCTCGGCGGGCTCTGCCTCGGCTTCTTCATGCTGCTGCTGGACAGCACGATCGTGTCCGTCGCCCTGCCGGACATCGGCAGCGACCTCGGCACCGACGCGTCGCTGTCGGTCTGGGTGAACAGCGCCTACCTGTTCGCGTTCGCCGTGCCGCTCCTCGTCGCCGGACGGCTCGGCGACCGCTTCGGGCACCGCCGGGTCTACCTGCTCGGGCTCGCGGTGTTCACCGTCGCGTCGGTCGGGTGCGCGTTCGCACCGGGGATCGGCGCGCTCATCGTCTGGCGCGCCGTGCAGGGCGTCGGTGCCGCGCTGCTGACACCCCAGTGCCTGACCGTGATCCGCTCGTTGTTCGAACCACCCCGGCTCGCCGTCGCGCTCGCCGTCTGGAGCGCCGGTGGCGGCGCGGCGACCGTCGCCGGCCCGATCGTCGGCGGCGTGCTCGTCGAGGCGTGGGGGTGGCCGTCGGTCTTCCTGGTGAACGTGCCCGTCGGCATCGTCACCGCCATTGCCGTGCTGCGGTTCGTGCCGGTGTCCCGACGCATCGCGGTGCCCCTGCCGGTGCTCGCCGTCGTCGGGGTGACCGCCGGGGTGTTCGCGGTGGTCGTCGGTGTCCAGGGCACGGGCGACGGCGTCCTCGCCGCACCCCTGCCGCGGGTCGGTCTGGTGGTGCTCGGCGCACTCGTCGTCGCTGCGGTGCTCACGGTGCAGCGCCGCGCGGGGGACCGGGCGCTCGTCCCGCTCGGGTTGTTCCGCGACCGCGGGTTCGTGACCGGCTCGTGGGGCGCGACGGCTGCGTCGTTCTGCGTCGGGTCGGCGCCGATCCCGCTCATGCTCGACCTGCAGGACGGACGTGGTCTCGGACCGGGTGCCGCGGCCCTCGTGCTCGTGCCGATGGGGGTCGCCTGCCTGGCCGCCGCACCGTTCGTCGGCCGCACGACGAACACCGCGGGTCCCCGTGCGACGGCGACCATCGGCGCCGTCCTGCTCGTCGTCTCGGTGGCGCTGACCGCCGTGCTCATCGGGACCGCCGCACCCCTCTGGGCGGTGGCGACGGCGTTCACCGGCTTCGGGGTCGCGAACGCGTTCGTCTGGTCGCCGTTCTCGCTCGCGGCGGTGCTCGGGGCCGGACCGGCGACCATCGGTGCGGCGTCGAGCACCTTCAACACCGTGAAGCAGCTCGGTGCCGTCCTGGGCAGCACGGTCACCGCGGTGCTGCTCGCGGTGTCGCCCGACGCGGTTGCCCTCGGTGCCCTGGCGCTGGCGGCCCTCGGGGCACTCGTGGCGGCGGCGTCCCTGCCAGGGCGAGCGCCGGCGGTCCTGACCGGCGCGGTCGTGCACGGCGCCGGGGTCGGGCACGGGCTCGGGTTCCCGACCGCCAACCTGCTGCCCGACGACGCGGGCGCTGTTCCGTCGGACGGGGTCTACGTCGGCTGGCTCACCGCGCCGACCTGGTCCGGTGCCCGTGAGGCGCTCGTGTCGATCGGCAGCAACAGCACCTTCGCCGACCGGCCGCGCACCGTCGAGATCCACGTGCTCGACTTCGACGGCGACCTGTACGGCACCCCCGTCGAGCTCACCGTCGGCCGTCGGCTCCGGCGGCAGCGCACGTTCCCCGGGCCGGACGCCCTCGTCGCCGCGATGCGTGCCGACGAGCGCCGTGCCCGCACCCTGCTCGCCCGCTCCTGAACGAAGGAACCACTATGCAGCACGACTTCACCGACGACCCGTTCGACATCCGCGAGGCGATCGCCGAGGTCCCCTCCGTCGTGGCCGCCATCGCCGCGCGGGTCGACGGCGTGCCGGTCGTCATGGTGGCGACGTCGTTCACCGTCGGGGTCTCGTACGACCCGCCGCTCGCGACGATCGCCGTGCAGCACTCGTCGACGACCTGGCCGGACCTGGCCGGTGCGCCGGTGCTCGGCATCTCCGTGCTCGCCGAGGGCCACGCCGAGCAGACCCGTCAGCTGGCCTCCCGCGATCGGTCGCAGCGACTGGTCGGCGTGCCGTCCACGGACACCGGGGCGGGAGCGATCCTGCTCGACGGCGCGCACTCGTGGCTGGAGTGCTCGGTCGAGGCCGTCCACCGTGCGGGCGACCACGACATCGTGGTGCTGCGGGTGCTCCGCTTCGCCCGCGACTCCGCCAACGCCGCGCTCGTGTGGCACCGGCCAGCTCGGCGGCGAGCAAGCGTCGCCACCGCCTGACGTTCTTTCCCAGAACGCGTGCGATGGGAAGCGGAATCGGGCGTACCTGGTCAGAAGTTCCGACCCGGTACGCCCGAAACGACTCGGTACGCGGCACGACCCCGTCAGGAGGCCAGCGCCGCCATCTCGCGCACCACGGCCCGGAGCCGCACCGCGAGCTCGTCGTTGTTCCGCACGGAGTCGCGGTGGGCGGCCTCGCTGAGCGCCGACATCACGAGCGTCACCGCCGTGCGTGCGGTCTGGTCGTCGGTCCTGGTGCCCACGACGCTGAGCAGGGACTGGCGCGACTCGGCCATCCACTGCATCACCATCGACGACATCTCGGGCCGGAGGACCAGCAGCTCCTTCATCCGGCGGCGGTCCTGGGACAGCGGTACGGTCGCCGCGACGAGGGTGCAGAGGTCGTCGACCAGGCCGCCACGAGCCTCGGTGAACCATGCTGCGGAAGGCTCCGGGACCTCGACGGAGTCGAGTCCGAGGGCGGCGTGCGCCTTGGACGAGAAGTAGTTGAAGAAGGTGCGGGGCGAGACGTCGGCATCGGCGCAGATCTGCTCGATGGTGACGCCGTCCAGCCCGTGCGCGGACACCAGCGTCAGGGCCGCGTCGTGCAGCGCCTGCCGGGTCTGCTGCTTCTTGCGCTCCCGCAGGGTGCACGGCTCCGTCGCCACTGCAGCTGCCGGGGTGGTGATCACGTGGACTCCTGGTGGTGGGGGTTGGTGGGCCGCCCGTGCCGGAAAGGGGGCACGGCACGGACGGCCCGGTCGGTCACCGACGGTGCGTCGGCGCGGATCCGGTCGAACCCGATCCGGTGGGCACCGATCCGGTCGGCACGGACCCGGTCATCGGACCGGTGAACGAGCCGGCGTCGGCAGCGGCGGCACCGGCTTCGGCCTCGAGCTGGGCCTCGGCGGACAGGTCGGCACGCTCCTGCAGGGCGGAGCGCTGGCGCAGCGGCGGCACCCGGAAGAACCAGGTGAGCACGAACGCGAGCAGGATCACGCCGAGGCCGACCCAGTAGATCGTCACGGACGAGGCGTTGAAGCCCGCCATGAACGGCCGGGTGAGGCGGCTGTCGGCACCGGTCAGGAACGAGGTGTCGTTCGTGCTGGTGGCGCTGTCGCTCGTGGTGTCGCCGTCGTCGATCTTCTTCGCGAGCTCCGGGGTGAGCTCGTCGACCCAGTACGAGCGCTGCGAGGCGTTCGACCAGTCGACGGACACGGTGCCGTCCTGCACGCTGGCGTGTGCCTGGTCGGCGACCTGCTCGAGCGCGGACTGCTCGGCCGCCGGCGTCGCCGCTGCGACCTGCTGGTCGATGACGGACTGGGCCGAGGCGGCGGGGACCGCACCGGCGGCGACCTGCTGCTGCACGGCTGCCGTGACCTGCTCGGTGACCGCGGCGTCGGCGGCCTGCGTCGCCTTCGCCGAGGCAGCGTCGAGCTGCGACTGCACGGCCTTCGTCAGCGGGGTGACGACGGGCGTCCAGATCTTGTCCATCGCGCCCTGGTTCGCCTTCGCACTGGCGACGGTGGGGTTGAGCGCGGCGTCGAGCGCCGGGCCGAGGTCCTTCTCGTTCGCGGTGGCGTGCAGGATGTTCGCCGGCATCACCGAGAACAGGATGGACAGCAGCACGGCGGTGCCGAGCGTTCCACCGATCTGCCGGAAGAACGTGGCGGACGACGTGGCGACGCCCATGTCACGGGCCTCGACGGAGCCCTGCGAGGCCAGGGTCAGCGACTGCATGACCGAGCCGAGGCCGAGGCCGATCAGGAACATGCCGATCATCAGGAACCAGAGCGGCTTGTCGATCGACATGAAGGTCAGGACGACGTAGCCGGCGGACACGAGCGCGGTGCCGATGACCGGGAAGACCCGGTAGCGGCCGACGCGGGCGACGATCTGACCGCTCGTGATCGAGGCGATCATGAGACCGCCGACCAGGGGCAGCGTGGCGAAGCCGGACTCGGTCGGGGTGAGCCCCACGACGATCTGCAGGTAGAGCGGGATGGTGAGCATCGCACCGAACATCGCGAAGCCGACCAGGAACCCGATGACGGTCGCCATCGAGAACGTGCCCGAGCGGAAGAGCTTGAGCGGGATGATCGCCGCGTCGCCCATCTTCGACTCGATGAGCAGCAGTCCGATCAGGCCGACGACCCCGACGACGTAGCAGGCGATGGCGGCGGGGGAGCCCCAGCCCCAGATGCGGCCCTGTTCGGCGACGAGCAGCAGCGGCACGAGGGTGACGATGACGGCGGTCGCGCCCCACCAGTCGACCTTGGGCTTCGCGTCGTCGGCACTGTGCACCTTCGGCAGGTGCAGGAAGACGATGACCATGAGGAGCGCGGCGACACCGATCGGCACGTTGATCAGCAGGACCCAGCGCCATCCCGTGATCCACAGGATCTCGGAGGAACCGGCGAGCAGCCCACCGATGAGCGGCCCGATGACGGACGAGATGCCGAACACGGCGAGGAAGTAGCCCTGGTACTTGGCACGTTCGCGCGGGGCGAGGATGTCACCCATGATCGCGAGCGGCAGCGACATGAGCGCACCGGCACCGATGCCCTGCACGGCGCGGAAGGCCGCGAGCATGAGCATCGAGGTGGACATCGACGACAGGACGGCGCCGAGGATGAACACGACGATGCCGAAGATGTAGAGGGGCCGGCGGCCGAAGATGTCGGAGAGCTTGCCGTAGATCGGCGTCGCGATCGTCGAGGTGATCAGGTAGGCCGTGGTGACCCAGGCCTGCTGGTCGAGGCCGTGCAGGTCGTCGCCGATGGTGCGGATCGCCGTGCCGAACACCGTCTGGCCGAGGGACGACAGGAACATGCCCGCCATCAGGCCGTAGATCACCAGGAGGATCTGGCGGTGGGTCATCAGGGGCTGCGGGCCGGTCCCGCCGGAGGCTGCTGGGGCCTCGGCGGTGTGCCGACCGTGCTGCACCTGGACGGGTGCGGTGGCGGTCATCGAACTCCTTTTTCGTGCTGTGTAACTTTGCAGACCGCGCAACGATACATCTGTTGCTTCCAGCAAGCAACTAAATGTGCCCACTACGCTGGCCCCATGTGCGACGACCGGCGTGCCGCCGAGCGACTCCTGCGATCCCAGCTCGACCGGCTGTGGGTCCGGCAGACCCTGCGTTCCTCGCTCATCGAGTCCAGCGGCGGCCTCGACCCGACCGCGCGGGTGATCCTGCGAGCCGTCGCCGGTCACGGACCCGTCCGTGCGACCGCGATCGCCGACGCGACGGGCCTGTCCCGCCCGGTGATCAGTCGCCGAGTGGCGTCGCTGGTCGAGGCCGAGCACCTGGTCGGCTCGCCGGACCCCGCCGACGGCCGAGCGACCCTGGTCTCGCTCGCACCCGCGGGCAAGCAGTTGCTCGACCAGCTCGACGCCGCCGGTGCCGAGGTCTTCGACGACCTCACCGAGGAGTTCGCCTCGGATGAGCTGCGCTCGCTCGCCGAGATGCTCACGCGACTGAACGACCGGGCCGACGCGGTCCTCGGGATCGGCACCACGCGCCCGTGACGTGACCAACAAGAGGACGGGAGGCGCGGGGCGGGCCCGCCCCGTTCCTCCCGTCCGCACGCCCTCCGGTCACTGCGGAGCGTGCATTCGAGATACCGTTGGTGTATGAGCACGGACACCGCCACCACCACCGAGACCACCGACGAGGGGCCCGTGGTGACCTTCGCCGATCTCGGCCTGAGCGATGCTGTGCTCAAGGCCGTCAAGGACATCGGCTACGAAACCCCTTCCGCCATCCAGGAAGCCACCATCCCCACACTGCTCGACGGCCGCGACGTCGTCGGCCTCGCGCAGACCGGAACCGGCAAGACCGCCGCCTTCGCGCTGCCGATCCTGTCCCGCATGGAGCCCGGCAGCAAGAAGCCGCAGGCCCTCGTGCTGTCCCCGACGCGTGAGCTCGCCCTGCAGGTGTGCGAGGCGTTCGAGCAGTTCGCGTCGCACATGAAGCACGTCCACGTCCTGCCGGTCTACGGCGGTCAGGCGTACGGCGTGCAGCTGTCCGCCCTGCGCCGCGGCGTCGACGTCATCGTCGGCACGCCCGGTCGCATCATGGACCACCTGGCGAAGGGCACGCTCGACCTGTCCGAGCTGAAGTACCTCGTGCTCGACGAGGCCGACGAGATGCTCAAGATGGGCTTCGCCGAGGACGTCGAGACGATCCTGGCGGACACCCCCGACGACAAGCAGGTCGCCCTGTTCTCCGCGACCATGCCCGCCCAGATCCGCCGCATCTCGCAGCAGTACCTGACGGACCCGGCCGAGATCACCGTCAAGACCAAGACCAAGACCGCCGCGAACATCACGCAGCGCTACCTGATGGTCTCGTACCCGCAGAAGGTCGACGCCCTGACCCGCATCCTCGAGGTCGAGGACTTCGAGGGCATGATCATCTTCGTCCGCACCAAGAGCGAGACCGAGACCCTGGCCGAGAAGCTCCGGGCCCGTGGCTACGCCGCAGCCGCCATCAGCGGTGACGTCGCCCAGGCCCAGCGCGAGCGGACCGTCAACCAGCTGAAGTCCGGCAAGCTCGACATCCTCGTCGCCACCGACGTCGCCGCCCGTGGCCTCGACGTCGACCGCATCACGCACGTCGTGAACTACGACATCCCGGTCGACATCGAGTCCTACGTGCACCGCATCGGCCGCACGGGTCGTGCCGGCCGCTCGGGTGACTCGATCAGCTTCGTCACCCCCCGCGAGCGTCGCCTGCTCTCCGCGATCGAGCGCCACACGAAGCAGCCGCTCACCCAGATGCAGCTGCCGACGATCGACGACGTCAACGAGACGCGCCTGACCCGCTTCGACGACGCGATCACCGCGGCGCTCGAGGACCAGGGTCGCATCGCTGCCTTCCGCGACGTCATCGCGCACTACGTCGAGCACCACGACGTCCCCTCGGACGACGTCGCCGCCGCCCTGGCCGTCGTGGCGCAGGGCGACTCGCCGCTGCTCCTGACCGCAGCCGACGACGCCCTCCGCACGCAGATGGAGCGCGACGCCCGTCGTGGCGAGCGCGACGACCGCGGTGCACGTGACGACCGCGGCCCGCGCAGCGACCGTGGCGGCGACCGTGACCGGGACCGTGCGCCCCGCCGTTCGCAGCCGATGACCGCCTACCGCATCGAGGTCGGCCGCCGTCACCGCGTCGAGCCGCGCCAGATCGTCGGCGCCCTCGCCAACGAGGGCGGCCTGCGCCGCGACGACTTCGGTGCGATCCGCATCCAGCCGGACTTCTCGATCGTCGAGCTGCCCGCCGACATGGACGGCGGCGTGCTCGACCGCCTGACCGACACCCGGATCAGCGGCAAGCTCATCGAGATCAAGCCCGACCGCCGTGGTGGCGGCCGCCGCGACGAGCGTCCGGAGCGCAAGCCCCGCTACTGACGCGAGCCGCGTCCTCGACGCGACCACCTCTTGACGGGAGGCACGGTGCCAGCTGGCACCGTGCCTCCCGTCCGTCGTCCGGTCGCGTCTCCCGCCGCGGCCGTCCCGCGTGCCGGCGGTGCGTCACCAGCCTTGCGGTGCGGGGAACCGCAGATCACGCTCGGATCCATTCCCCTGGCGTCCGAGCGGTGCTGTGATACCTGGAGCCGTGACGCAGGGAGCCGCGGAGAAGGCAGGGGAACGAACGTGTACCGAGCACTCATCACCGTCGCAGCAGCGGCGGCGCTCGTCATCGGGGGAGTGGCGCCGGCGACGGCAGCCCCCTCGTCCTCGGCGCCCGGAGCGCCCACCACCGTCCGGGTCACCGGAGCCGGCGACAGCGCGACCGTGGCCTGGGGCGCCCCGAAGTCGGGCGCGAAGGTGACCGGCTGGAAGGTCACGATCGCCCCCGCGCAGCACCAGCCCGGCAACGGCGTCGACCGGCTGCCGGCGAAGGCGCGGTCCGACCGCTTCGGTGACCTGACGCCGAAGACGACCTACAAGTTCTCGGTCCGAGCGATCGGCGCGAAGAAGTCCGGCCGCACGATCCTGGTCCGCTACACCACGCCGTCCGTGGTCGACACGACGCAGTCGCTGTTCGCCCTCGACGCATCCGGAAACGTCGTGCGCTTCGCCGAGGACGGTTCCGGCGCCGGGAAGGTCGTCGCGGCCAACGGGACGGGCTTCGCCGCGGACGACGTCGGCGACGTGTTCACCCCCTCGGCCGACCGCACCTCCATCCTGTTCCACCCCGCCGACGGCAGTGCCACGCGGACGCTGGCGACCGGGCTGCACCTGACCGCCGACCTGCGTTCCGACGTCGCCGGCAACCTGTACTGGATCGACTCGGTGACGGGGGCAGTGCAGAAGCTCCCCGTCGGCAGCTCCACCGCGACGACCGTGCTCGACCTGACTGCCACGGGCAGCGGCCAGCGGTTCTGGACCGTCACCCCCGACGGCAAGGTCGTCGCCGTCGGTGGTTCGCAGATCTCCCCGATCGTCGTGGGCACCGGCACGAGCCCACGGGCGATCACCCTCCCCGGCAGCTCCGGTGTCGGGTACCCCGCAGCGGTCCTCGCGGACTCGCACGGCAACGTGTACGTCGACATCCGTTCTCCCGGTGGCGCCGGCTCGTGGGCCTGGTACCAGCTGAAGCCGGGCGCCACGGCGCTGACGCGGATCGAGCCCCGTCTGGCGTTCGAGTACGCGGCGGCCAACGCCGACGGGTTCTCGCTGCTGCAGTCCGCCGAGTGGTGCAGCGCCCCCGCCGAGTACCCGACCAGCCCGGCCGGCTGCAAGGTCGACCGCACGATCCCGGACAAGCTCGTGGTCGGCTCCAGTGGGAAGTCCACCGTGGCGGTCTCCGGCATCACGGCGGGGTCGCGCGGGGCGAACACGGGTGCCGCCTCCGACGACGGCGACGTGTTCGCGAACGTCGACAGCGGGCCCTCGGCCGGGCTGTGGCGCGTGCCGGCCTCCGGCGGGGCTGCGCAGCAGCTGTCGTCGGCGCAGTACTCGCGGCTGCTGGTGATCTGACCGGCAGACCGAGGCAGGACGGGGTGGGACGCAACGGCGCGTCCCACCCCGTCCTGTGTTCCGGGCGGGGGGGGGCGTGCGGCGGGGTGGTGCGGTGGGCGGTGGGGCGGGTGCCGGCCCGAGGTTCCGAAATCTCGGAGTGTCGGCGCTCTCTCGGTCCCTCCGTGGAACCTCGGCGGCACACTGGCGGCTTGTTGTGGAACCTCGGCGCCACCCGGTGTCGCGGGGTGGGGCGCGGGGTGGGGGAGCAGGGTACGAGGTCCGAGGTTCCGAGATCTCGGAACCTCGGCGCGCTCTCGGCCGCTCCGTGGAACCTCGGCGGCACACTGGCGGCATGTTGTGGAACCTCGGCGGCGCCGCAGCCTGCAGCCCGCCCCCGCCGCCCGCCCCCGCAGCGCCCCCCAGCCCGCCTCACGCCACCCCCGCCACGGTCCGCCGACACACCTCGTCCCACGGGGTCGGCTCGATGCCGAACACCGCGCGACTCTCGGCATCGTCGACCACGTACGGCGCAGTCCACTGGTAGCTCATCTGGGCGAGCTCCCGCATCATCGGTGACACGACCCCGAGCGCACGGATCGCCGCCGCGGGCATCCGGTGGACGGCCACGGGTGCCTTGCCCGCCGCGGCCAGCACCTCGGTCAGCGCCTGCCGCTGGGTGCGAGGAGCGTTGCTCGGCACCATCCACGTGCGGCCGTGCGTGCGCTCGTCCGAGGCTGCCGCCACCAGGGTCCTGGCGACGTCGAGCACGTCGGTGAAGGTGTGCGGCAGGTCGGTCCTGCCGATCATCGTCACGGCCTTCCCCTGCAGTGCGGCCGGCAGCACCCGCGTGACGTGTCCGTTCGCCCCGATGCCCGGCCCGACGTAGTCCGAAGCGCGGACCTCGACCGTGCGGATGCGTCCGGCACGGTGCGCGGCCAGGGCATCGGCCCACAGCCGTGCGCGGAGGATCCCCTTGTGGTCGGTCGCCGCGTCCGGTGTGTCGGGGCGCATCGGGCCGTCGACCGGGCCGTACGGGTACAGGTTCCCGGTGATGGCGTAGACGGCTCCGGTCCGCTCGGCAGCGGTCAGCATCGACGCCGCGAGCGGTGGCCAGGTGCGCTCCCACTGGGTGTAGTCGCCGGGGTTCGCGCAGTTGTACAGCACGGCGGCGCCGTCGGCTGCCCGGGTGAGTGCCTCGGCCTCGGAGGCGTCGAGCGCGAGGTGTCCGACCCCCGACAGGCCGGTGTCGCGACCCGAGCGGGTGGCGACGGTGACGTGCTCGCCGCGCTCGGCGAGCAGCGCGGCGACGTGGCGGCCCACCGGGCCGGCGCCGATGACGAGGTGGTGGTGCGACATGGTCCCTGCTTCCGTTCTCGTAGCGAGAGCGGTGCTCTCGCAACCAGGATGCGCGCTCGGACACGAAATAGCAAGAGCACTGCTCTCATTTGTGTGCAGTGCTCTCGTGTGGCATGGTGACCGGATGGCACCGACAGCACGCGAGCTCGCCCGGCAGACGATCCGAGCGGACATCCTGGCCGCCGCGCGCACCCGCCTCACCGACGAGGGGCCCGCAGCGCTCAGTCTCCGCGCCGTCGCCCGCGACGTCGGCATGGTGTCGTCCGCGGTGTACCGGTACTTCCCGAGCCGCGACGACCTGCTGACGGCGCTGCTCATCGTCGACTACGACGAACTCGGCGCAGCGGTCGAAGCTGCTGACGCCGCGGCCGGCCCGGAACCGGGTGCGCGCTGGGTCGCCGCGTGCCGCGCGATCCGATCGTGGTCCGTCGCGCACCCGGGCGACTTCGCGTTGCTGTTCGGGTCGCCCGTGCCGGGATACGCCGCACCGCGCGAGACGGTCGTGCCCGCCGCGCGGACGACGCTCGCGCTGGTGCGGGTGGTGGCCGATGCGGTCGCGCCCGGCGGGGACGTCACGTCGGCGTCGGGGGCGGACGGGAGGCCCGGATCACCCGCCGCGCCCACGGCGGCTCCCGGGGTGGCCGGTCCCGCCGTCGCGGACGCAGTGACCACCCTGCGGTCGTTCGGCGTCGCACTGCCCGACGAGGTCCTGGTCCGCACCCTGATGGCCTGGTCGACGGTGTTCGGGACGATCTCGTTCGAGCTCTTCGGCCACTTCGTCGGCTCGGTGTCCGACGGTGCCGCCTACTTCGACCAGGTGATCGCGCGGCTCGCCGACGACCTCGGGTTCGCCGCCGCGTTCTGACCCGGTCGTGCGGTCGGCCCGGGCCGTTGTCCACGACTCGCACTCGGGGCCTGACAGAGTGCCGGTCACTGCGGTAGACAGGTCCCTACGCTGAGGTCGTGCCCGACGACCGGAGCGGACGGCCGGAACGGTGTCCCCTGGGCAGCTGCCGGACGGCACCACACCCGGGCGTGCGCTGCGGCCGGGGTCCGCGCGGATCAGGAGGCACCCTTGCGACGCAGCTCGGCCGGCGACCCCGCAGACGGAGCGACCCGGTGACGGCGCTCGACGTCAGCCGCCAGGACCGCCGCCGGCTCACCACCGGCACGGCTCGCCGTCGACTCGTCACGGTGCGCACGGTCGCACTCCTGGCGTCGATCGCCGGTGTGAACTACGTCGTCTGGCGCTGGGCCGCCTCGGTGAACTGGCACTCCTGGTGGATCGCCGTGCCGCTCATCCTGGCCGAGACCTACAGCGTGATCGACTCGCTCCTGTTCGCGTTCGGTGCGTGGCGGTTGCGCGAGCGCGGTGAGCCCCCGACGAAGCCGTCCTCCGACGTCACGGTCGACGTCTTCATCACCACCTACAACGAACCCGTCGAGATGGTCGTGCGCACGGCCCGTGCGGCGCAGGCGATCACACACCCGCACACGACGTGGATCCTCGACGACGGCAACCGCCCCGAGATGCGTGCGGCCGCCGACTCGCTCGGCATCGGTGTCATCACCCGCGGTGCCGACTGGATCGATCGTCCCCGGCACGCCAAGGCCGGCAACCTCAACAACGCCCTGCTCGCGACCCAGGGCGAGTTCCTGCTCATCCTCGACGCCGACCAGGTACCAGAGCCCGGCATCCTCGACCGCACGCTCGGCTACTTCAAGGACCCGCGGATGGCGCTCGTGCAGACGCCGCAGTGGTTCGAGAACGTTCCCGAGGCGGACCTGCTCGGCAGTCAGGCGCCGCTGTTCTACGGGCCGATCCAGCAGTCGAAGGACGGCTGGAACGCCGCCTTCTTCTGCGGGTCGAACGCGATCCTGCGGCGCGAGGCCCTGATGCAGCTCGGCATCTCCCGCTACGTGGTCGAGGTCGAGGCCTCGGTGCAGCGCACGATCACGACGTCGCGGAAGCTGCTGGCCCGTGCGCGTGAGACCGAGACGGACCCGCGGGTGCTCGGCGCCCTGGACGAGGCCGAAGCCGTCGTCGACCGCGCTCGCGACCAGGTCCGGGCCGGTGAACCGCTCGGCGACGTCACCTACGCGTTCCAGCGGGGGATTGACACGATCGCCTTCCGGTTCGCCGCCGCCGACCTCGAGTCGGTGCGGAACGACCTGCAGGAGCTCGCCGCGATGTCGACCGACGCGAACACCTTCGCCGGGCTCGACGACGCCGCGCTCGACGTGCTCGGGCGGCGCGACGCATCGCCCGTGGCGGCCATCGAGTCGATCGCGGTCCTCGCACGGGCACTCGACGTCAACCGCGACGACGAGGCGCAGCCGATCATGCCGCTGGCGACGATCTCGGTGACCGAGGACATGGCGACCGCCATGCGGCTGCACGGGCTCGGCTGGAAGTCGGCGTACCACGACGAGATCCTGGCGAAGGGCCTGGCGCCGGAGGACCTGCCGACCATGCTCGTGCAGCGGCTCCGTTGGGCGCAGGGCACCATGCAGGTGTTCTTCCGCGAGAACCCGCTGGTGCAGAAGGGCCTGTCCTGGGGGCAGCGCCTGATGTACTTCTCGACGATGTGGAGCTACCTGTCCGGGTTCGCCGCGATCGTCTACATCGCGGCCCCGGTGCTCTGCCTGTCGTTCGGCGTCGTCCCGGTGCAGGCCTACAGCGTCGACTTCTTCGCCCGGCTGATCCCGTTCCTCGTGCTCAACCAGCTGCTGTTCTGGGTGGTGGCCGCCGGCAGACCGACGTGGCGCGGGCAGCAGTACTCGCTCGCGCTGTTCCCGGTGTGGATCGAGGCGGTGACGAGTGCGTTCGAGAACGTGTTCCGCGGCAAGCCGCTCGGGTTCCGGGTCACGCCGAAGGTGCGCGACGAGACCGAGCAGAAGCCCCGGTGGGACCTCGTCAAGCCGCAGCTCATCGCGATGGGGGCGCTGGTCGCGGCACTGATCTTGATCGGCATCCGCTACCTGACCGGGCAGGCGTCGGGCATCGCGCCGCTCGTCAACACCGCGTGGGTCGTCTTCGACCTGTTCATCTTCAGCATCGTGATCCGGGCCGTGCTCTACCGCGGCCCGGGCACGGGAGTCCAGTCAGAGCACGAGTCGAGCACCGCCGGAGGACCACTGTGAACGCCGAGACCACCTTCGACGTCGCCGCGACGCCCGTGTCGCTCGACGAGGTCCAGGACCGCTTCGGCGTCTGGTGGGACGGCCTCGGCATCGACGATGCCCGGCTCCGCTTCGCGCTGGAGACCGCGCTGGCCGAGGTCGCGGCGAACATCGTGGAGCACACGATCCGTTCCGACCAGGAGACCGGTCGGCGCTACACCGTGCGGCTCGAGTCGACCGACCGAGCGCTCACCGCGGAGCTCACCGACAACGGTCTGCCCGTGGACATCGACCTGAGCGCCGTCACGATGGCCGACGTCGAGCAGGAGAGCGGACGCGGTCTGGCGCTCGCGATCGCCGCCCTCGACCGCCTGGAGCACCGGCACGAGCACGGGCACAACGTCTGGACGCTGGTGTGCGACCGGTGAGGCTGCTGGCGGCCCGCGTGGTCGCCGTCCTCGTCACGATCGCGACGCTCCTGCTCGGCGGTGCACTGCCGGCGTCCGCGGTGACGGTGCACACGGCCGCGGAGCCGGCGAGCGGGACGACGTGGTTCGGCCCGGACCTCGACTGGGGCGACGACTCCCCGGCGGGGTACGAGGGACGGCTCGGTGCGACGCCGTCGATGTACGGGGTGGAGATCGACTACCCGCTGGACCGCTCGGCCAGGCGAGAGCTCCTCCGCGCGACGCGTGCCGCGGCGACGCAGGGCGCGGTCCTCGTCGTGAGCCTCGAGCCCGGGCAGTCGCTCCGGTCACTCGACGCCGCCGACGCCCGCGCCGCGAACACCGCGTTCCAGGAGATCCACGACCAGTACGACACCCAGGTGCTCGTGCGGTTCGCGCCGCAGATGAACGGCACATGGGTGCGCTGGGGGCAGCAGCCGACCCAGTTCGTGCAGGCGTTCCGGACGCTCGCGACCGCGGTGCACGGCGGCGACTCCGACGCGCGCATGGTGTGGTCGCCGTCGTACGGCGCGGGGTACCCGTTCGGTGAGTCTGCGGGACGTCTGGCGGACCTCTCCGCGACCGACGTCGCGAAGCTCGACACCAACGGCGACGGCGAGCTGACCGCGGCCGACGACCCCTACGAGCCGTACTGGCCGGGCGACGCCTCGGTCGACTGGGTCGGCTTGTCGATGTACTACTTCGGCAAGGGCAAGTCGACCGAAGCCGCCGGTCGTGACGTCCCCCTCACCCGCAACGACGTGCCGGAGCGTGGCGAGGTCGAGTCCCGGTTCGACGAGACGTGGGGCTACGAGCAGCAGCAGGCGGACAGCTTCTACGACCGGTTCGCCGTCGACGGCGACCGGTCGATGCTGCTCGACACCGGGGCGCTGTACGACCACACCCGCCGGGGTGACGCGGAGCTCCCGGTCAAGCAGGGCTGGTGGCGGCAGGTGATCGCCTCGGTCCAGGACCGCCCGTTGATCCGGGGCGTGACCTTCCTCGAGACGAACCGCCGCGAGCCCGAGGCCGGGAACCGTGTCGCCGACTGGCGCGACACGGCGGTGCCCGGGATCGCCGGGTCGTTCCGCACCGACCTCGAGCGCGGCGACCACTTCGCCTTCGGGCCCGTCACCGACCGCATCACCACGCAGCAGGGCAACGCCGCGACCGACCAGCAGTACGACACCGGCGGCGACCAGATGGCGTGGATCGTCTGGGTCGCCGTGGGCCTGGCGGTGGTGTTCCTGCTGAGCGGGCTGTTCGGACGGTTGCTGCCGAGCTGGCGCTACCCCGACGACGGCAAACCCGGGCGTGACCTGCGGCTCGACCTGTTCCGCGGGTTCATCATCCTGGCGGTGGTGATCACCCACATCGAGATCGGCGGGCCGTACTCGTACCTCACGCTGCACGCGGTCGGTGCGATCACCGGTGCCGAGATGTTCGTGTTCCTGTCCGGCATGGTCCTCGGCATGACCTACCCGTTCGCCATCAAGAAGTTCGGCGAGTGGGCGGCCGCGATCGGGGCGTGGAAGCGTGCCCGCAAGCAGTACCTCGTCACGCTCGTGGTGATCGCGGTCGTCTTCGCGCTGAGCTTCGTCCCGTTCCTGAACACCGACGCGATCACGACGTTCACCGACCGGGGGACCGGCACCGGGGGCGTCGGTGCCGAGGGCCGGGTGTACGACCTGTACCCGAACGCGATGCAGTTGCTCGGCTACCCGCCGCCGTGGTACGCCATCCGACAGTTCCTGCTGCTCGAGATGGGCCCGTGGCCGTTCAACATCATGGGTCTGTTCGTGGTGCTGAGCCTGTTCATCCCACCGCTGCTCTGGCTGATCCGCCGCGGCTTCTGGTGGGTGGTGCTCGTCGTGAGCTGGGCGCTGTACGTGTTCCAGGCGCTCAACCCGGAGTTCCGCCCGCTGAACTCGCAGTTCGAGGCGGTGTTCCCGCTGCTCACCTGGCAGGTCGTGTTCACCCACGGACTGGTGCTCGGGTACTACCGACGGCAGATCATCGGCGCGCTCACCGGGCGGCTCGGCAAGGTCCTGGTCGGCATCGGTGTCGGCGGTTACGCGGCGTTCCTGGTGTACGTCTGGGCGGCGAACCACGCCGGGTTCACACCGGTCCCGTTCCCGGCGTCGATGTACGAGGACCTGTACAACACGGCGTACCAGCGGGTGGACCTGCAGTGGGGCCGACTGGTCGACATCGCGTTCTTCGCGATCGTCTCGTACGCGATCCTGACGGTGTTCTGGAAGCCGATCTCGACGGCGATCGGCTGGCTCTGGATCCCGATCGGGCAGGCGAGCCTCTACGTCTTCGTGTGGCAGGTGTTCTTCGCGCTGGCGATCGCGTCGATCCCCGGCGTGCCGTGGGGCGACTTCTGGATCGGCTTCGTGGTGCACTCGGCGTTGATCCTGCTGGCCTGGTACATGGTGCGGAAGAAGTTCCTGTTCTCGGTCATCCCGCGCTGACGCGCGCACCGATGGACGGGAGGCCCGTGGCGGCGTCGCCACGGGCCTCCCGTCCGTCTCCGGGTCGCGTCAGCGGACCGCGACCACCAACGGCGTCGGGTTCACCGGGTCCGGCGGGACGGGGAGCGAGCCGCGGATCTGGTTCTGCGCCTGGCAGTCGCTCGTGCAGTTGGTGGCACCCTGCGACAGCTCGACGGCGTCCTCGCCGAGCACGCCGCCCAGCCGGCCACCGGGCTGGACGGTCCACGTGGTGGTCGTCGCGGTCTGCGACGTCTTCGTGGCGACCTGCGGGCTGTCCTTGCCGAGGAGCATCTGGTGCGAACCACTGCCGGACGCCACTGCCGCGACGCCGTCGCCGAAGTTGATCTTGCCCGTGTAAGGGTTCGTGAAGTAGAAGAGTCCCGCACCGAGCGTGTGGGTGAACGTCACCGGGCCGGCGAACTCGGTCTCCATCTGGAAGACGCCGCCCTGGGCGCCGTCCTTCGCCTGGATCTTGTACTTGCCCAGACTCGTCGAGAAGATCGCGACCAGGGTGTCGTCCTTCACGTCGAGCGACGCCAGCTCGGCGCCGGCGAGTTGGCCGGCGGTGAGCGACGGGACCTTCGAGGCGAACACCACCGTCGGCTTCGTCACCATCCGCTGCGTGTCCGCCGCACCGGTCAGGGTGTAGTCGTACACGCCGAGGTCGGCGATGCGGATGTCGAAGCCGTTGTGCTTGCCACGGACCTTGATCGAGCCCGAGACGGCGACGCCCTTGACCTTGAAGTCCTTGCCCACTGCGGGGTTCGTCGTGGTCCCGTTCACCGTGACGGTGTAGTCGCCACCGGTCGAGGTCTTGCCGGACGCGTTCGCGGGGGAGACCCCGACGAGGGCGGCTGCGGCCACGGCGCCGAGGGAGACCGCGGCGGCGATGCCGGTGAGTCGGCGGCGCGTGCGCACGGTGTGCGTGGAAGCCGGGTTCGTGGGTGCGGCGTGCATGGGTGCCTCCTGGGGAGGGGCCGGGGTGGCCCGTACACGTCGATCGTCGCCGGACCCGGTCGACGGCACCATCGGACCTTGGTACTAGTACCCGGTCACCAGCCGTGGTCGCGGGCCCAGAGTGCGGCGCTCGTCCGGTCGGCGACCCCGATCCGCCGGAACAACGAACCGACGTGCACCTTCACGGTCCGTTCGGCGATCCCGAGCTCGGTGGCGATCTGCCGGTTCGACAGTCCGCGAGCGAGCCGCACCAGGACGTCTCGCTCGCGCGGGGGCAGGTCCGGAGCCGGGTCGGCGGGCGCGGCCCCGGGCAGGAGCGCACGGGCCACCCGCGGGTCGATGGGCGTCTCGTCCCGGCCAGCGGCGCGGACCGCGGCGACGACCTCGTCGGGGGAGGCGTCCTTGAGCAGGTAGCCGGTCGCGCCCGCGGCGAGTGCGGCTCGGACGTGGTGGTCGTCGGAGAAGGTCGTGAGGACGAGCACCCGGACATCGGGCAGCAGGGCGCGCACCTGCCGGGTGGCCTCGACCCCGCCGGCGCCCGGCATCGACAGGTCCATCACCACGACGTCGGGTCGGAGCACGGGGGCGAGCGCCACGGCGTCCTCGCCCGTCGACGCCTCGCCGACGACCGCGCAGTCGTCGGTCGTCGCGAGGACGGCGCGCAGGCCGCCCCGGACGAGGGCGTGGTCGTCGACCAGGAGCACCCTCACCGCAGGTCCTCGGTGTCCGCGGGGACCTCGAGCTCCCAGGTGGTGCCGGTGCCGGACCCGGTGCTGAGGCGCAGGGAGCCGCCGGTGTCCTCGGCGACCTCGCGCAGCAGCGTCGTCCCGAGGTGCCCGGCGCGGATCGAGCCGACGACGAGCGCCGGGTCGAACCCGGTGCCGTCGTCGGCCACGACCACCCGCACGACGGCTCCGGACCGGTCCACCGTGACCTCGACGCGGCTCGCCCCGGCGTGCTTGACGGTGTTCCAGACGGCCTCGCGGACGAACCGCACGACCGCGAGGAGCGCCGCCGGCGAGGCGTCGACGACGTCGGGCGAGCGGATGACCGTGGTCAGTCCGGCGGCGCGAGCCCGTGCGCAGGCGTCCTCGAGCGCGGGAGCGAGTCCGTCGGGCGTCGGGGCCGCTGGACGGATCGTCGACATCGACGTCCGGAGCGATGACACCGCCGACCGGAGCACGACCGCGGCGTCGCGCGTGGCGGGGTCGGCGCCCAGCGAGAGGGCGAGGCCGGCGACGTCCTGCACCGGGCCGTCGTGCAGTTCCGCGGCCATCCGGCGACGTTCGGCGGCCTCGGCGTCGAGCGCGCGCCCGAGGAGCCGTTCGCGCAGCCGCTGGCCGGAACGGATGCGGACGAGCAGCCAGAGCAGCAACGGGACGAGCAGTGCGAGCACGACGGCGACGACGCCGAACGCCAGGGCGGCGAACGACCCCCGCAGGTCCGCAGCTCGGGCGAGCACGTCGTCGTAGGGCTGGTACGCCTCGAACAGCAGCGCTTCCCCCGCGGGCGTGTGCACCGCCTGGTACGCCTCGAGCAGCGGCCCGTGTCCGCGTTCGTAGCGGTTCTCGGGCTCGTCGAGGTCGGACACCTCGGCGTCCGACCGGTCGGACTCCAGTGCCTCGAGGTCCTCGGCGGACAGCGGGAACCGCTCGCCGACCAGCCGCCGTTCATCGGACCACAGGACGGTCCCGTCCGCGGCCCAGAGCTTCATGCGCACGGCCGATCCGGCCCGGAGCTCGCCGGCGACCGCGTCGTCCAGTCGGGTTCGGGCGGCGGCGTGATCGGCGTCGTTCGCGGCCGGGTCGGCGATCACGTCGAGCAGCGCCGGTTCGACCACGACCCGTGCCAACGCCGCGGTGTCGGTGGTCGCGTCGCGGACGGCGAACGACTCGGCGATGCGCTGGGAGACGAGTGCCCCGGCGGTCGCGACGGCGGCTCCGCCGACCACGGCGGCGAGGACGACCCCGACGAGGACGCGCCCCCACGGAGTCCGCCCCGTCCGTCGCCGCGGGTCGGCGGCCACCACCACGACCGGCTGCGCGGTCGTGCCACTGTCCGACGACCGTTGTCCGTGCACAGGGACACCGTAACCGGCGCGCCGTGATCGTGGAACAGGCGGACGGGAGGCTCGTGGCGGCGTCGCCACGGGCCTCCCGTCCGTCCTCGGTCACGTCCACCGCACGCGCCGCGCTCGACAGGAGCGGTCGCGGTCCCGCGACGCGCCGCTCACGTCCGCCGAGGTTCCGATCGGGAGCCTGACGGCCGCCGACATGCCGAGATCTCGGAACCTCGGGGGAACACGCGCGGGCGTGCCGGGCGGGCGTGCCGGCGCGCCTACGGCGTGGGCACGGGGGTGCGCAGGGCCTCGCGCACCGAGCTCCACGCCGCCAGGCGGTCGCGGACCGCGTCGTGCCGCTCGGCGGCGAGTGCCTCGACGTGTGCGCGCTCGAGCACCTCGTCGATGACGATGCGCTGCCCGGTGCGGGTCGACGCGATCGCCGCCTCGACCATGGCGAGGCTCATGACGTTGCCGTGCACCTCGCCGTCCGGGGTCTCGCCGGAACGCACGGCGTGCACGAAGGACGTCAGCGCCCCGGCGATCTCGTGCCCCACGCTGGCAGCGGCCGACGGCGCACCGGCGGTGCCGTCGAGGTCACTGGACGGGTCGTGGTCGCCGTCCCACAGTGCGGTGCCGGCGGCACCCGAGGCCCGCCAGTCGCCGTTCCACGAGGTCTCGGCGCCCGGTGCGCACCACGAGCCGTCGTACACGTACCGGACGTCGTCCTCGAAGGCGAAGACCGCTGCCGCCGCCGCGTCGCCGCGGTACCAGGACCACGACGGGTTCCACGACTCGCAGTACACCGACACCGGGTCGCGTTCGAGCACGTAGCGGGCGGAGTCGAACGCGTGGATCGCCATGTCGAGCAGCAGGACGTCGTCCATCTGCTCGCGGAAGCCACCGAAGTGCGGGGCCTTGGCGAACCGGGTGCCCAGGCCGCCGATCGCGCCCAGGCCGCGCACGTGCTGGCGGAACGCGACGAGCTGGTCGTTGTAGCGCCGCGACTGCGACACCATGAACAGCTTGCCGGTGGCCTCGGCTGCCGCGGCGAGCGACAGCGCTTCGGCGACGGTCTGCGCTGCGGGCTTCTCGCCGAGCACGGGGAGCCCGGCGTGCAGGGCCTGCAGCGTGACGGGGTGGTGCGCGACCGGGACGGTGATGTCGAGCACCGCCTGTGCACCGGTCTCGGCGGCGAGAACGGTCAGGTCGGTGCCGACGGGGATGCTCGGATCGCCGGCGTGTTCGGCACCGGCCCGCGCGGCGTCGAGGTCGAGGTCGACGATGCCGACCAGCTCGACGTCGGGGTCGGCGGCGACGGTGCTGAGCCAGGCCCGACCCATGCCCCCGGCGCCGACCTGCAGGACGCGGAGCGCGGTCACGCCTGCGCTCCGGCGTGGTCGTCGACGGGGGCGTCGTTGACCGGAGCGTCGTCGACGGGCGCGTCGTCGAACGGGCCGCGGTAGTGCTGGCCCTCGAAGTACTCGCCCAGGTCGTACCGGCGGAGCGTCGGGATCTCGCGCTCGCGCTCCGGCCGCGCCCACTCGGTCGCGTTCGCGATCACGCGGCGGACGTCCTTGTGGTGGTACACGGGGAAGTCCTGGTCGCCGGGCGAGAAGTAGAAGATCTTCCCCAGGCCGCGGCGGTAGGTCATGCCGCTCCGGAACACCTCGCCGCCGGTGAAGCCCGAGATGAAGACGAGCTCGTCAGGGGTCGGCACGTCGAAGTACTCGCCGTACATCTCCTGCTCGGGGATGACGATCGGGTTCGGGACGCCGCGGGTGATCGGGTGCTGCGGGTTGACGGTCCAGACGAGTTCTTGGTCGTGTTCACTCCGCCAGCGCAGGGTGCACGTGGTGCCCATCAGCTTGCCGAAGATCTTCGACCAGTGGCCGGAGTGCAGGACGACCAGCCCCATGCCGGACAGGACGTGCTTGTGCACCCGGTCGACCACGGCGTCGTCGACGTCCTGGTGCGCGGCGTGCCCCCACCAGGTCAGGACGTCCGTCGCGGCCAGGACCTCGTCGGTCAGGCCGTGCTCGGCTTCCTGCATGGTGGCGGTCCGGACGACGGCGTCGGGCAGGTTCTCGCGGATGCCGTCGGCGATCGCGCCGTGCATGCCGTCGGGGTACCGCTCGGCGACGTGCTGCTCGACCTGCTCGTGGACGTTCTCGCCCCAGACGGTGATGCGCAGCGGGGTGGTGGTCATGGTGTGCCTTTCTGGCTGGGTTGCGTGGTGGCGTCGGTCCGGGGCCGTCACTTGACGGCACCGCCGAGGGCACCAGCGGAGATGTACTTCTGCGCGAAGATCAGCAGGACGGCAGCGGGCAGGGAGGCCAGCACGGAGGTCGCCATGACGGGTCCCCAGTCGGTGACGTTCGAGCCGATGTAGTTGTAGATGCCGAGCGTGATCGGTCGCACTGCGGTCGTCGACGTCAGGGTCAGTGCGATGAGGAAGTCACCCCACGCGCCGAGGAACGTGAAGAGCGCCGCGGTGACGATGGCGTTCCGGCTGATCGGCACGACGATCGACACGAACGCCCGGAAGTCGCTGGCGCCGTCGACCAGTGCGGCCTCGACCAGGCTCGGCGGGATCGACTCCATGAACGCCCGCATGAGCAGGATGGCGAACGGCACCTGGACCGCGCTGTCGGCCAGGATCAGCCCGACGTAGCTGTTGAGCAGCCCGATGTTGTTGAACAGCGTGTACAGCGCGTTCGCGATGACGATCGCCGGGATCATCTGGGTGATCAGCAGCACGAGCAGGAACACCCGGCCGCCGCGCATCCGGAACCGGGCCAGCCCGTAGGCGGCCGGCGTCGCGATGGCCAGCGTCAGCAGGACGGTTCCGAGGCCGATGATCATGCTCGACAGGAAGTTCTGCCCCTGCTGGGCGAACGCGGCCTCGTACCCGGCGAAGGTGGGGGAGAACGGGAACCACGTCGCCGTGGCGGCCCCGGACGTCGCCTGCAGGCTGGTGTTCACCATCCAGTAGACGGGGAACACCATGATCGCGAGGAACACGCACCCGAGGATCGTGAACGGGATGCCCTTGGCGGAACCGCGCGGGCGGGGTGCCCGGGTGGTCCGCTTCGTCGTGATCGCGCGGGTGGCGGTGACGGTCTGGTTCGCGAGTCCGACGCTCATTCGTCGACCGCCTTCCGGGAGATCGCGATGTAGACCATCGCGAAGACGAACGAGACGACGATGAGCACGTTGCTCACCGCGGCTCCGATGCCGAACTGGAAGTTGATGAACGACTGGTGGTACGCGTTCGTGGCGAGGGTCTGCGTCGAGTTCGCCGGCCCGCCGCCGGTCAGGCCGAGGATGATGTCCACGACCTTCAACGTGTAGACGACCCCGAGCACGACCACGACGCTGACCACCGACCGGATGCTCGGCCACGTGATGTACCAGAACGCCTTGAACCCGGTGGCGCCGTCGAGCGACCCGGCCTCGTAGAGCTCCGGCGGCACGGACTGCAGGCCGCTGTAGAGGATCGTCGTGTTGAACGGGATGCCGAGCCACACGTTGACGCCGATGACGGCGATGAGCGCGAGGCTCGGGCTGACCAGCCACGGGACCGGGGCGATGCCCACCAGGCCGAGGAGCTGGTTGAGTGCCCCGCTGTCCTGGTCGAGCAGCCACTTCCACACCGCGCTCGAGGCGATGAGCGGCAGCAGCCACGGCAGGAGCAGGAGCCCCCGCAGGAAGCCCGACAGCGGGAAGTGCCGACGGAAGAACAGCGCGAGGCTCAGCCCGATGACGAACTGCAGGATGATCGAGCCGGCCGTGAACAGGGCGGTGTTCACGAGGCTCGTCGTGAAGACCGAGCTCTGGAACACCGAGATGTAGTTGCCGAGTCCCACCCAGGGGGCCTCGCCGGTGAAGAAGGTCGCCGTCGTGTAGTCCTGGAAGGACATGATGATGTTCTTCACCACGGGGTAGCCGAAGAAGACGGCCACGAAGACCGCCGCTGGCACCACGAAGAGCCATCGGGTCACGCCGGATCGGAACCGGGCTCGTCGCTGCCCGGGTCGGGGTGTCGTCACGGGCGGGATCGTCCGTGGTCGTGTCTGTGTCGAGGCGCTCACGCCGGGGTCCTTTCCTGCACGCCGGAGGGAGCCGACCGGTCGGCCGGCTCCCCGTGGACTACTGCTCTTGCGACTGCGCCTGCTTGAGCGCTGCCTCGGGGCTGGCCTTGCCGGTGAGGGCGAGCTGGACGGCGGTGTAGATCTTCGTGGCGGCCTTGGGCCAGTCGGGACCGAGCTCACCGGTGCGCGCGCGGGCGGTCTGCACCGTGGTGACGAAGGACGCGACCTGCGGGTGGTCCTTCGCCCAGGCGGCGCCGGCCTCGAGGTTGGTCGGCACGTTGCCGCTCACCTCGGACAGGGTCTTCTGCATCTTCTGCGAGTGGAGGCAGCCGACGAACTTGCCGGCGAGCTGCATCTTGTCCTTGTCGCCGGTCTGCGGGACGGTGAACGCCTCGCCGCCGAGCGGTGCGACCGTGGCCTCGCCGGTGCGCGTCGGGATCGGCACGCTGTCGAACTCGAGGCCCTTCTTCTCGTTGAGCGCCGGCAGCTGCCAGGGACCGTTGATCATCATCGCGGCCTTGCCGGCCAGGAACTGGTTGTTGACGTCCGCCTGGGCCCAGTTGATCGAGCTCTTCGACATCGAGCCGTCGTCCTGCAGGTCCTCGACGAGCTGCAGCGCCTGGGTGGCGTCCGCGGTGGCGATGTCCTTCTCGTCACCGCCGTTCGACCAGAAGAACGGCAGGAACTGCCAGGTGCCCTCGTACGTGTTGATGTTGCTCATCGCGAAGCCGTAGGTCGAGCCCTTGGTGAGCTTCTTCGCCGCGGCCTTGAGCTCGTCCCACGTCTTGGGCGGCTGGACGCCGGCGTCCGCCAGGAGCTTCTTGTTGTAGTAGAGCGCGATGGAGTTCGTGTTCGACTGCAGGCCGTAGAGCTTGCCCTTGTAGGTGCTCGCGGCCTTCACACCGGGCACGTCGCCGTCGGCGTCGAGACCGTAGTCGGACAGGTCGGACAGGGCACCGGAGGAGGCGATCTGCTGGACGTCGGGGTTGTCGAGCATGAGGACGTCAGGCAGCGTCTTCGACGATGCCTGCTGCAGCACCTTCGCGATCAGGCCGGCGCCGGCGACGTGGTTGATCGTGACCGTCGCGCCGACCTCCTTCGCGCACTGCTTGTAGACCGGGTTGTAGTTCGCGTCGTAGTAGTCCTCGATCGTCAGGGCCTTGCTGCCGCCCGACGAGGCCGATCCGGAGCCGGAGCACCCGGACAGGACCAGGGGGATCGTGGCGACGACGGCGACTGCGCCGACGAGGGCGCGCGTCCGGCGGGACATGGAGGGGAATCTTTGCTTCATTGCAGAGCTCTTCTCTTGACGGGTGCTGGGGCAGGCACGCATCGACGAGGCCGCTGACGTCATCGTCGCTGTGCTCCTGGGGCGAGAAGCTAACAGATAAGCGCTTCACCTGTAAAGCGCTTTTCTGACTTCGTGCGCGCTAGGATCAGCGCCATGGCCACGATGCAGCAGGTCGCCGATCGGGCGGGGGTCTCGATCGCCACCGTGTCCTTCGTGGTGAACGGGACGAAGTACGTGACCCCCGGCACGACCGCGCGGGTGAAGACCGCGATGCGCGAGCTGAAGTTCCGCGGCAACGTCGTCGCCCGGGCCCTGGCGAGCCGGCGGACCCGGATCATCGCGCTGCTGTTCCCGACCACCGGCAACCGCTTCAGCCCGACGACCTCGCAGTTCTTCATGAGTGCGGCGGAACGGGCATCCGAGCGGGGCTACCACCTGGTGCTCTGGCCGGTGGACCCCGCTGGAAACGACCTCGACGACCTCGTGTCGGGTGGGCTCGTGGACGGCGTCATCCTGATGGAGGTGCGGATGGACGACCCCCGCGTCGCCGTCCTCACCGACCTCGGCGTGCCGTTCACCCTGATCGGCCGGACCCGCGACAGCAGCGGTCTGCCCTTCGTCGACATCGACTTCGAGACGACCATCGAGGACAGCCTCGACCACCTCGAGACGCTCGGGCACCGCCGGTTCGGACTCGTGCTCGAGGACCTCGAGGGCACCCCGATGGCCGGCTACGCGCCGCACCTGCGCGTCGAGGCGACCTTCCGGCGCGCGATCGCCGAACGCGGGCTGGCCGGGACGGTCGTCACCGCCGGGCCGGGCAGCGACGGTGGACGGCAGGCCACGAGCGACCTGCTCGCGGCGGACCCCGACGTCACGGCGCTGCTCGTGATGAAGGACGACTCGTCCGCCGGCGTCCTGGTCGGCCTCTACACCGCCGGGCGGCGGGTCCCCGAGGACGTCTCCGTGCTCAGCATCGCGTCGTCCGAGGCCAACGCCGACCAGCACTACCCGCGGCTGTCGACCATGGTCGCGCCGGGTCAGGAGCTCGGGATCCGGGCCGCCGACGCCCTCATCGAGCAGCTCGACGGCACGTCCGACGACCTGCCGCACTTCCTGCTGCCGTGCACGCTCCGCACCGCGGAGTCCACGGCCCCCGCCCCCGCCTGACCACCTGCCGGACGGGAGGCGCGGTCCGGCGCCGCCACGGGCCTCCCGCCCGCCCGTGCCCACGTTTCGGGCTGAGCGACAGTTCGCGGGGCCGCGAACCCGTGAACTGTCGCCCAGCGCGAAAGCTCGGCACCGCGCCCCGCCCGCGCCCGCGCCCGCCGCCCGCGCCCGCCGCCCGCGCCCGCCGCGCGCGCCCACCGGGCGCTCAGGGTCCGTTGGTTGTGTGGACGCACAGGTTCGCAGCACCACACGTCGAGGAGGACGGATGGCCATCGACCGCAGGATGTTCCTGCTCGGGGGAGCGGGGGTGCTGCTCCTCGCGGGTTGCTCCACGCGCCCCGAGCGCACGCTGGTCCAGGACTGGCCCACCGACCCGCCAGAGGGCGAGGCGACGATCAGCTGGTGGGCGGGCCAGGTCGCCTCGAAGGACGGCGGTGACCTGCGGCGCCGGCTCATCGCCGAGTTCCAGAAGGAGCACCCGAACATCCGGGTGCGCATCGTGAGCGCCCCGAGCGACACCGACACGAACCGGACGAGCCTGACGACGCAGATCGCGGCCGGCAGCAGCACGCCGGACGTCTACCTCGGCGACGTCGCGTGGCCCGGGCAGTTCGCGAAGAACAAGCTCGCCACCCCGGTGAACCAGCTCGTGGGCGAGGACTTCTTCGACCAGTTCCCCGAGGGCCTGCGGCAGGCGGCGAGCGTCGACGGGACGTACTACATGTTCCCGCTCTACATCGACGAGTCGTTCTTCCTGTACCGGAAGGACCTGCTCGCGAAGCACTCCCTGCAGGTGCCGGGGTCGTGGGAGGAAGTGCGCGAGACGGCCGCGAAGCTCGTCGACACCGGTGACGTCAGCTACGGGTTCGCGTTCCAGGGCGACGTGTACGAGGGCCTCACCTGCAACGTCACCGAGTTCGTCGCGGACGCCGGCGGCTCGCTGCTCAACGACGACCTGACGAAGCCCGAGACGACGAGCTCGGAGACGAAGCGCGCCTTCGAGTTCATGCGGTCCCTGATCACGGACGGCGCGAGCCCCCGGGCCACGCTGACGTACCAGGAGCAGGACACGAACGACGCCTTCTCCGGCGGCCGGGCGGCGTTCCTGCGCAACTGGTCGTACGCGTGGGGCATCGCGAACGGGCCGGACAGCCAGGTCGCGGGCAAGGTCGGGCTCGCCGCCCGTCCCACCTTCGACGGGCAGGACGAGCACCACTCGACCATCGGCGGGTGGGGGAACTACATCAACCCGCACACGCAGCAGCCCGCGGCGGCGCTGACGTTCGCACGCTGGATGTCGAGCGAGACGGCGCAGCAGTTCCTGACCCGCGAGGGCGGCGTGCTGCCGGCCCGCAGCGCGTCGCTCGTCAGCGAGGACGCGAAGCAGCAGCAGCGCCCGACGTACGACACCGCTGCCGGCATCACGCTCGTGCCCCGTCCGACGTCGACGGCGTACTACCCGAAGGTCTCGCAGGGCGTGTACCAGAACGGCAACAGCATCCTCGGCGGACAGGCGTCCGTCGACGGCGGCACGAGCACGATGGCCTCGGCCATCGCGCTCGCCCTGCAGGGGGAAGCGCTGTGAGCGCCGGCACGGCCACACGGTCGGGCACCAGGCCGGGAGGCACGGGTCGCCAAGACCCGCCGCCCCGCCTGAGCGGGCGGTCACGTCTCGACCGTATCCGCGCGCGGGGCGCGTGGGGCTTCGCGGCCCCGGCACTCCTGGTCGTCGCGGCGGTGACGATCTTCCCGGTGGTCTACTCGATCGTCCTGAGCTTCGCGGACGTCGAGGTCGGCTACGAGGGGTTCACGATCCAGTCGTTCGGACTCGGCAACTACGCGGCCCTGCTGCAGAGCGCGGACTGGTACCGAGCCCTCGGGTTCACGGTGCTGTACACGGTCGTGACCGTCTCGGTGGAGCTCGTGCTCGGCATGCTCGTCGCCCTCGTGCTCGAGCGGCTCGGGGCCACGCGCGGTTGGATGCTCGCGCTCATGCTCATCCCGTGGTCGCTCGTCACCATCGTCAACGCGCAGCTGTGGAAGTACATCTACGACAGCACCTACGGTGTCGCGACGTGGTTCTTCGGCCTGTTCGGGGACGCCCCGGTGATCCTCGGTGAACCGGTGCCCGCGATCACGGGCCTGATGGTCGCGGACATCTGGAAGACGACGCCGTTCGTGGCGATCATCCTGCTCGCCGGGCTCGTGCAGATCTCCGAGGACCACTACGAGGCCGCCGAGCTCGACGGCGCGAGCACCTGGCAGACGTTCTGGCGGGTGGTGCTGCCGCAGCTCACCCCGACGCTGACGATCGCGGTGCTGTTCCGCATCCTGCAGGCGTTCGGCGTCTTCGACCTGCCCTTCGTGCTGACGAACGGCGGACCGGGCACCGCCACCCAGTCGCTCGCGATCATGGGCTACAAGGTCCTGTTCCAGGACATCAACATCGGCCCGGGCGCGGCGATCGCGACGTCCACCGCGATCATCGTCGCGGCCGGGTGTCTGCTGTTCCTCCGGGCCTTCCGGAACCAGGCGAAGGGAGGGGATGCCTGATGCCCCGTCAACGTGTGCGCAAGGGCTGGCGCAAGTGGGTCAACACCGTCAACGTCAGCGGCGTCGTCATCGCGGTGCTCACGGCGCTGCCGCTGTACTGGCTGGTGTCGACGTCGCTCAAGCCGGCGTCCGAGATCGGGCAGTCGCCGCCCACCGCGTTCCCGCAGGCGTTCACCCTCGACAACTTCGTGGTGGCCTTCCGCGACAACGCGCTCGGGCAGTACATGGTGAACAGCGTCATCGTGTCGGTGTCGACGACGGTGATCGTGCTCGCGCTGGCGTTCCTGGCGGGCTACGCGCTCGCCGGCCGGTGGATCAAGGGCCGCACGGCGATCATGACGTCGCTGCTCATGCTGTCGGTGTTCCCGGCGATCGCGGTGCTCACGCCGCTGTACCTGCTCGAGCGCAACCTCGGGCTGCTCAACTCGTACCCGGGCCTGATCGTGCCGTACGTCGCGTTCAACCTGCCGTTCGCCATCTGGATCATGCGGAACTACCTGGTCGGGATCCCCTCGACGATCGAGGAAGCGTCCGAGATCGACGGGGCGGGGGCCTGGCGCACCGTGCTCAGCGTGATCCTGCCGATGGCGAAGCCGGGCCTGTTCACGGTCGGCGTCTTCACGTTCACGGCGTCGTGGAGCGAGTTCCTGATGGCGCTGACGTTCAACAGCGAGAACTCGTTCCGGACGATCCCGGTCGGCATCGCGCTGTTCGGCACGCAGTTCACGGTGCCGTTCGCGCAGATCTTCGCGGCGAGCGTCGCGGCGACGGTGCCGATCGTGATCCTGGTGCTCGTGTTCCGCCGCTCGATCGTGTCGGGGCTCACCTCCGGTGCCGTCAAGGGGTGACGCGTCCATTGATTCCTGAGGGATAGTCCGCCAGGATCGGAGCAGACGTCGACGGCGACGGCCAGGACCAACCACCCCGGCCGTCGCCGCCACCGATCGGCGTCACGGATCAGGAGACACGTCATGGCTGACAGCACTGCGCCCCCGCGCGCCCGGAACCGTGGCCGTCGCGCCGCGGACGACACCGCCCGCCGCTCCCGGCGTCGCAACCGGGTGTTCGCGCTCGCTACCGGCGGGGTCCTCGTCATCGGCGGCGCGGGCTACACGCTCGCGTCGTGGACGGACAGCGAGTGGGTGTTCGGCGGCAACGGCTCGGGTGGGCCGGGCGTCGGCACCTCCGGGTTCGAGGTCGAGCAGAACGTCACGGCGCCGTTCGCCGCGGCGGGCTTCACCTCGGACGAGACGAACCCGGGCCAGGCGCTCCGGTTCACCGTCGACGCGCTCGCCCTGTCGCCGGGCAGCGCGATCTACGCCCCCGTCGCGCTCCGCACCACCGCCGACTCGATCGCCGGCGACCTGGTGCTCCGGGCAGCGGTCCCGGCGTCCGGTGTCACGGTCTCCGACGCCGACGACCTGCTGTGGAACGCTCTGCAGGTCCGGGTCGCCGCGATCACGGACACCACCGCAGTGTGCGACGCCACTGCGTTCGACGTGCCGTGGACGAGCGTCGCGTCCGGGCCGCTCGGCACGGCTGCCGCGACGATCGCGCGGCCCCTCGCCGCGGCCAGCGGGTCGACGCAGGTGTACTGCTTCGAGGTCTCGCTGCCCGCGTCGCCGACCCTGCCCGCCGGCACGTCGGTCGACGCGCTCCAGGGGCGGACGGCCGCGCCCGCGTGGCAGTTCGCCGCCGAGTCCGACTGAGCGCGGCCGTGCGCGGCTCCACCGCGCCGACGTCCTCCGACGAGGGCGCGGCGCCGCCCCGTCGTCCTGCCGACCGCATCCGCACCGTCGTCCTGACGGTCGCCGGCGCGATCGGGCTCACGTGCCTGCTCGCCTGGGGTGCCGTGGCGTTCACCGGGCTGTCGTTCGTCGTCGTCACCACCGGGTCGATGGCCCCGACGATCCCCGCGGGCGGGCTCGCCATCACGCACCGCGTCCCCGCGGCCGAGATCACCGACGGGGACGTCGTCACGGTCCCGCGCGCGGGGTCGGCCCTGCCCGTCACCCACCGCGTGGTCGCGGTGGACCGGGTCCCGGGGGACTCCGCGGCGCGGTCGCTCACCCTGCGGGGCGACGACAACGCCTCCGACGACCGCGACCCGTACGTCGTCCGGCACGCCGGACTCGTGCTGGCGCACGCCCCCGGCCTGGGCTCGGTGCTCGTCGTGGTCACGAGTGCCCCGGCCCGTGGGCTGGCGGTCGCGCTCGTCGGCGTGCTCGTCGCGTGGGCGTTCTGGCCGGCCCGGCGGGAGGACTCGTGACCCGCGTCCTCGCCACCTCCGCGGCGGTCGCCGCGGTGCTCGTCGGTGCGACCGGGATCGGCACGACGGCGGTGGCCGTCGCCGCGTCGGACTGGAGGCCCGTGGCCGAGACCGGCACGCCGGGCCGGTTGGTGCTGCACACCGGTCCGGAGCCCCTCGTGCTGCCCGGGGCGGGGAACGACGCGGACGTCACGTGGCAGGTGCGGACGAGCGTCGACGAGCCCGGCCCGGTCACCCTCGACCTGCAGCTCACGGGGCGGGGCGGCCTGCCGGGCGGGACCGACGGCGTGCTCGTGACGGTCGCGACGTGCGACCAGCCGTGGGAGGACCCGTCGGGAGCCCCCACGTGCGGCGGACAGACCGCCGCCCTCGTCGACGCCGTCCCCCTCGTCGACTGGGCGACGACCGCGCCGTCGGTCCGTGTGCCCGACCCGGACGGCGACGGCTCGGCGTACCTGCTCGTCCGGTTGTCCCTCGGTGACGCCGCGACCACGGTGCCCCGGACCGCCGAGGTCGGCGTCGGCGTGACCGCGCGCGGCGGGGACCCCGTCGTGCCCGGACGCCCGGCACACGGCGGCGGCAACGGCGACGGCGAGGGCGCTGGCGTCGGCCCGGTCGTCCTCGCGATGACGGGTGGCGGGTTCGCGGGGCCGGTGCTCGTCGCGGTCGCGGCCGTCCTCGCCGGCGTCGCTCTCCGACTCCGGCGCCCCGGGAGCCGGTCGTGAGCCGGCGTCCGCTGCACCTGCGCCGTGGCCGGATCGCGGTCGTCACCGGCATCGCCGTCGCAGCAGCCCTGGTCACGCCCACCGCCGTCCCGAGCACCGCGTCGTGGTCGGACCGCGAGTGGGCGCACGGGGCCGTGGGGACGTCGTCGTTCGACTGCGGTACCGACGCGGACTACACGTCGACGGCCTCGAGCCGGTTCCTGGGTGGGAGCATCGCCGGCATCGACCTCGACGACGTCGCCACGGTGCGCGGGGTCGACGTCGCGAAGACCGGCGCCGCACCGGCATCGGTCGAGCCGGCCACCGCGCCCGAGCTCGGCACCGGCGGCCGCCCGTTCACGCAGGCGTTCGGCAACCCGCTCGACGTCGGCCTGCTCGGCGACGTGGCGGGCATCGACCTCACCGGTCTCGGCCTCGGACTGCCGGCCGGTTCGGCCGGCGCGGTGAACCAGGTCGCGACGGCGTCGGGAACCGGTGACGCGGTGGCGGCATCCGGGCTCGTCGCGGACTCCGGTGGCGTGCTCGTCACGCCGACGACCCCGTCCGACGACCTGCCCGACCCGGCGTCGATCACGCTCGGCCGCGCACTGCCGGGCATCGCGGACGTCACCGACGTGGGGCTCGACGTCGGAGCCGTCGGTGCGAGTGCGCAGCTCGCCGGGTGCGACGCGATCAGCGACGACGTGTGGGGCGGGGTCGTCCAGCGCACGCTCGCGACGAACCTGCGGGCCGCGGTGCAACAGGTCGCTGCCGACAGCGGGGCCGCCGGGCTCGAGCGCGACTACGGCATCGCGAGCCTCGACCTCCGTGTGGACAGCCCGCTCGTCGGTGCGCTGGTCACGGCCGTGAACGACACCGTGGTGCAGCTCGACGCCACGGTCGACGCGCTCGGTGGCACGGACGGGGTGCTCGCACGGACGATCAACCAGGGCGTGCTCGGGGTGCTCGGCGGGCTCACCGGCAGCCTCGGGCTCGGCACCATCGGGGGCACCGTCGAGATCACCGGGCCGGACCTGGCGGGCGCGGTCGCGCCGTTGCTCGCCGAACCCGTGCAGGACGCCGGCGGAACGTTGTCGCTCGACCTGTCGGCCGGATCCGTCCGGGTCGACCTCGCGCATCTGCTCGGCGACGACGAGCACGGGCTCAACGACCTGCCGCCGAACCACGAGGTGGTGCTCGACGCCGTCACCCTCGGTGCGCTGGCCGACCGGCTCGGGCAGGTGGTGGACGCCTGGGCGGGGAAGATCACGACCGCCCTGACGACCGCGCTCGGGTCCCTGCACGTCCGGATCGCGCTCGCCGCCGACCTCAGCGCGCCCCTGGTGCTCGGCATCCGCGTGAAGATCGCCACGCTGTCGATCGGCGTCGACACCGGGGTCGCGGCGCTCATGGCGGGGCAGACGAAGCTGTCGGTCGGGGTCGCGCTGCTCGGACTCGACCTGGGTGGTCTGCTCGGCGTCGTGACCGGCCTCGCCACGTCGCTCGTGAACCCGTTGACCCAGGCGGTGGTGGGGACGCTCACGACCCGGTTGTTCGCACTCGTCGGGACGCTCGGCACGACGCTGACGACGACGATCGGCGACCCGGTCGTCCGTGCGCTCGGGACGGTCCTCGCACGGCTGCCCGGGGTGCTCTCGCTCCGGGTGAACGTGCAACAGGACCTCGCGGCCGCCCCGACCCCGGCCGGCCGTGCGACGACCGGGCAGTACACGCAGACCGCACTCCGCCTGTCGATCGCGGACGCCCTGGTGCCCGGGGGACTGGCCCGCGTCGACCTGGCCTGCGCCGTGGTGGGGCCGAACTCCGTGTCGCTCCTCGATGCCGCCCGCGCCCGAGATAGGTAGCATCGTTACCTAGCTGCGCATGGTGGACAATCACCGGAGCCGCATGCTGACCGCCCGTACCCTGCCGTCAGGGGCTCGGGGCGCCGAGGTCGACGGCCGCGATGATGCGGTCGACGATCCGGACGAACCGGACCCTGTCCCGTTCCGAGAAGGAGGCCAAGAGCTCGTGCAGGTGCTTGTTCGTGCCGTCCATGGCGATCGAGTAGTCGCGTCTGGCGGTCTCGGTCAGCTCGATGTGGCGACTCCGTCCGTCGGCCGGGTTCGGCACACGGCTGAGGTGTCCGCTCTGCTCGAGTCGGTCCACCATGCCGGTCACCGCCGGTCCGGTCAGGCCGAGGTGCTTCGCGAGGTCCTTCACGCGGACGGTCCGGTCGGCCGCTTCGGCGCGGGACACGAACTGCAGCACGGTCAGGTCGCTGCCCGAGACGTCGAGCTGGTCGCGCAACCGCGCCCGCAGCGCGGACACTGCTGCTTCGAGTCGGGTCAGCGCCGCCACGAGGTCGAGATCGCTCACGAGCGCGCCCCCTTCGAACCGATCGGGTCCGCGCCACCGTACGCCGTGCTCACCGGGTCAGCGTATCCACATAACGAGTTGCACGGTCAGGTTCGGGTGTCCGGCACGGGGGCGATGCACCGTGACTGACACGTACCATGCCCCACGTGCCGGCGGACGCGCGAGCGAGTCGGTGCGCTTCGAGGTGTCCGGCATCGATCCGGAGTCGGCGGCGCGTGACCTGGCCATGGTGCACGGCGCCGAGCAGTGGTCCGCCCAGCAGACCGGCAGCGAGTTCCTCTACCGCTACACCGCGGTCGGCGACACCGAGATCAGCATCCGTCGGTCCCAGATGCGCGGCGTCCTGCGCGGTGCGATGCCGATCAGCACCGATTACATCGTCGCGTGGATGACGAGCGGCAGCGCCCACCTCGACGTCGGCGGGCAGCGGGTGGACCTGCACCGGAACGTGCCGACGCTGCTGCCCTGCGACACCGCGTTCGTCTTCGCGGCCGAGGACCACGACCAGCGTCTGGTGCACCTCGACCGGGAGCTCGTGCACCGGGTCGCCAGCGAACAGCTCGACCTGGGCGACCGCCCGCTGCGCTTCGACCACACGCGCGAACCGGACAACGCGATGTACGGCCGGTGGCAGGGTGCCCTCGCCGCGCTGTCCCGCGCGCTCCGTGTCGGCGGTCCGGACTCCAACACCTGGGTCGCGGCGAAGTCGCTCGCGATCGCCGCCTTCCTCGAGACCTTCCCGCCGCAGCTCGACGACCTGCCGGCCGAACTGGCCCTGCCGCGGAACGCCCGGCTGCGCGCCGCCGTCGAGTACGTCCACGCGCACGCGTCCGAGACCGTGACCATCGCCGACCTCGCCGCGGTGGCCGGCCTGAGCGTGCGGTCGGTGCAGGAGTCGTTCCGTCGGGTGTTCGACGTGTCGCCGCTCACCTACCTGCGGGACGTCCGTCTGGACCGCGTGCGCAGCGAACTCCTCGCACTCGACCCGCAGGTCGGAGCGATCGGCGACGTCGCCCGACGCTGGGGGTTCGCGCACCTCGGCCGGTTCTCGGCGTCGTACGCAGCCAGGTTCGGCGAGTACCCGAAGCAGACCCTGCGCCGCTAGCCGGGGGTCAGGCCCGCGGCGCGGGGCCGGTGCTGGAACGCACCCGCAGCGTGGTCGACAGACGGACGTGGTCCGACGCGGCGTCACCACGGAGCATCGTCAGCAGCATCTCGACCGCACGGGACCCGAGTTCGGCCAGCGGTTGCGAAACGGTGGTGAGCGGCGGGGTGGTGATCGACGCCTGGGGGACGTCGTCGAACCCGACGACGGACAGGTCCTCCGGCACCCGCAGGCCGAGCTCCGCCGCGGCTCGCAGCACACCGACGGCCGACGAGTCGTTCGCGGCGAACACCGCGGTCGGTCGCTCGTCCATCGTGAGCAGGTCGCGCGCGACAGCCGCGGACTGCTCCTCTTGGTAGTCGCCGTCGCGGACGAGCCGCTCGTCGATCGGGAGTCCGGCGGCGGTCAGTGCGGAGCGGTACCCGGCCTCGCGCAGCTGGGCGGACGCCAGGTCGACGCGCCCCCGCAGGTGCGCGATCCGGGTGTGCCCGAGCGCGAGCAGGTGCTCGACGGCCTGGACCGCCCCGCCCTCGTTGTCGGCGTCGACCGTCGCGTGGCCCTCGGGCCCGGTGTGCGGGTCGATCGCGACGACCGGGATCGACGAGCTCGACAGGGCCGTGGTCGGGGTGACGACGATGGCGCCGTCGATGAGGGTGCCGGACAGGCGTGACAGCGACCGGCGTTCCCAACCCGGGCGGTCGGCGCCGGTCATCAGGCCGGCGTAGGCGAGCAGCTCGTAGCCGGTACCGGTCGTCGCGCTCGAGATGCCGCGCAGGAGCTCGGTTGAGAACGGCTCGAACTCGGGCACCAGGATCCCGACGACCCCGGTGCGGGAGCTCCGCAGGCTGCGGGCGACCAAGGACGTCTCGTAGCCGAGGTCCGCGACGACCTGCTGCACGCGGATCATCGTGGCCGCGGCGACGCCGTCGCGCTGGTTGATGACCTTCGACACGGTGGGGATCGAGACCCCCGCGACCCGTGCGACGTCGCCGATCGTCACCCGGCCGGCACCGGGACGCGCGCCGAGTGCCGAGTCCATGTGCTCACCGTACCGCTGATGGCGTGTCGAAACGGCGTAGAAAACGTTATCGATATCGATTGACAAGCGGCAGGAGCACCTGGCACGCTCTCCGCAGCGGCAGTGGATGTCGCTGCATGTCAACGACGACACGAGGAGTTCCACGATGACGAGGAAGATCCGTGCCGCGGCAGCCATCGCGCTGATCGGGGCGACAGCACTGGTGGCCACGGGCTGCTCGGCAGGCGGCAACGCGGCCGACGACGGCAACGGGAAGGTCACGATGACCTTCTGGCACAACTCCACCACCGGACCCGGCAAGGCCTACTGGGCCTCGACGGTCAAGGCGTTCGAGGCGAAGTACCCGAACGTCACCATCAAGACGCAGGCCATCCAGAACGAGGACCTGGACGGCAAGCTGCAGACCGCGCTCAACTCGGGCGACGGGCCGGACGTCTTCCTGCAGCGCGGCGGCGGCAAGATGGACGCGATGATCGCCGCCGGGCAGCTCATGGACATCTCCGGCTCCATCAGCGCCGACGCGAAGAAGTCGATCAGCGCCGGGACGTTCGCGGGCTACGAGAAGGACGGCAAGACCTACGCCATGCCCGGTGCCGTGCTCCCCGAGGGCATCTGGTACTCGAAGGACCTGTTCCAGAAAGCCGGCATCGACCGTACCCCGACGACGATGGACGAGCTGAACGACGACGTCGCGAAGCTCAAGGCCGCCGACATCGACCCCGTCGCCGTCGGTGCGAAGGACGCCTGGCCCGCCGCCCACTGGTACTACAACTTCGCGCTGCGCGAGTGCAGCCAGAAGACGCTCGAGGGCGCGGCGAAGTCGCTCAAGTTCGACAACGCCTGCTGGACGAAGGCCGGCGAGCAGCTCGAGGACTTCACCGCGACGAAGCCGTTCAACGACGGGTTCCTGACGACCGCGGCCCAGCAGGGTGCTGGCAGCTCCGCCGGTCTGCTGGCCAACCACAAGGCCGCCATGGAGCTCATGGGGGCGTGGGACCCGGGAGTGATCAGCTCGCTCACCCCGGACGGCAAGCCGCTGGCCGACCTCGGCTGGTTCCCGTTCCCGACCATCGACGGTGGCAAGGGTGACCCGAAGTCGATGATGGGCGGCGTCGACGGCAACTCCTGTTCGGCGAAGGCCCCGAAGAAGGCCTGCACGGACTTCCTCAACTTCATCGTGCAGAAGGACAACCAGGAGGCCTACTACACGGCGTTCCAGGCCATCCCGGTCAACCAGGAGGCCCAGTCGGTCGTCGACGCGGACTACCTGAAGTCGGCGCTCGCCGCCTACCAGGACGCGCCGTTCGTCTCGCAGTACCTGGACACCCTGTACGGCCAGAACGTCGGCAACGCGCTGAACACCAGCGTCGTCGACCTGCTCGCCGGCAAGGGCAGCGCGAAGGACATCGTGGACACCACCAACCAGGCCGCGGCCAAGGGCTGACCATGACCCTCGACACCTCGCTCGGCACGCCTCCGACCACCGGGTCGGACACGGCCGCGGGGACGTCCCCGGCGGGGAGCGGTGCGCCGCTCCCCGCCGGTCGGCGGTCCACGCGCCGCATCGCGGACTGGCGGAAGCGCGTCGAGATCGCGGTGCTCGCCGGCCCCGCGGTCATCGTCTTCGTCACCTTCGTGATCCTGCCCGTGGTGCTCGCCGCCTACTACGGGTTCTTCAAGTGGCAGGGCTACGGCCCGCCAACCGACTTCGTGGGGCTGCAGAACTACCTGATCATCTTCCAGGACAAGGCGTTCCACGCGGTCCTGATGCACAACGGCTTCATCGTCGTGCTGTCCCTCGTGCTGCAGGGGCCGATCGCCATCGTGCTCGCCCTGCTGCTCAACCAGAAGATGCACGGCCGCGGGCTCGTCCGCGTGCTCGTGTTCGTGCCGTACGTCATCTCCGAGGTGATCGTCGGCACCGGCTGGAGCCTGATGCTCCAGTCGAACGGCGCGGTGAACGACCTGCTCCAGGGCATGGGCCTCGGCGGGCTGCGGGCCGACTGGCTGTCCAACCCGGACATCGCCATCTGGACCCTGCTCGTGATCATCTCGTGGAAGTACATCGGCTTCGCGGTGATCCTGTTCCTGGCCGGCCTGCAGAGCATCCCCGAGGAGCTGTTCGAGGCGGCGGCCATCGACGGCGCCGGTTACTGGCAGATCCAGCGGCGGATCACCCTGCCGCTGCTCGGCCCCACCATCCGGATCTGGGCGTTCCTGTCGATCATCGGCTCACTGCAGCTGTTCGACCTCGTCTACATCATCTGGGGGCAGTACATCTCGTCGACCGCCGGCACCTCGACGATGGCGACGTACATGGTCGCCAACGGTCGCACGTCCGGCAACTTCGGTTTCGGCAGCGCCGTCGCCGTGGTCATGTTCGTGATCTCGCTCGCCGTCGCCCTGATCTACCAGCGCTTCGTGCTCCGCCGCGACACCGCGGGTGCAGTCACCGAGAGGAAGAACTGATGGCCACCACGAGCATCGTCGCCCCCGGGCGGCGGGCCACGCGGGAGCGGCGGTCCAGCGCGGCCATCGGTCGCGCGAACCCGCTCACCTACCTGGTGGCGATCCTGTTCGTCGCCGCGAACCTCGCCCCGGTGCTGTACATCGTGCTGGGCGGCTTCCGGACGAACTCGCAGATCACCACGAGCCCGGCCGGGCTGCCAGCGCCGTTCGAACTCGGCAACTACGGATCCGTGCTGTCCAGCGGCATCTTCTGGCAGCAGCTCGCGAACTCGACGATCAGCGCCGTGACCACCACCGCGGGCGTCGTCGTGCTCGGCCTGATGGTGAGCTTCGTGCTCGCCCGCTACCGGTTCGCCGGCCGCGGTGCGCTGTACGCGCTGTTCGCCGCCGGTCTGATGTTCCCGATCACCGTCGCCATCACGCCGCTGTACCTGCTCGTGAAGGACCTCGGGCTGACGAACAGCCTGGCGGGCGTGATCCTGCCGCAGATCGCCTTCGCCCTGCCGACCACGGTCATCATCCTGGTGCCGTTCCTGCGGGCGATCCCGGACGAGCTCGAAGAGGCAGCGTCGATCGACGGCGCCAGCCGCCTCGGGTTCTTCTTCCGCATGGTCGTGCCGCTGTCGCTGCCGGGCGTCGTCACGGTCGGCATCCTGGCGTTCATCGCGAGCTGGAACAGCTACATCCTGCCGCTGTTCATCCTGAACAACGAGGGCAGCTACACACTGCCGCTCGGCGTGCAGGCGTTCTCGTCGCAGTACTCGGTCGACACGGCCAAGGTGCTGGCGTTCACGTCGATGTCGATGATCCCGGCACTGGTGTTCTTCACCATCTTCCAGCGCCGCATCGTCGGCGGCCTGACCGGGGCGGTGAAGGGGTGACGACGACGGACGCGACCCGGGACACCGGACGCCAGCCGCGCCTCCAGGACGACCACGACGCACCCGACGCGACCGGACCCGACCGCGCCACCGCCCTGCTCGCCGCCATGACGCTCGACGAGAAGGCGGCGCAGCTCGTCGGCTACTGGCTCGACCAGACCGGCGTCGTCGCGCCCATGCAGGGTGAGATGGCGGCGGCCGCCGACGGCCGCACCCTGGCGGACATCACCCGCGACGGCATCGGGCAGTTCACCCGCGTCTACGGCACGCGACCGGTCGAACCCGACGACCGCGCAGCCTGGCTGTGGGCGGAACAGCGGCGACTCAAGCGCGAGACCCGGCTCGGGATCCCCGCGCTCGTGCACGAGGAGTGCCTGACCGGGCTCGCCGCGTGGAAGGCCGCGACGTTCCCCACCCCGCTGGCGTGGGGTGCGGCCTTCGACCCGGAGCTGGTCGAGCAGGTCGGCGCCGCAATCGGTGCGTCGATGCGGCAGCTCGGCGTGCACCAGGGCCTGGCACCGGTCCTCGACGTGATCCGCGACCCGCGATGGGGGCGGGTCGACGAGTGCATCGGCGAGGACCCGTACCTGGTCGGCACCGTGGGGACCGCCTACGTGCGCGGCCTGCAGGCGGCCGGCGTCGACGCGACGCTCAAGCACTTCCTCGGGTACTCGGCCTCGCAGGCGGGGCGGAACCACGCACCCGTGCACGCCGGACCGCGCGAGGTCGCCGACGTGTACCTGCCGCCGTTCGTGATGGCCCTGCGCGACGGTGGCGCCCGGAGCGTCATGAACTCGTACGCCGAGATCGACGGCGTGCCCGTCGCGGCGAACGGTGAACTGCTGACCGGACTGCTGCGTGACGAGCTCGGCTTCGACGGCACCGTCGTCGCGGACTACTTCTCGGTCGCGTTCCTCGAGGTCATGCACGGCATCGCCGCCGATCGTGGCGAAGCAGCGGCACTGGCGCTCGAGGCGGGCATCGACGTCGAGCTGCCCACCGGGGACGCGTACCTCGCGCCGCTCGTCGAACGGGTCCGCTCGGGGCTGCTCGACGAGGCCCTGGTTGACCGCGCCGTCCTGCGGGTGCTGCGGCAGAAGGAGCGACTGGGGCTGCTCGACCCGCAGGCGTTCGAGGACGAGCCACCCACCGGCATCGACCTGGACACCCCGCTGCACCGGTCGTTGGCGAAGCAGTTGGCGGCGCGGTCGCTGGTGCTGCTGTCGAACGACGATGTGGGCGCTGGCGCTGGCGCTGGCGCTGGCGCTGGCGCTGGCGCTGGCGCTGGTGCTGGTGCTGGTGCTGGGGCTGGCTTGCCGGCGGCCGCGCCCGTGCTGCCGCTGCGCGCCGGGGCGTCCGTCGCCGTCATCGGCCCCAACGCCGACCGCGCCGAGGCTCTGCAGGGCTGCTACTCGTTCGCCAACCACGTGCTCGCGTCGCACCCCGACCTGCCGCTCGGCTTCGCCATCCCGACCGTGCGCGAGGCGATGGTCGACGCCCTCGGCGACGACGCCGTGCGCTTCGCCGCGGGGTGCGCCGTCACCGGCTCCGACCGTGCCGGTTTCGCAGACGCCGTCGCCGTGGCCGCTGCCTCCGACGTCGCGGTCGTCGTCGTCGGCGACCAGGCCGGACTGTTCGGCCGCGGCACCGTCGGCGAGGGGAACGACACCGAGTCGCTCGACCTGCCGGGTGTGCAACGCTCGCTCGTCGAGGCGGTCGTCGCCACCGGCACGCCGACCGTGGTGGTGCTGCTGACCGGGCGGCCGTACGCCATCGGGTGGGCGCTCGACGGCGACGACGACGGCGTCGTCGCCGCTGACCCGGCCGGCGCGAGCCGAGTCGCTGTTGGCGCTCGACGACCCGCGGCGGTCGTGCAGGCGTTCTTCCCCGGCGAGGAGGGCGGCACTGCGATCGCCGACCTGCTCACCGGCGCCGCGTCACCGTCCGGCCGCCTGCCCGTCTCGCTGCCCCGTGCCGCCGGCGCCCAGCCGTACACGTACCTGCACCCGCGACTCGGGGGTCCTTCGGACGTCACCGCCGCCGACTCGACGCCGGTCCGCCCGTTCGGCTTCGGCCTCGGCTACACGTCGTTCGCGTACGACGACCTGGTCGTTGACACGTCGGTGCCTTCCGACGGGCTGTTCGACGCCTCGGTGACCGTCCGGAACACGGGCGCACACGCGGGCGAGGACGTCGTCCAGCTCTACGGGCACGACGTGCACGGCAGCGTCACCCGCCCGGAGGTCCAGCTGCTCGGCTACGCGCGCGTCGCGCTCGCCGCGGGGGAGTCCGCCCGGGTCCGCTTCCGCGTCCCCGTCCAGCGGTTCGCGTTCACCGACCGTCGCATGCGCCGGGTCGTCGAACCCGGGGACGTGCAGGTCTGGGTCGCGTCCCACGCGGCGGCGTCACGACCGGGAGGCCCGGTGCCGGCAGGAGGGATCGTCGCGTCCGGCGACGGGCCGGTCCGACACCCCGTCCCCGGCTCCGCCACGGAGCGCGCCACGGTCGACGTGACGGGGCCGGTGCACGAGGTCACGCTGGACGACCCGCGGATGGTCGAGTGGACGGTGGCCTGAACCGGGGCTGCGCCGACGGGGCGGGCCGTGCGGACGGATCAGGACGCACGGCTCGCCCCGGCAGCGCTACCGCGAACCCTGCTGCAGGGTCTCGGGCAGTGGCGGCAGGGGGCGATCGCTGTCGGCGACCCGGGTCAGCCGTGCTGCCAGTGGTCGGAAGAGCGCCGACAGCAGCACCTTGTCCGCCACACCCCGGGCGGCGAGCCCGAGCCGGGTCTGCGGGTACGCGAAGTGCACGATGCCCTTCGGGATGCCCTGGATCTTGTCGACCAGGGGGCGCATCCACGTGTCGAAGGCGTCGAGCGCGCGGTCGAGGTCCTCGTCCGCCGTGACCGATGCCGCCAGCACGTACCCGCTCGTCAGGGCGAGCGAAGCGCCACCGCCACCCATCGGTGTCACGCACCAGGCCGCATCGCCGATCACGCACACGCGGCCGCGGTGCCAGCGCGGCATCCGGATCTGGGTCAGCTCGTCCAGGTAGACGTCGTCCGAGCCGTCGAACCCGTCGAGCACGCGCTCGGTCTGCCAGCCGGCGTCGGCGTAGCGGGTCCGCAGTGTCGCCAGGGCCTCCGACCGCGAGCGGCCGACCAGGTCGTCGCCGCCGGCGTAGGCCAGGATCGCCCGCGTCGTGCCGTACGGGTCCGGGCGCAGGTGGACCTGACGCCCGCCGACGGCGTTGTACCAGCGCCAGCGGTCGTCGTCGGACGGCGTGCGCGGGATCGTCCCGAAGACCATGGTCACCCCGAGGTCCCGCTCGTCGACCTCGCCCTCCGCGGCGAAGAGCCGGTCGCGGGTCCGGGAGCGGACGCCCTCGGCGATGACCACGAGGTCGGCGTCGAGCACCCGTCCGGCGTCGGTGGTCACGGTCGCCCGGCGTCCGCCGGCCTGGTCGTCGACGTCCTGGATCGTCTCGCCGTAGACGATGCTGACGCCGTCGGGCAGGTCGTCGAGGATCACCCGGGCGAAGTCGCCGCGCAGGACCTCGAGTTCTGCGGTGGCACCGTCCGGGCCGTCGGAGGGCAGCTCGGACCGGACCTTGCCGTCACGATCGACGATCACCGTCCCGGTCTCGGTCGTGTTGCGTGCGCGGACGGCGTCGACCAGGCCCATGCGCTCGAGCACCTCGCGAGCGACCCCGCGGACGTCGACGTTCTGCCCGCCGTCGCGGAAGGACGGCGGACGTTCGATCACCGTCACCTGCCACCCGACGTGGCGCAACCACCAGGCGGCGGACAGGCCTGCGATGCTGGCTCCGGAGATCACTGCGTGCTGTGAGGTCATGCTTTACAGTAAAGCAACTGCACAGTAAAGGAACCTGGATGCCCGACATCGACCCCCTCACCACGGTGTGGTCCGACGACGAGGTGGCCGTCATGCACGCGCTGCGCGACTGGGCCGTCACCTTCGACGAACTCCAGCGCCACCTGTCGTCGTGGATCGGTCTGCCCGGTTCCGACGCGAACGCCCTCGGGCAGATCGTGTGGGCGGACCAGGCCGGCGAGCCGCTCTCCCCGGCGCAGTTGGCCCGGCGGATCGGCATGACGTCGGGCGCCACGTCGGTACTGCTCGACCGCCTCGAAGGGGCCGGGCACGTCACCCGGCACCGCGAGAGCGCCGACCGACGGCGGGTCACCCTGCGGCCGACCGAGTCCGCGCGAGCCGAGAGCGGGCGGTTCCTCGCGTTCTCCGGTGCCGAGATCGCCGCCACGGTGCGGGACACCGATCCTGAGGAGACGCGGGTCGTCCTGGCGTTCCTGCGACGCATGACCGACGCCGCCGCGTCGGCGAACGGTCGCCTGCAGGCACGCTGAGGGAACCGACGGGCGGCGTCGCCGCGCTCAGTGCTCCTTGACGAGCGCCTCGACGTTGTTGCCGTCGGGGTCGCTCACGAACGCCGTGTAGGCGCGGTACTCGGGCCAGTACCGAGGCTCGTGGCGCGAGAGCCCGCCGGACGCGACGGCCGCCCGGTGGAACGCATCGACCTCGGTGCGGCTCGCCGCCTCGAACGCCAGGTGCAGACCACGGGTCACCGCCGCCGTCGTGGGTGCGGTCTCGAGCGAGACGCTCGGGGTGTCCTGGCCGGTGGTCCAGTACTCGGCGACGGACTCGGTGCGGTAGCCCGCCTCGACCCCCAGTGGCGCGAGTGCCGCCGTGTAGAACGCCTCGCTCGCGGCGAAGTCGCTGGCGAAGACCCCGAGGTGGTGGATGAGGCGAGGACCGGGCACGGGAGTGACGGTACCCACGTCAGCTCGTTGCCGAGGTCGCCGACAGGCTGCCGAGCAGGGTGAGGCGTTCTCCGGTGGGCGACCCGGCTGTCGCCGTGCAGGCGTACATGGTCCACCCGGGGCTGTCGGGCAGGTCGAACGCCTCGTACGTGAACTCGAGGTCGCCGACGTCGGGGTGGTGGATCCGCTTCGCGCCGGTGCGGTGGAACCGGACGTCGTGGGCAGCCCAGCGGGCCCGGAACTCGTCGGACCGGGTCACGAGCTCCCCGATGAGTCCGGTGAGGTCCTTGTCGTGCGGGTGTTGTCCGGCAGTCTGTCGGAGCGTCGCGACGATGCTGTTCGCGCCCGCCACCCAGTCCGGGTAGAAGGTCCGGGCCGCAGGGTCGAGGAACGTGAAGCGTGCGTTGTTGCCCTGCGCGCCCGGGGCGTCGAGGACCGGTGCCAGGAGCGCCCGGCCGAGCGGGTTCGTCGCGACGATGTCCATCTGCCGGTTCCGCACCCACGTCGGTGTCCCGGTGACCGTGTCGAGGAAGCGCTGGAGACTCGGACGCACGACCGGTTCCGGCGTGGTGGTCCGCCGACGGATCGGGGCCGGAGCCGCGCCGCGGGCGAGGTCGTGCAGGTGCTCGGTCTCAGCGTCGTCCAGTTGCAGCGCACGGGCGATCGCCTCGAGGATCTCGGTCGACACCCCGGAGAGGTTCCCGCGCTCGATCTTGGCGTAGTAGTCGATGCTCGTCCCCGCGAGCATCGCGACCTCCTCGCGACGGAGCCCGGGGACGCGCCGCCGACCGCCACTGATGAGGCCGGCCTGCTCGGGCGTGATGCGAGCACGCCGGGTGCGGAGGAAGTCGCTGACCTCGGCCTGGTTGTCCATACTCCTCACCGTACGACGACGCGCTGTCGTGAAGGAGTGACTGCTGGTACACGGAAGAGCCCGCCCTCCCACGCACGCCGCCGCCGCGGGAGTCTCATGGAGTCATGGCCAACACGACTCCCACAGTGACCCTCAACACCGGTACGACGATGCCGCAGCTCGGCTTCGGCGTCTACCAGATCCCCGCCGACGAGACCGAGCGGGCCGTCACCGATGCGATCACGGCCGGCTACCGACTGATCGACACCGCAGCCTCGTACGGCAACGAGGAAGCCGTCGGCCGGGGCATCGCCGCCAGCGGTGTGCCCCGCGAGGAGCTGTTCATCACCTCGAAGCTGTGGATCCAGCGCCGCGGCGAGCACGGCGCCCGTGACGCGATCACCACGTCGTTGCAGAAGCTCGGCCTGGACTACCTCGACCTGTACCTGATCCACCAGCCGTTCGGTGACTACTACGGCGAGTGGCGTGCCCTCGAAGCGGCGCACCGAGACGGCCGGCTCCGCGCGATCGGCGTGTCCAACTTCGCCGCCGACCGACTCGTGGACCTCATCGCGTTCGCCGACGTCGTGCCCGCGGTGAACCAGATGGAGACGAACCCGTTCCACCAGCAGGCCGACTACCAGGAGCTGCTGCAGAAGGAGGGCGTGCAGCTCGAGGCGTGGGCGCCGTTCGCCGAGGGCAAGAACGACCTGTTCGCCAACCCGGTCCTGTCCGAGATCGGTGCGGCGCACGGCAAGTCGGTCGCGCAGGTCGTGCTCCGGTGGCTCGTGCAGCGCGGCGTCGTGGTCGTGTCGAAGTCCGTCAAGCCCGAGCGCATGCAGCAGAACCTCGACGTCGTCGACTTCGAGCTCACCGACGAGCAGATGGCGACGATCGCCGAGCTCGAGGCCGGTGAGTCGCAGTTCTTCTCCCACGTCGACCCCGACATGGTCCGCTGGCTCACCGGCCGCGCCGAAGCCTGATCTGCGTGCCCGGCCGGCAGCCCACCCGCCGCCAGGTGCTGCGGACCGCCACAGCGAGCACGCTCAGTGTCGCCGTGGGTGGGCTGTTGGCCGCGTGCACCACCGCGCCCACTCCGTCCACCACCCCGAGGAGCACCGTGTCCCCGACCGCGCGCGACGACCGCGTCCTGCTGGCGTACTTCTCCCGACCCGGCGAGAACTACTGGAACGGCGGTCGGCGCACCATCGACACGGGCAACACCGAGGTCCTCGCCGGTCTGATCGGTGACCGGATCGACTGCGACGTCGTCCGCATCGAGGCCGCCGACCCCTACTCCGACCGCTACGACGCCACCGTGGCGCGCAACAGCACGGAGCAGGACGACGACGCCCGTCCGGAGATCGCGAGCGAACTGCCCGATCTGCGCGCCTACGACACGGTGCTGCTCGGGAGCCCGATCTGGAACGTCCAGCCGCCGATGATCATGGCGACCTTCGTCGAGGCCGTCGACCTGTCCGGCAAGCGGCTGCTGCCGGTCGTCACGTACGCGGTGAGCGGTCTGGGCTCCACCGAGTCCTTCTACCGCGACCTCGACACCGGGGCGACGCTCGGCGAGGGGCTCGCAGTGCGCGGCGAAGACGTCCGCGAGCGCGCCGCCGGAGACGACGTCGACCGGTGGCTGCGGAACGTCGGGCTCACCTGACCGTCACGGGGCCGCAGCGATCGCTGCCCGGGCCGTGTCGATGACCCGCATCACGCCGACGACATCGTCGTGCGTGTGCACCGGCGACTCGATCCGCCCCTCGGCTGCGAAGGACGCGAGTGCGGTGGCCTGGTAGGCGAGCCCGTCATGCAGCACCTCGAGTCGCTGGTCCGTCCAGGTCGCGGACTCCGACGCCGCGAAGTTCCCACGAACCGCGGTGATCGACGAGGGCCCGAAGAACGGGCTGCCGATGTCGATGCGTCCCTCGGTGCCGACGACCGAGGCTCGCACGGGCAGCGCGGTCTCGAGCGACGTCGACAACATCGACCGGGCTCCGCCCGCGTACGAGAGCAGCAGGTCGGCGCGCACGTCGACGCCGCCCGGACCGCTCGCCCCTTCGACCAGCACGCGGTCCGGGGAGCCGAGCACCGAGGCGGCGAACGAGATCGGGTAGACGCCGGCGTCCAGCAGCGCGCCGCCGCCGAGCTCCGGCGCCCACAGGCGGTGCCCCGGGTCGTACGGCATCACGAACCCGAAGTCGGCGGTCACGAGCCGGACGGTGCCGATCGTGCCGTCGGTGAGCAGTCGCCGCATGATGTCCGACTGCGGCAGGTACCGCGTCCACATCGCCTCCATGACGAGCACACCGGCGGCCCGTCCCGCACCGGTGATCTCCTGCGCCTCGGCAGCGGACATCGCGATCGGCTTCTCGATCAGGACGTGCTTGCCGGCGGCGATCGCAGCGAGGGCCTGCTCGCGGTGCAGCGGGTGCGGGGTGGCGACGTAGACGACGTTGACCTCGGGGTCGGTCACGAGCGCCTCGACGCTCGGCACGGTCCGGTCGATACCGTGCTCCTTCGCGAACCGTGCGGTCTTCGCAGCATCACGGGCGGTCACGGCGATCACCCGCTGCGGCGTGTGCCGGTGGATCGCGGTGACGAACTTGCCGGCGATGCCAGTGCCGATCACGCCCCACCGCAGGGCCGGAACGGCGTCGGGGTCGGGCAGCACCGGGGTGGGCAGCGTCAGGGTCATCGTCGTCCTCTCGCAGGGATTGGCTCGTGCCATCGCAGCCTACGCGTCCTTCGCACGTGCCAGACTGGCCGGGTGACGACGGGGACCGACGACCTGCCGGAGCGGCGCCCCACCGGCGGCCGCCTGCCGACGATGCGCGACGTCGCCGAGCACGTCGGGATGTCCCGGCAGCTCGTCTCGCTCGTGCTCCGCGGTGCGCCCGGACCCAGCGCGGAGTCCCGCGACCGGATCCTCGCGGCGGCGGCCGAGCTCGGCTACCGCCCGCACACCTCGGCCCGGCTGCTCCGCGAGGGCCGCACGCGGCTCATCGGTGCGGTCTTCAGCATGCGCAACCCGTTCCAGGTCCGGTTCGTCGAACGGCTCTTCGCCCGTGCCGCCGAGCAGGGCTTCGGCGTCGCCCTCGGCCCCGCCGGTACCGAGCGCTCGACGGACCAGGTGGTGGCCGACCTGCTCGGCGAACGCGTCGAGGCCCTCGTCGTGTTCAACCCCGACCCCGACGCGACCGCGCTCGAGGAGGCGAGTCGCCTCGTGCCGGTCGTGCTCCTCGGCGAGTGGACGGACGCCCCCTACGCCGACAACGTGCACGTGGACGAGACCGGTGGGCTCCGCGCCGCGGTCGAGCACCTGATCGGTCTCGGTCACCGCCGCATCGCCTACGCCGGTGGCGAGGACGGGCTGGTCGGCCTCGATCGTGCGACCGCGTACCGTGCCGCGATGCAGGGCGCCGGACTCGCAGCCGAGACCGACGTCGTCCCCAGCGGCTTCAGCGAAGAGGATGGCGCCGCGGCCGCCCGCACACTCGTCGCCCGCGACACCCTGCCCACCGCCGTGGTCTGCTGCGGTGACCAGTGCGCCACCGGCCTGCTCGCCGTCTTCGCGCAGCACGGTGTCGACGTGCCGGGACGGGTGTCGGTGGTCGGCTTCGACGACAGCTACCTCGCGTCGCTCAGCTACCACCGCTTGACGTCGGTGCACCAGGACGTCGAGGCGACGGTCGACGCGGCGCTGGCTGCCGTCCTCGACCGGACCTCGGGGAACGGTGGGGAGCGACGTCGTGTCGCGACACCGACCGGGTTCGTGGTGCGCGCGTCGACGGGTCCTGCCGAGCGCTGAGCGTCGAGCGTTGACCCGGAACGACGTGGTGGACGTCGTGCGACGTCGACCATGTCGTTCCGGGTCGGGGTGGCTGCCGCTCAGCGCACGCTGCGGATCGGGATCACGACGAGTGCGCCGACGAGTGCCACGATGCCGGCGCCCCAGAGCAGCACCGGGTAGTTGTCACCAGCGCCGACCCCGAGCAGCAAGGCACCGAGTGCCGGCGCGAACGACTGCGGCAGGGAGTTCGCGATGTTCATGACGCCGAGGTCCTTGCCGGGCTTGTCCTTGTCGGGCAGGACGTCGACCACCAGGGCGTTGTCGACGGCCACGTAGATGCCGTAGGCGAAGCCCATGATCATCTCGGCGACGTAGAACACGGTGACGCCCTGCGCGTAGACGAGCACGACGAGGCCCACGCCGAAGAGCAGGGTCGAGCCGCCGACGAACACCTTGCGGCGCCGCAGCCGGTCGGACAGCCAGCCCGAGAACGCCGTGCCGATCATGAGTGCGATCGTGTAGAGGAGGACACCGAACGCCACTGCCGAGGTGGCGCGTTGCGCGGTCATGCCGAGGTGGTCCTGCATGTAGAACAGCCGGAACGTCGTGAACAGGAACGTGGCGAGGATGATCAGGAACCGCGACCACCACGCCAGTCCGTAGTCGCGGTGCGTGATCGGGTTCGTCCAGAAGGTCTGCACGATCGTGAGCCACGAGAACGGCTTCGGTCGGACCTCGGGGATGCGGTCGGGGGTGACGAACGCGTACACCAGCACGCAGAGCACGCCGAGGATGCCGGGCAGGATGAACAGCAGCGGCAGGTTCTCGACCAGCAGGACGGCGGCGTACGTGCCGGCGAGCACGGCCAGGTTCTGCGCCAGCCCGATCACGCTCGAGGCGCGGCCGCGTTGCAGCTCGGGCACGTTGTCCGCCCAGCTGGCCATCATGGCCGAGTAGGCGGCGTTCGACCCGAGCTGGCAGACGATCCACGCCACGGTGAGCATGCCGACGTTCGGCGAGTACGCCACCATGGCGAGTCCGCCGAGCAGCACCAGGATGCCGCCGAGTAGCCACGGGCGGCGGCGCCCCCACCGCGTCCGGGTTCGATCACTCAGGGCGCCGAACAGCGGGTTGCCGAAGATCGCGCCGAGCGATCCGAGCGGCAGCGCGACGGCGATCACCGAGGCGGGGTCGTCGGGGTTCAGCGCCTGGGCCTTCAGTTGCATGCTGACGTAGACCGGCGACAAGATCGCCACGTAGATGCCGAACTGTGCCAGTCCGAGGGCGGTCAGGTACCAGTTGCTGACGTGGTTGGTCGGGGTGGCGGTGGTGAACGGGTGCGCCGGCAGCCTTGTCGACATCGACTCCTCCTCGGGTCGTGTGCACGTCGTCCGGTCGGAAACCCGGTCATCGGTGACGCGCGTTTGGCTCGTGCTAACCTGACGACGTCGGCGATGTTATCTCGTGCCAAGCGCAAATGCCACCGCCCGACGACGAACCACGGAACCGAGAGCACTGGAGCACGATGATCCCCACCGCCCTGCCCGAACCCGAGCTCTTCACGACGGCGTCCGGTGAGCCGTCCCTCGGCTGGGGGATCGTCGGCCCCGGCTGGATCGCCGGCGAGTTCGCCACCGCGGTGCGCGCTTCGACCGCCCAGCGCATCGTCGCCGTCGCGTCCCGGTCACTGCCCCGCGCATCCGCGTTCGCCGCCGAGCACGGGATCGAGGCAGCCGTGGAGGGTGTCGACGCCCTCGTCGCCCGGCCCGACGTCGACGTGGTCTACATCGCGACACCGCAGAGTGAGCACGCCGCGGTGGCCCTGGCAGCGATCGCCGCCGGCAAGCACGTGCTCATCGAGAAGCCCTTCACCGTCACGGCTGCCGAGGCCCGTACCGTCGCCGATGCCGCACGCGCCGCCGGGGTGCTCGCGATGGAGGGCATGTGGAGCCGCTACCTGCCGCAGGCCTCGGTGCTCCGGACCCTGCTGGCGGACGGTGCGCTCGGTGCGGTGCGCAGCGTGCTCGCCGACCACGGCCAGGCGATCCCGTTCGGCCCGGACCACCGGCTGTTCCGTCCGGAGCTCGGCGGGGGAGCGCTGCTCGACCTCGGCATCTACGCCGTGCAGTTCGCGTCGATGGTGCTCGGCACCCCGGACCGCGTCACGGCACGAGGCCGGATGACCGAGTCCGGCGTCGACGCCTCCGGCTCGCTCGTCCTCGAACACGGCGCCGCCCAGGCCGTCCTGCACACGACCATCGCCGCCCGCACGCCCACCACCGCGTCGATCGCCGGCACCGAGGGCACGATCGACTTCGCCGGACCGTTCTACAACCCGACGACCTTCACGATCTCGGCAGCAGCGCACGGTTCGCCCGTCCTGCACTGGCAGGACCCGACACCACTGCGGGGCTTCGCTGCCCTGGCCTGGGAATCCACCGCCCTGGCACGCTTCGTCGGCGAGGGGCGGACGGAGTCCCCGCTGCACACCCTCGACGAGACGATCTCGATCCTCGAGACCGTCGACACCGCCCGCGCCCAGATCGCCGCGGGCTGAGCAGGAGACGACGATGTCCGACCTCATCACCACCCTCGAACAGCAGGAGCGCGACCTCGTGCTCGACGCCTTCACCCACGACGACGCCTGGGAGCTGGGTTCCCTGATCCGCGGCATCGCCCACGAGGCCGGCCACGCCGTCGGCATCGACATCCGGCGTCCCGGCCTCGGGCTGTTCCGCGCGGCGACCCCGGGCATCACCCCGGACCAACACGTCTGGATCGACCGCAAGGCCGCGGTGGTGCTCCGGATGGAGCAGTCGAGTGCTCTCGTCGACGCCCGGTTGTCCGCCGCCGGGGTCGATCCCGCTGCGATCGGGTGGCTCGGCGCCGAGTACGCCGTGACGGGAGGGTCGTTCCCGATCCGGGTCCGCGGTGCCGGTGTGGTCGCGGCCGCGACGGCCTCCGGCCTGTCCTCGATGGAGGACCACGACCTGGTCGTCGCTGGCCTGCGTGCGTTCCTCGCCTCGCGTTCCTGACGCGACCGGGTGCGGACGGGAGGCCCGGTGCCAGCTGGCACCGTGCCTCCTGTCCGTCCCGCGGTCGCGTTCGCGGGCGTGAGGTTCCACGACTTGCCGCTCACGTTCCCCGAGGTTCCGCTTCCGGCCCCTGGGCGCCCCGAGATCCGACGATTTCGGAACCTGGGGGTCGCCTTCGCAGCCCGCGTCCGCGACCGGCGAGGTTCCACGACTTGCCGCTCACGTTCCCCGAGGTTCCGTGGACGGCCCCTGGGTGCCCCGAGATGCGAGGATTTCGGAACCTGGGGCGCCCAGCGGACGCCCGCTCAGGCGGGCAGGGGGACGAAGTCGAACTCCTGGAACGATGCGACCTCGTCCGCCCAGCGGGTGGCGACGAAGCGCTGGTGCGCGGGGTGTGCGTCGTACGCCGAGTAGGTGTCCTGGTCGGCGAACGCCATCGAGAACTGGAACCGGAAGTCGCTCTGCGTGGACACCTGGCGGGACACCGTGAAGTCCTGCACGCCGGGGATCGCCGGCAGGGTGTCGCGGGCGGTCTCGAGGAACGCTGCCTCGTGCGGGGAGCCGGCGGCGTGGACGAGCGTGAAGCAGACGGTGTGGACGATCATGCGGGGTCTCCGGTGGGGTAGTCGACGAAGGCGAAGGCGGACCCGTCGGGAGCCCACCCGTTGACGTTGAGGGTGCCCTGCCCGCCGTCGAGCTCGACGATGGTCTCGGCTGCCTGCCAGACCTCGGGTCCCCAGGCGCTGACGGATCCGTCACCGGTGACGAGGCGCAACCGCACGCGCTCGTCGGCCGGGTGCCCCTCGGTGCCGGGCGGGAACGACAGGTAGACGGCGGCGTCGTCGGTCGGGGCGGGGTGCGGGAACCAGTTGACGTGCTCGTCGACCGTGAGCTGCTCGATCCCGGTGCCGTCCGGTCGGACCCGGGCGATCTGCGCGTGCCCCGGTGCGGACTCGAACTGCTCGGTGTTGAACAGGATCCACGCGCCGTCCGGCGTCCACTCCGGGCCGTCGGCCGCGGAGGGGTCCGTCGTCACGGCGCGGTCCGAGCTGCCGTCGACGCCCATCACCCGGATCGTGCCCGAGGACCAGACGGCGTCACCGGACGGGTCGAGCCGGACGTAGGCGAGCTCGGAGCCGTCGGGGCTGACGCCGTGCAGGAAGTGCAGACCGCCGTCGTCCGCGGTGACCCGGGTCGCTGCGCCGCCGGCGAGCGGGGCGCTCCAGATGTGGAAGTCGTTCGCGCTGACGTGCACGGTGACGCCGTCGGGATCGAGCACGTGGTCGTTGTTCAGGGGCGGGACGCCCTCGATCGCGACGTGCTCCGGAGCTGCGGCACCGTCGGACGGCATCGTCCAGAGGACCCCGTCGCCGTTCAGCACGAGACGGCCGTCGGTGGTCCAGTTCGGCGCTTCGTAGAGCCGCTCGGCGGACTCGTGCACGGTGGTCACGCTGCGGTCGGCTCGGTGCCAGATCCGGATCCGGCAGGTCTGGCCCGGTGCGAGCACGCGACCCGGGGCTTCATCGTCGAGGGGCATGGCACACCTTCCGCAGTGAATGTTGGCTCGTGACAACCCTAGCCGATGTGGATCGTGATCCACCCCCCGCGTTGGGGATGATGACATGTCCTCGCCTCCAATAAGGTGAGGGGGATCGTACCTAGACGAAAGCTCACGTTGCCGCACTCCCCGCGCCCTTCCCGCCTGCCCTTCATCGCCGCCACCACCTCGGTCGTCGTCATCGCCGGAGCATTGCTCGCCGCGATCCCGAACACCGCAACCGCTGTGGAAGCACCGATCGCGACGCCGACCGCCACGGCGACCGCGACGGATGTGCCGGCCCCGACCTCGGAGCCGACCGCCTCGACCCCGGTTCCCGTCACGCCGTCCGCGCCCGCGGTGCCGACGGCATCCCCGAAACCCACGGCGACTCCGAAGCCCACGGCGACCCCGAAGCCCAGCGCGACGCCGAAGCCCACGCCGTCGACGATCTCCGTCACCTACGCCGGGGACTCGCTGACCGCGATGGACGGCTCGTGGATGCGGCAGATGAACGACAAGACGCTCACGAACATCGGCGGCACGGCCATCGGCGGTGCCACGACGCCGCGGATCCTGACCCGGTCGTCGGCGAAGGACGCTGACGTCCTGGTCGTGATGGCCGGCACGAACGACCTCCGGTACGCCTACAGCAGCAAGAGCATCCAGCAGAACATCGGCAAGATCGTCACGAAGATCGGCGCCCGCCACGTCGTCATCGCCGCGATCGCCCCGTCGAACATCACGAAGTACGGGAAGAAGCGCATCGACCGTCGCAAGCAGGGCGAGATCCTCAACCGTGACCTGCAGAACTACGCACTCACCCACGGCTACCTGTTCGTCGACCCGTGGGCGGCGGACCGGCAGCTGAACGGTGGATGGCCGTCGAGCCGTACGTACGACGGTGTCCACCCGACGGTCGCGATGTCGAAGAAGGTCGCGGTCCGTATGCAGCAGGCCATCCACATCGCCGTGGAGGGTGCGAAGGGCTGATCCCTCGCCCGGGTCAGCTGACCCGCGCCACGCGCCGACGTGCCCACAGCACGACGGCGGCGGCGAGTGCCCCACCGACCACGGCGCCGATGGTGTTCGTGATCCAGTCGCTCGTGTCGCACGCCCGACCGATCACGGGGACGACCGCCTGGACGACCTCGATGAGGACGGAGAACGCGCTGGCGCCGACGGCCGCGCGGACCGGGCGCCGCCACCGCACCCCGGCCAGGAACGCGATCGGCACGAACAACAGCACGTTGGCCGTCGACTCGACCGCGGTCGGCGCCAGGTACGGCAGCCCGACGTTGCAGGTGACGTCGGACCGGGGAGCGCCGTCGGGGGACAGGGTGAGTGCGAGCGTCACGACCACGGCGAGGCCGAACAGCACGGCGGTGAGCCGCGGCAGGCGCGCCAGCCAGACGCCCACGACGGGCGCGACGACGATGACCGCGATCAGCACGCCGAACGCGAGCCACGGTACTTCGATGAGCAGGGTCGAGAGCATGGATCTCCGGACGGGAGGCCCGGTGCCAGCTGGCACCGGGCGTCCCGTCCCTCAGGGGTGTCGGATCAGAGCGCGGCGCGACGACGGCGCACTGCGCGTGCGCCGATCAGGCCGGCGCCGACCAGGACGAGGCCGAGTGCCCACGGCAAGGCGCCGGTGGCGCCCGAACCGGTGTAGGCGAGCTGCCCCGTGGTCGGGGTCGTCCCCCCGACGGCGACCGTCGGTGCCGTCGACACCGTCGGCACGGTGGGGCGCACGTCGACCGGGAACGAGGTGCTCTGCAGGCCCTCGCCGCCGACGGTCAGGGTGTGCGTCGAGGCGTGCGGGAAGGTGACGCCGACAGCGCTCTCGGCGTCGAACTCGGTGTACGGCGCGATCACGTCACTGGCGACGTCCGAGGTGACGATCGGCGTCCAGACGGGGTTGCCGTCCGCGTCGGCGGGGTCGATCGGGTTCCCGAAGCGGTCGACCAGGTTGCCGGAGACGACGAGTGTTCCGCCCTGCGCGACGGTCGGACGTCCACCGTCCGCGACGTCGAGACCCCCGAAGGAGCCGTCCTCGTCGATGGTGAGCTTCACGGTCAGGACGGTGCCGTCCGTGCCGATGATCCACATCGTCTTCTTCGGCGCGTCGATCGACGCCGCGTCGAGGGTGAAGACCTGGACGCCGTACGCGGCGGCCGGGTCGACGGTCAGCTCGACGTACTGCGTGACCGACTCGGTACCGCTCGTGGCCGTGATCGCGAACTGGTACCAGGACGCCGTCGTGGCGGTGCCGCTCAGCTCACCGGTGGCGGCGTCGAAGGTGATGCCGTCGGCCAGCTGGATGTCCGGACCGAACTCCTCGTCCGTGTCGTCCGGTTGGAACCCGAACCCGATCGTCCAGCCGGAGTCGCCGGAGTCGCCGGAGCCGCCGGCGGTGCCCGCGGAGAGTGCCGCTGCCTGCGACTTCGTCATGACGACGTCGCCGTCGTCGTCGCCGTCGTACCAGGCGAGCGCGTACGTCGGGGCGGGGGAGCCCTGCGCCCGGAAGGTGTACGAGAACGGGTCGCCAGCGGTCGTCTCGAGGGCGAGCGGGTCCCCGGCGTCTGCCCCTTCGGCGATCGGCGTCCCCGCGGCGTCGACGAACACCGGGTCCTGCGTGACGGGGGCCGAGGTCGCCGTCACGGTCGCCGTCGATCCGTCGGGCAGGGCACCGGTGACCTGGACCGACACCCGTTCCCCGGCCTGCGCCGCATCGATCGTGTACGAGCCGCTCGTCGCCAGCACGGTGGCGGAACCGGTCTGGGTCCAGACGTACCGGAACGCCCAGTCCTCGTCGAAGCCGACGGGGACGGCGGTGAGCACGGCGCCGACCTCCGTGTCGCCGGTGATGGTGACCGCTGGGTCGACGGCCTGCTGCGCGGTCGGCGCCGAGGTCGGTGACGGCGTGGCGGTCGGCACGGCGGCGGTGTCGGCGGGATCGGCGGTGGCTGTGGGGTCCGGTTCGGACGCCGTGGGCGCCGAGGGGTCGCTCGACGGCTCGGTGGTCGTCGGCGCAGCATCTGGCGACGGCGTCGCGGACGTCGGGGCGGTTGGCTCCGCAGCGGTCGGCTCGGACGGGTCCGCCGTCGGTGGAGCGGTCGACGCCTGGGCGTCGGTCGCCGCGGGAGCGGACGTCGCGGTCGACGCCGCCGGGTCGCTCGCCGGCTCGGCGTGGGCGGCCGTCGCGGTCACGAGGCCGAGGCCCGTGGTCAGCGCGACGAGGGCTGCGGTGGTGCCGACGGCGCAGGCGCGTCGGACGGTGGAGGCGCTGTGGCGCACGGGTCCTCCTGGATCGTGTCCGGTCGGGTGCCGGATCGTGTGGATCAGCCGAGAAAGCTCAGGCGTCCTCGGATCGTAGGGCCTGGGACCGCTTCAGACCGACGGGGAGTCCGGATCGTGACCAGGACTGGGGGCGGCGGTCGTCGCGCGGAACCCCCGGTCGAGGAACGCGACGATCCACTCGAAGCTCGCGTCGACGTCGGTGCGCATCTGGAACCCACCGGACGTCTCGATTGTCGCGAAGCCGTGCAGGACACTGCGCAGCAGGCGGAGCGCGTGCACCTCGTCGGCGGGGTCGAGCCCGTAGCCGCGCAGCGCCGCTGCGAACGAGGCGAGGGTGCGCTCCAGGGCGACGGCCAACGGGTCGTCCGGCCCGGTGGGACGGATCCCGACCGTCGCCTCGTACCGACCGGGGTGCCGCTGCACGTACCGGCGGACGGTCTGCGCGGCCGCCTCGACGGCATCGCGCCCGGCGAGCCCCTGCATCGCGTCGCGCAGGTCGTCGCCGAGTTCGTTCGCGGCGAGGATCGCGATCCGGCGGGTCAGGTCGGTGAGTCCGTCGACGTGCTTGTACAGCGACGGCGACTTCACGCCGAGCCGTTCGGCGACGACGCTCATGCTCAGCCGTGCGAGCCCGATCTCGTCGGCCAGCCCCGCCGCGGCGGTGGTGACGGCGGCGGGGTCGAGTCCTGCCCTAGCCACGGTGGCCGCCGACCGGCGCGAGCGTGCGGCCGAGGAAGGGGAGCACGAGTGCGAGGACCTCGGTCGGGCTCTCGGTGTGCGAGTAGTGGCCGGCACCGTCGATGACGGCCAGCTCGCCGAGCCCGTCGGGCAGGTCGGCCAGGACCCGCTCGCCCTCGGCACGCGGGACGGCCCAGTCCGGGTCGGCGCTGCCCTCGATCACCAGGACGGGGCATCGCACGTCCGCCAGCCGTGCACCGGCGTCGGCGGGCGAGGTCTTCGTCATCGCGCGCAGCACCGCCATCCGCTCCGGCTGCTGCAGCGTCGACTCGATGCGGCCCAGTTCCTCGGTCCAGTCGGTCGGCTTCGTCGGCACGGCGAGGTCCAGGTAGGCCAGCCAGCCGGTCAGGCTCCCGGTCGTCATCACCTTGGCGAGCTGGAGCGTGCCGGCGCGGTGGTGGCGGTTCCGGAGCAGGCCGCCGAGGTCGAACGACTGCTTCCGCGTGAACGGTGCCAGCTCGACGATGCCGGTGACGACGTCGGGGGCATCGGCGGCGGCGATGGTGGCCGCCCCACCGCTGATCGACTGTCCGACGATGACCGCGGGGCCGCCGAGGTGCCGGACGACGGCGACCAGGTCGCGAGCGATGTCGACGCGCTGGTACGACGCCCATCCCGTGCTCGAGTCGCCGCACCCGCGGATGTCGACGTTCGCCACCCGGTAGCCGGCGGCGACGAGTTCGGGGACCAGGAACCGGTAGGCGTGCCGGCTGTCGCCCATGCCGTGTGCGAGGACGACGAGCGGTCCGTCGCCGCTGACGTCGTACGCGATGGTGCCTTCGTCGGTGCGCAGGTGTTCGAGCATGACTGCCTCCATGGCTAAGTGTGTTAGCTAAAAGCTAAGACTATTAGCCGACGCTGTCAAGCCCGCCACGGCAGTCGCGTCGCGCTGCGGCGGACGGGAGGCCCGTGGCGGGCCCGCACCGGGCCTCCCGTCCGCTCGTCGGTCGCCGTCAGTGCACCGTGTCCAGCGTGTCGGACAGGTCCAGGGACCAGACGGCGACCCCGGTCAGGCCGAGCCGCTCGGCGAGGGCCACACGCTCGCGCAGCGACCGCGCGTCGGACCACCAGAGCACCTCGCCGCTGGGCAGGGTCGCCGTCCACTCGCCCGCTGTCGCGTTCCAGGTCGGGGTGACGCCGGCCTTCCGGACGCGACGACGGGCCTGGTCGTCGGACAGCTGCCCCGCCGGTCGCGGCCCCTTCCAGTGGTAGCCGTACCCGGCGACGCCGAGCACGATCTGGTCGGCGGGCGCGAGGGTGGCGAGCGCCCTGGCGGACTTCGACGCCCAGGGCAACGACCCGACCGGCCCCGGTGCGTCGGGCTCCCACGGGCCGTGCTGGTCGTAGGCCATCAGTGTGAGGTGGTCCAGCGGAGCGCGGAGTGCCCGGACGTCGTACCCCATGCGCGCGTACCCGGCCGCGGTCGTCGACGCCGACAGGGCGATGTCGAGCCGGACGTCGTCGCCGACCGCCGCACGGAGCTCCCGCGCGAAGGCCGTCAACCCCGCCGTGTCGGCCGCGGTCAACGCCTCGAGGTCGATCATGACCGAGTCCCACCCGCCGGATCGCACGTCGGTCGCGAGCGCGCGGACGACGTGGGACCGGTTGGCGGGGGACCGGAGCATCCTCCGGGCGATCGGCTCGCTGAAGTCGCCGTCGGCGTAGTTGCTGACGAGCAGCTGCGCCTCGAGCCCGCGGGCGTGCGCCCGGTTGCGTTGTGTCCTCGCCTCGCGGGAGGGAGTGCTGACGCGCGTGCCGGTCCGGCTCAGCAGCAGCCCGTCGACGCCGACGACGTCCATCGCCGATGCGTTGGCGTCGATCAGCGCGGGGTCCGCCCCCTCTGGCTGGAAGCCCGTGACGTCGAACCAGTCGGGTGTGCCGGACTCGGCGTTCGCGGGGCCGGTGCAGCCGGTCAGGACGAGGCCCGCGGTCAGGACAGCGGCGAGGAGGACGGAACGCGGCCTGGTGATCACGCTCCGAGTGTGTCAGGCCGGAGCAGTCGCCGCGTCGACCGGTGTGCTGAACTGCTCGACCAGCGTCCGCTTCAGGACCTTGCCGCTCGGTCCGAGGGGCAGGGCGTCGACCACGTGCACGACCCGCGGGAACTTGTACGCCGCGATCTCGTCGGACACGAAGTGGACGAGCTCGTCCGGGCTGACGGTCGCGCCGGCGCGGAGCACCACGGCGGCCTCGATCTCCTGGCCGTGCAGCTCGTGCGGGACGCCGAAGACCGCCGCCATGGTGACGTCCGGGTGCGTCGCCAGCACCTCTTCGACCTGCCGCGGGTACACGTTGTAGCCGTTGCGGATGATCATGTCCTTCGTGCGGTCGACGATCGTCAGGAACCCGTCGTCGTCCTTCGTGCCGAGGTCGCCGGTGCGGAACCACCCGTCGACGATCGCCGCGTCGGTGTCCTCCGGCCGGTCCAGGTACCCGTTCATCAGGTTGTGCCCGCGGATGACGAGTTCGCCGATCTCGCCGTGCGGCAGCAGCACGATCGCGTCCGGCGTGGCCGGGTCGGCGATCTCGACGTCGACACCCCACACCGGCGTCCCGATCGTTCCCGGTCGGGGCGCGCGGCCGACGTGGTTGAAGGTGGCCACGGGCGACGTCTCGGTCAGGCCGTAGCCCTCGTGGATCGGCGCGTCGAACACGGACTGGAACCGCTCGAGGACGGCCAACGGCAACGACGCCCCGCCCGAGATCGCGTAGCGGAGGTCCGGGCGGGCGTCGTTGCGGGTCGCGGCGTCGAGCAGTGCCATGTACATCGTCGGCACCCCCATGAAGATCTCGCAGCCGTGCTCGACCATCGCCGACAGGGCTGCGTCGCCGTCGAACTTCGGGAGCATCACGATGGTGGCACCGGCGCGGAAGCCGGTGTTCATCGTGCAGGTCTGACCGAACGTGTGGAACAGCGGGAGTGCCCCGAGCAGGACGTCGCCGCGGTGCATGTCGAAGGTGCTCATCAGGTTCGTGTTGACCTGTTCGAGCAGGGCGAAGTGCGAGCCCTCTGCACCCTTCGGCTTGCCGGTGGTCCCGCTCGTGTACAGGATCGTCGCGGTGTCGAAGGGGTCGCGGGGGACGTAGGTGTCAAGGGCGTCGGCTGCCGCGGCCAGGGCCTCGAGGCGGTCTGGGCTCTCGTGGCCGTCGTGGCCGTCGAGGCCGTCGTGGTCGTCGTGGTCGGCCGGTGCGAGCACGGTGATGACGTCGACGCCGGCGAGCTCGGCACCGGCTGCGCCCTCGGCGAGCAGCGGGGCAGCGCAGACGAGCAGCATGGCGCCGCTGTCCTGCAGCAGGTACTCGATCTCGCGCCGCTTGAGCAGCGCGTGGACGGGGACGACGACGGCGCCGAGTGCGAGGGTTGCGTAGTAGACGCGGGCGAAGTCCGCGACGTTCGGCACGAGCATCGCCACGCGCGATCCCTCGGTGACCCCGCGGGCCCGGAGCGCTCCGGCGTAGGCGAGGGTCTCGGACCACAGCTCGGCGTAGGTGGTGCGGTGGTCGCCGACGATCACGGCGACGTCGTCCGGGTACCGCGCGGCGGACTCGGCCAGGATCGCGGCGACCGAGGCGGTGGCTCGGGTCGGTCTGGGGGTGCCGTGGTGAGCGGCGGTGGTGGGCTCGGTGCGCGTCATTCCGGTCTCCGTCTTCGGTGACGAGTGGTTCCCCGGATCATACGTCCGGCCGCCGGTCAGAACGTCGTGCGCTCCTCGAACACCGACATGATCATGGCCGCACCGAGCCGTGCGCTCCGGGCCGGCTTGGCCGACCCCTGCACGGCTGACTCCACCCGGGCACCCTCGACCAGCAGCGACAGGGTCTCGGCGATGTGCGCCGGCATGTCCGCACGGGTGCAGAGCAACGTGAGGTGGCTCTCGACGTCGCGGAAGTGCTCGGCTGCGAGCGCGGCGATCTCCACGTCCTGCCGTCCGAGCTCGGCGTGCCCGTTGATGAACGCGCAGCCGCGCCACCCCTCGTCCGCGAAGCACTCCTCGAGGTAGCTGAAGATGCCGAGGATCTCGTCGCGGGGATCCGCCGAGGTGGTGGCGATGTGGTCCAGGGCCCGACGCCACGCGCCGTGCCAGCGTCGCAGGACCGCCACCACGAGCGCCTGCTTGGACGGGTAGGCCGCCGTCAGCTCGTCCACGCTCATGCCCGCGTGCGCGGCGACGTCCTCGAAACGCACCGGGATCACGCCGTGCGCCGTGAAGAGGTCATCGGCGGCCTTGGATGCGGTGCGCTGCGCGGTCGTCTCGACGGCCGGGGGCGTGAGTGTGAGGAGCGTCATGGGGAAGTGGGGATCACCCTATCGATCGGTGGACGGACGGCGGGGTGTCAGGATGCGAAGAAGTCCGCGTAGCTCGGGTCGGCGTGGCCCATGTGCGCACTGAGACGGGCCTGGACGATCTCGTCGAGGTCGGCGGGCGGGGTCAAGCCCCGTCGGCGCCACTCGACCGGGTTGCTGCGGAGCTGCTCGAGCGTGCTCTGGTCAAGCATCGTGGCGTTCCTGTTCTGCGAAGAGTGCGCTCATGTCGATGGCCTGGGTACGGACGTCCTCGACCGCCGATCCGTCGCGGATCACGCGGAGAGTCCGAGCACGGCGGCGGCGGACGCGAGGACGCTCACCGAGACGATGCCGGTGCTCACCGCGGCGATCTGCAGCGTGCGCTGTCGCTGGGCGTCCCGCAGCTCACTGAAGCCGCCGCGGTGGCGGTTGCGTCGGCCGGACACCGACGTCGCTTCGAAGGCGTGCTTGGGTGCGCTGATCGGGTGGACCGGAGTTGCGGTCACGGCGGTCATGTCGTCCTCGTGTTCTCCTGAGCGGCCCGTTGCCGCTGGATGACACGACCGTACGAGCAGCGGGGTCGTCGGTGCGCGCCAGGACCGGAGACTCGACGGATCGCGGATGTCGGGAGCGGCCCGGCGGTCGAAATCCGGACATCGTCCCGTCGCCACGAGCATCCGGTCCACGCGCCGACGATCGTCGGTAGCGCTTCTCGGACAGCGACACGGACGACGCGCGTCCGTTCGGTCACACTGCTCTCGGTGAACCGATGACAGACGAACGAGCTCGCGTGCAGGACGACGTCCGGTCCGCCGACGTCGACGAAGCACGCGACTTCCTGGTCGGGGCGTACGACGCCTCCGAGTGGCGCGCCGAGACGACCGCGCAGCCCTTCACCTTCCGGTACTCAGCTGTCGGCGACTCGACGATGACGCTGCGCGCGATCCGGTTCGACGGGCACCTCGACGGCGTCATGACGCCGTCGGACGACTTCGTCGTGCAGTGGATCACCAGGGGTACCGGCTTCATCGGCGAGGGTGACGACCGCCTCGTGAGCGCCGTGGGCCGGCCGCAGCTGTGGCCGCAGGACGGCGCCGCGTTCACGTACCAGGACTACGACCAGCGTCTCGTGCAGATCAACCGGGCATCGCTCGAGGAGGTCGCCGGCGAGCGCGGCGCGGCGTCGGGCGGCGTGCAGCTCGACCACACCGTGCAACCCGACGACCGGGCCGTGACGATGTGGCGGAACACCGTCAAGCTCATCTCGCACACGGTGCTCGACCGGCAGGTCTCACCGCTGCTGCAGGCGGAGATGGGCCGGCTGGGGGCGCTGGCGCTGCTCGAGCTGTACCCGGTCGTCTCGGCCACGCTGCCGGACGAACTGCTGCTCCCGCGCAACGCGCACATCCGCCGGGCCGTCGAGTACGTGCACGAGCACGCCCACCTGCCGATCACGAGCACCGACCTGGCCGAGGTGGCCTCCCTGAGCCTGCGTGCCCTGCAGCAGGCGTTCCAGCGGCAGCTCGGGGTGAGCCCGAACGGCTACCTGCGCGGGGTCCGTCTCGACCGGGTGCGCGACGAGCTCGTGCACGCCGACCCGGCGGGGACGAGCATCGCCGACGTCGCCCGGCAGTGGGGGTTCGCCCACGCTGGTCGGTTCTCGGCGGCCTACCTCGAACGCCACGGCGAGTACCCCCGGGACACGATGCGGCGGGCGTGACACCCCGACGGCCATGATGGGTGCGTGCTCGACGACGACACCCACCGCCACCGACTGGACGCGGTCCTGCGCGCCGTCGGGAGTTCGGACGCCCAGGCCGAACGGCTGCTGGGCGGATCCGTGAACCACACCTACCGGGTGCGGCGAGCGGTCGGTGCCGACGTCGTCGTGCGGTTCCCCGTCGACCCCCTGCGCTCGGACGAGTTCCCCGTCGAGGCGTGGGCCGCGCGAGCGGCTGCCGCAGCGGGCATCGCCGTCGCTCGGCCCGTCGACCACGGCGTCCAGGACGGCGTCCCGTTCATCGTGTCCGAGTACGTCGAACCCGACCCGCGGCCGATCGATCACCCCTGGACGTGGCTCGGCTCGTTCGCCCGCACCGTCGCCTCGATCGACCTGGGCGCGGCGCCGGCGTCGCTGTTCACCCGCTTCGGCACCGACCTGGCTCGGGCGTGGTCGGCGCACCTGGCCTACAACAGCGCAGCGCTCGTCGCGGACGATCCACTCCGCCGGGACGGCGCCTACACCTCGGCCGGCGCGCTCCGGAGGCACTTCGAGCGGCTGGCCGCGGAGCACTTCGCGTTCGGACTCGCACACGGTGACCTGGCACCGCGGAACCTGATCGCACGGGGACCGGGTCGTTCGCCCGTGCTCATCGACTGGGGCGCTGCCGAGACCGGTCCGTCACCGTGGACCGACGCTCGTCGGGTGTTCGAGTGGGCGTTCGTCGACGCGACGATCTCGTTGGCTGAGTACGACGAGTTCACCGCTGCCGCCGGGCTGGCCACTCCGGCTGACCACGCGATCCTGGCGTCGCTCACCGCGCTGCACCTCGTCGACGTGACCCGGTGGGCGCGGGAGCAGCGGCCGGACCTGTACGCCGAGTACGTCGACCGGTGCCGGGTCGGTCTCGAGCGCGTCGAGCGCATCGAGCGGATCGAGCGCGCTTCGGGGGAGTGAGCGGCGAGTGAACGCGGCGGCCCCGGGGGGCGTCGGTCACGCCCCGAGCAGGCCGCACCGCCGCAGGATCTCGTCGACGACCGCCGACAGCGGCCGGGTCGCGTTGATCGGCGTGCCGGGAGGCGTGTCCGCACCGGACGCGTGGAGCTGACGGACCAGGGCCCGCTCGGCCGTGCGGCCCCGCCCCGCCCACTCGTCGCCGGCGCGCGCGTCGAGTCGGTCGTCGAGCGTCGCTGCGTCGACGGTCAGGACGAAGACCTCGTCGAACAGGTCGAGGAACGCGCCGACGTTCCGGGATCCGCCACAGAAGAAGGTCACCGGTTCCGAGCGGTCCGCCGCCCGCTCCCGGACCAGCTCGGCGTTCCAGAGGTGGTGGGCGTGCACGTCGAGGCCGGACACACCGTCGACGGCGGCGCCGGTGCGGGGATCTCCCTGGAACGCGAGTTCGCGGTCCCCGTTCACCGCCGGGAAGCCGCGCCGGCGCAACTCGAGGCAGACAGCCGTCTTCCCGGTACCGGAGATGCCCTCCACGAGGTGGTTCCTGACGCCCATGCGTGGCACGCTACGCGGCCGTCGCCGTCACGCCCGTGCGCGCAGGAACGCCACCTGCCGTTCCCAGTGCCGGAAGCCGCCACCCTCGTGCCCGTTGTACGGGTAGACCTCGATCTGACGGTCGGCCAGCGCGTACGTGTCGTCCGCCCCGAGTGCGTTGAAGGCGGCGAAGGTCGTGCGCGGCGGCACGACGTCGTCCATCAGGGCCACGGAGAACAGCGCCGGGGCGGTGATGCCGGCGGCGTGGTTCACCCCGTCGAAGTACGCCGCGGTGTCCCACACCGTGTCGGCTGCGTCGCGGTGCACGGACAGGTAGGTCGCGAGCTCCAGGTACGGGCCCCCGACGGCGATGTCGGTGCCGCCCTCCCAGTCGCACAGGAACGCGACGTCGGGCAGCACCGCGGTGATCGGTCCGACGTGGGCCTCGACCAGGGCAGCTGCGGCGATGGCGATGCCCCCGCCCTGGCTGCCGCCGGTCAGGGCGATGCGTGACGGGTCGACACCGGGCAGCGTCCGCACGGCATCCACCAGGCGGACGGCGTCGGTGTACACCCGGCGGTAGTAGTGGTCCGCGGGGGAGCCGATGCCGCGCGTCATCCAACCGCTCGCGTGCGGTCCGGAGCCGTGCGGGTCGGGGGTGTCGCCGCCGGCCCACCCGCTGCCCTGGCCACGGGTGTCCATGACGACGTGCACGTACCCGGCGAGGGCCCAGTGCACGCGTTCGCCGGGGCGCCCGCGGCCGCCGCCGTAGCCGAGGAACTCGACCACGACGGGCAGCGCCGTGTCACGACCGGCCAGCGGTCGCGAGACCCAGGCGCGCACCGGATCGCCGGCGAACCCCGGGAACGTCAGGTCCTCGACGACGAGTCCGGTCACGGGGGTGTCGGCCGGAGCGAGGGCGGGAGCCGTCCCCGCTCCGGCTGCCCGGGCCGCGGTGATCGTGTCCGCCCAGAACGCGTCGAAGTCGGCCGGTCGCCGGACCTCGGATCGGTGTCGACGGAGTTCGTCGAGCGGGAGGTCGGTGCGTGCCATGGGTCTCCTCGGTCAGCGCGCCGCGGCGCGGTACTGCTCCAGCACCTCGGGGTGCGGGTCCGCCGGCACGGTCGTCGTCGCGATGTCCCACGACGGCAGCGCGCCGGTCAACGCCCAGGCTGCCTGACGCGCGGCCCCGGACGCCACGTACTCGCCGGGTTCCGGGATGAGCACGTCGCGCCCGAAGACCTGCGCGGCGACGGTGCGGACGGCCTCGTTCCGCGCGGCCCCGCCGATGAGCAGCAGTCGCGACACGGTCACACCGGTGCCCTCGACCGCGGCGAGCCCGTCGGCCAGGGCACAGAGCATGCCCTCCACCGCGGCGCGCGCGAGGTGCGGTCGGTCGGTCGTGCCCGGGGTCATCCCGAGCAGTGACGCGGTCGCGTCCGGCCGGTTGGGCGTGCGCTCGCCGACGAAGTACGGCACCAGCACGAGGCCGTCGGCCCCGGCCGGCGCCTGCAGCGCCAGCTCGCCGAGCGCGTCGTGGTCCACGCCGAGCAGGCCGCCGATCACCTCGAGCACGCGGGCTGCATTGAGCGTCGTGACGATCGGGAGGCGCGACCCGGTCCCGTCGGCGAAGCCCGCCACGGTCCCGCTCGGGTCCAGGACCTCGGTCGCGGTGACGCCGAAGACGGTCCCGCTGGTCCCCAGGGACACCGCGATGTCCCCGGGAGCGAGCCCGAGTCCGAGCGCCGCACCGGCGTTGTCGCCGAGTCCGGCCGCCACGACCAGTCCGGCCGGTGCGACCGAGCCGTTCGGCAGCGTGACGTCGACGTCGAGCGTCCCCATCGCCTCGTCGTGGGCGACCACGCGCGGTACGACGACCGTGTCCGCGGTCGGCTCGGAGCCGGCGACGCGCATCGGGCGACCGAGCGCGAGTTCGAACAGCTCCGGGTCGTACTCCCGGCGCACCGGGTCCCAGTAGGCCGTGCCGCTGGCGTCCGAGGCGTCGGTGGCGAGTGCGTCGAGGTCGGGGCCGAGCGGACTCTCGTCGGCCGGGCCGTACCCGCGCAGCCGCCACGACAACCAGTCGTGGGGGAGCGCGACGGCTGCGACGCGGCCGGCGTTGTCCGGCTCGGCGTCGCGGAGCCACCGCAGCTTGGTACCCGTGAACGATGCCACCGGGACCAGTCCCGTCCGGGCGACCCACGCCTCCCGTCCGATCTCCTCGACCATCTGCGCGGCCGCATCCGCACTGCGCACGTCGTTCCAGAGCAGGGCGTCGCGGACCACGTGACCGTCGGCGTCGAGCGCGACCATGCCGTGCTGCTGCCCGGCGATCGCGACGGCGCCGACGTCGGTGAGCCCGCCGGCGTCCGCGACCGCGGTGCCGAGGGCGTCCCACCAGTGGCGGGGATCGACGGACGTGCCGTCCGGGTGGGCGGCACGTCCCTCACGGACGACGGCACCCGTCGCCGCGTCGCGGATCGTGACCTTGCAGGACTGGGTCGACGAGTCGACGCCGGCGACGAGCTGTGTCATCCCCGCAGCCTGTCAGCGCGCGCCGAGCAGGTGCTCGATGGCGAGCTGCTGCAGTCGGACGAAGCCGAAGCCCTTGCCGCCGAAGTACGCGTCGGCGTCGAAGTCCTCGTAGGCCGAGCGGTCGGACAGGAAGGCGTCGTAGGACTCGCCGTCGTTCAGGGTCGGCGTGCTGAGCTCCCCGACCTTCGAGGCCTCGAGCGCGGCCTGCACCTCGGGGTCGGCGCGGAAGGCCTGCGCGCGCTCCTTGAGGAGCAGGTACATGCGCATGTTCGCGGCCGCCGAGTCCCAGACGCCCGTGATGTCCTCGGTGCGGCTCGGCTTGTAGTCGAAGTGGCGCGGGCCGTCGTAGGCCTGGCCGCCCTGCGGCGAACCGTGCTCGAGCAGGTCGACGAGCGAGAACGCGTTCTGCAGGTCGCCGTGGCCGAACACCAGGTCCTGGTCGTACTTGATGCCGCGCTGACCGTTGAGGTCGATGTGGAAGAGCTTGCCCTGGTAAAGCGCCTGGGCGATGCCGGCCGTGAAGTTCAGGCCCGCCATCTGCTCGTGGCCGACCTCGGGGTTGATGCCGAACAGCTCGGGGCGCTCGAGGGTCTCGGTGAAGGCGATCGCGTGGCCGAGGGTCGGCAGCAGGATGTCGCCGCGCGGCTCGTTCGGCTTCGGCTCGATCGCGAAGCGGATGCCGTAGCCCTTGTCGGTGACGTAGTCGGCGAGCAGGTTGACGGCCTCGCGGTAGCGCTCGAGTGCGGACTGCACGTCCTTCGCGCTGTCGTACTCGGAGCCTTCGCGGCCGCCCCACATCACGAACGTCGACGCACCGAGCTCGGCGGCGAGGTCGATGTTGCGCAGGACCTTGCGGAGCGCGAAGCGGCGGACCTGCCGGTCGTTCGAGGTGAAGCCGCCGTCCTTGAACACGGGCGCCGAGAACAGGTTCGTCGTCACCATCGGCACGATGAGGCCGGTGGAGTCGAGCGCACCCTTGAGGCGGTCGATCTGCGTCTGCCGCTCGGCGTCGGTCGAGCCGAACGCGAACAGGTCGTCGTCGTGGAAGGTCAGGCCGTAGGCGCCGAGTTCGTCGAGCTTCTCGACCGCCTCGACCACGTCGAGGGCCGGACGGGTCGGCCCGCCGAAGGGGTCGGAGCCGTTGTAGCCGATGGTCCAGAGACCGAAGGAGAACTTGTCTGCACGGGTGGGCGTCGTTGCCATGGTGGTCACCGTTCGTCGTCGAAATAAAATGTTGCCGCGCCCAACATAAGCGGTAGTGTTGGCTGTGGCAAGGACGTGATCGCAAAGGAGCGAGCGGATGGCAAGTGTTTCGACGGCGCAGCAACGACTGCGGATCGCCATGGTGGGGCACGGCTTCATGGGAGCCGCGCACTCACAGGCGTGGCGGACCGCCCCCAGGTTCTTCGATCTCGGGGTCGAACCCGAGATGGCGGTGATCGTCGGGCGCGACCCGGAACGCACCGAGGCGGTTCGCGTGCAGTACGGCTGGCAGTCGGCATCCACCGACTGGCGCGCCGTCGTGGCCGACCCGGACATCGACGTCGTCGACATCGTGTCGCCCGGGTCGTCGCACGTCGAGATCGCGATCGCCGCGCTCGAGGCCGGCAAGCACGTCCTGTGCGAGAAGCCGCTCGCCAACACCGTCGAACAGGCCGAGGCGATGACCGCCGCTGCCGCAGCCGCCCGGGCGCACGGGGTCCGCGCCATGGTCGGGTTCAGCTACCGCCGGGTGCCGGCCATCGCCTTCGCCCGACAGCTCGTGCAGGACGGCCGGATCGGCACCGTGCGCCAGGTCCGCGCGCTCTACCTGCAGGACTGGCTGGCCGACGAGGACGGCCCGATGACCTGGCGCCTCGACAAGGAGCTCGCCGGTTCCGGTGCGCTCGGCGACATCGGCGCGCACGCGATCGACCTCGTCGAGCACGTCACCGGCGCCGAGCTCACCCGGGTGTCGGGTCTGCTCGAGACCTTCGTGACCGAGCGCCCCCTGCTCGCCGACGGCGTCGGACTCTCCGGCACAGCGTCGAGCGAGCGCGGGCAGGTCACTGTCGACGATGCCGCGTTCTTCACCGCCCGACTCGGCGGCGGTGCGGCCGACGGCGCGATCGGCACGTTCGAGGCCACGCGCTACGCCACCGGCCGGAAGAACGGCCTGACGCTCGAGATCAGCGGGTCCGAGGGTGCGATCCAGTTCGACCTCGAGTCCATGAACGAACTGCGGCTGTACGAGTCGTCGGCACCCGCGGGAGAGCAGGGCTTCCGCCGCATCCTGGTCACCGAACCCGAGCACCCCTACATGGCCGCGTGGTGGCCGACCGGACACCTCATCGGGTACGAGCACACCTTCAGCCACCAGGTGAAGGACTTCGTCGAGGCGATCGTGGCCGGCACCGACCCGTCGCCGTCGTTCGAGGACGGCCTGCACGTACAACGCGTGCTCGACGCCGTCGAACGCAGTGCCGCCGACGGCAGCAGCTGGACGGTGACCGCGTGACCGCCGCCGACGGGACACGCCAGGCGCTCGTCGTCCGCGGGGGATGGGACGGCCACCAGCCCGTCGAGACCACCGACCTGTTCGTCCCGTTCCTGCGCGACAACGGGTTCGCGGTCCGGGTGTCGGACTCGACGGCCGTCTACGCCGACGCGTCCGTCATGGCCGAGGTCGACCTGATCGTGCAGGTCGTCACCATGTCGACCATCGCCGACGACGAGTTCGCCGGGCTGCAGCGCGCGGTGCTGAACGGCGCCGGACTGGCCGGCTGGCACGGCGGGATCGCGGACGCGTTCCGGAACACCGCCGACTACCTGCACATGGTCGGCGGCCAGTTCGCCCACCACGCCGGCAAGCACCCCGACGAGCGCGTCGGGGAGCAGTCCGACAACTACATCCCGTACACGGTGCACCTCACCGACCTCGGACGATCGCACCCGATCACGCAGGGCATCGAGGACTTCGACCTCGTCACCGAGCAGTACTGGGTGCTGTCCGACGAGTACAACGACGTCCTCGCGACCACCACGCAGGAAGCGCGCGACTTCGACGCCTGGAACCGTCCGGTCACCGCCCCGGCGATCTGGACACGGCAGTGGGGTGCTGGTCGCGTGTTCGTCTCCGCACCCGGGCACCGCCTCGAGGTCGTCGAGTCGCAGCCACTCCGCACCATCATCGAGAGGGGCCTCCTGTGGGCAGCACGGTGAACGAACCCGTCCTCCGCGTCGGGGTGGTGGGCGTCGGCGTGATCAGCCAGCAGTACTTCGAACACTTCCCGTCCCTGCCCGGACTGTCGCTCGTCGCGGTCGCCGACCTCGACGTCGACCGGGCGCAGGCGGTCGGTGCCGCGCAGGGCGTGCGCGGCACGAGCGTCGACGAGCTGCTCGCGGCCGACGACGTCGACGTGGTGCTCAACCTGACGATCCCCGCCGCCCACGCCGACGTCGCGACCCGGGCGCTCGCCGCGGGCAAGCACGTCTACGGCGAGAAGCCCCTGGCGATGTCCACGGCCGAGGCCGAACCGGTGCTCGAGGCCGCCCGAGCCGCGGGCCTGCGGGTCGGCAGCGCCCCGGACACCGTGCTCGGCACCGGCATCCAGACCGCGCGGGCCGCCCTCGACGACGGCCTGATCGGCACCCCGGTCGGCGCGGCCGTCGCCTGGAGCGCCCCCGGCCACGAGCTCTGGCACCCGGCACCCGCGTTCTACTACCAGCCCGGTGGTGGCCCGCTGCTCGACATGGGCCCCTACTACCTGACCAGCCTCGTCACGTTCTTCGGATCGGTCGTCCGGGTGAGCGGCAGTGCCACCCGCTCCACCCGCGAGCGGACCGTCGCGACCGGACCGAACGCCGGCACGTCGATCCCGGTCGACATCGACACCCACGTGGTCGCGATCCTCGAACACGAGAACGGTGTCGTCTCGACCGTCACCGTCTCGTTCGAGGTCTGGGCCACCCGAGCACCGCTCTTCGAGGTGTACGGCACGGCCGGCACCCTCGGTGTGCCGGACCCGAACCGGTTCTCGGACCCGGTGTCGATCGCGACGGCGGACGACCGCGAGTGGCGCGAGCTGCCCGTCTCCGCCGGGTACACCGACGCCGGTCGCGGCTACGGGCTCGCCGACCTGGCGCACGCGATCACCACGGACCGTCCGCACCGGGCCTCCGGCGACCTCGCGTTCCACGTGCTCGAGGTCATGGAGGCCGTCTCGGCCGCGGCCCGTGACCACACGGTCGTCGACGTGCGCTCGCGCGTCGACCGCCCCGCCACCGTCCCCGCCGGGTCCGCACCCGGGTCGTGGTGACAGCCCTCGAACACAGCACGCACCTCGACCACAGCACGGACCCCGACCACCGCACGGAAGGACGACGACGATGACGACGACGGACGCGAGCGACCAGGCGGAGCCGACCCGGGCCTCCCGGCCGGTCACGCTGTTCACCGGACAGTGGGCCGACCTGCCCTTCGAGGAGGTCGCCCGGCTCGCCGGCGACTGGGGGTACGACGGACTCGAGATCGCCTGCTGGGGCGACCACCTGGACGTCCGGCGCGCCGCGACGGACCCGGCGTACGTCGCCGAGCGGCAGGCGATCCTGGAACGCAACGGGCTGCAGGTCTGGACGATCGCGAACCACCTGGTCGGCCAGGCCGTGTGCGACGACCCCATCGACCAGCGGCACGAGGACATCCTGCCGCCGCACGTCTGGGGCGACGGCGAGCCCGAGGGCGTCCGGCAGCGTGCCGCCGAGGAACTGCAGTGGACCGCACGCGCCGCAGCGGCACTCGGGGTCGACACCGTCACCGGGTTCTCCGGGTCGTCGATCTGGAAGACCGTCGCGGGCTTCCCGCCGGTCCCGCCGAGCATGATCGACGCCGGGTACCAGGACTTCCACGACCGGTGGTCGCCGATCATCGACGTGTTCGAGGAGGTCGGGGTCCGCTTCGCGCTCGAGGTGCACCCGTCCGAGATCGCCTACGACTACTGGACCGCCAAACTCACGCTCGAGCTCTTCGCGGACCGGCCGGCGTTCGGGTTCAACTTCGACCCCTCGCACTTCGTCTGGCAGGACATCGACCCCGCCGCGTTCCTGCTCGACTTCGCCGACCGGGTGTACCACGTGCACTGCAAGGAGTCGGTGAAGCAGCTCGACGGGCGCAACGGCCGGCTCGGCTCGCACCTGCCGTGGGGTGACCCGCGCCGCGGCTGGGACTTCGTGACCGCCGGACACGGTGACGTGCCGTGGGAGCGCGTGTTCCGCGTGCTGAACCACATCGGGTACACCGGCCCGACCAGCGTCGAGTGGGAGGACGCCGGCATGGACCGACTCGTCGGAGGGCCCGAGGCGCTGGCGTTCGTCCGGCAGCTCGGCACGATCGCGCCGCCGGAGGCCTCGTTCGACGCCGCGTTCTCGCGTTCGCGGTGACCGGCGGTTCCGGGCGTACCTGCCGGATCCGGGCGTACCTGGTCGTTCGTTTCGACCAGGTGTGCCCGATCCCGCTTCCCATCGCGGGCGTTCTGGGAAGGACCGAACACGCGAGGATGGGCCAGCACACACGGAGCACGACCGAGAGGACCCGATGGCTCGCCTGACAGCGGCACCCGTCGTCGCGCAGACCCCGACACGCGGCAACGCTGCGCGCGTCCTCCGCCTGGTGCACGAGGACGGTCCCATCACCCGCGCCGAGATCACCCGACGCACCGGACTCAACCGGTCGACCACGCTCACGCTCGTCGGTGAACTGGTGGAGCGCGGACTCGTGCACGAGGACGTCCCCGCGACGGGCAGCACGAGCGCCGGTGTCGCGGGCAGTCCGAGCCCTGGCGTCGGCCGTCCGAGCCCCGTCGTTCGTGCTGCCGCCGAGGTGGTCGCCGTCGCCGTCATGGTCGAGGTGGACGCCGTCACCGTCGCGTTGGTCGGGCTCGACGGCAGCGTGCGCGACCGTGCGGTGGCGTCGAGTCGCTCGGCCCCGACCGCTGCCCAGGCAGTCGAGACCATCGCCGGACTCCTGGACGAGCTGGTCGCCGGGGACGCCGCACCCGCCCGGATCGCCGGCATCGGCGTCGCCGTGCCCGGGACCGTGCGGGTCGAGGACGGCGTGGTCCGCTCCGCGCCCCACCTGGGCTGGCACGACGAACCGATCGCCCGTCCCCTCGCCGAGCGCACCGGACTGCCGGTCCGTGCGACGAACGACGCGAACTCCGGTGCCTGGGCGGAGCGCCTGTACGGCAGCGGCCGCGGAGTCGACGACCTGATCTACCTCAACGGCGGCGCGAGCGGTATCGGCGGCGGTGTCATCAGCGCCGCCCGGCCCCTCAGCGGCGCGGACGGCTACGCCGGCGAGCTCGGCCACACGTTCGTCGCGGCGAACGGTGTCCGCTGCCACTGCGGGGCCGTCGGGTGCCTCGAGACCGAGGCCTCGCGCGACGCCCTCGTCGCGGCGGCCGGTGTCGCCCCGGACGACCCGTCCGCGCTCGCCGCGGTGCTCGCGCAACGCCGACCCGAGGTCGAGCGGGTGGTCGACCGCCAGGTGACGGCGCTCGCCACCGCGCTCCGCAACGCGATCCACACCGTCAACCCCGAGGTGGTCGTCCTCGGCGGGTTCCTCGGGGTGCTGCTCGAGCACGTCGGCGACCGCATCGAGGTCGAGGTCCGCGCCCAGTCGATGGCCGCCGTGACCGAACGGCTGCGGATCGCTCCGGCGGCGCTCGGTGCCGACGTGCTGCTCCGCGGTGCCGCCGAACTCGGGTTCCGTGACCTGCTGCGCGACCCGACGGCAGCCCGGCTCGTCCCGAGGCCAGCTCCAGCCGACTCCACGACCACCCACACGCCCGACCGCTCCACCACCCACACGCCCGACCGCTCCACCACCCCCACGTCCGACCGCGACGCCGCGGCCGAGGAAGCGAGAACCCCATGACCTCCATCCAGCGCCAGCGCACCAGCGTGCTGCTCGGGACCCAGGACCTGACCGTCGAGGACCGCCCCGTGCCCGAGGTCGAGCCGGGCGACGTGCTCGTCCGGGTCGCCGCCGTCGGGGTGTGCGGCTCCGACGTGCACTACTACCGCCACGGCCGCATCGGGGACTTCGTCGTCGAGGAGCCGCTCGTCCTCGGCCACGAGCTGTCCGGCACGATCACCGCCGTCGGCGCTGGCGTCGACCCCGCCCGCGTCGGGGAGCGCGTCGCCGTCGAACCGCAGCGCCCGTGCCACCGCTGTGCGCAGTGCCTGGCCGGCCGCTACAACCTCTGCCCGCACATGCGCTTCTACGCGACCCCGCCGGTCGACGGCGCCTTCGCCGAGTTCGTCACGATCGAGGCCGAGTTCGCCCACGTCCTGCCCGACTCCGTCTCGTTCGAGGCCGGTGCCCTGCTCGAACCGCTGTCCGTCGGGATCGCCGCGGTCCGCAAGGCCGGCATCGTCCCCGGGTCCTCGGTGCTCATCGCCGGTGCCGGTCCGATCGGGATCATCTGCGCCCAAGCGGCGCGGGCCTTCGGCGCCACCCGGATCGTCATCAGTGACCTGGTCCCCGAGCGCCGGGAGCGTGCGTTGCAGTACGGCGCCACCGAGGTCGTCGACCCGACCGTGGTGTCCGTCGCCTCGGACATCGCACCGGTCGACGCGTTCATCGATGCCAGCGGTGCTCCCCGTGCCGTGTCCGACGGCATCAAGGCCGTCGGACCGGCCGGCGCCGCGGTGCTCGTCGGGCTCGGCAACTCCGAGATGACCCTGCCCGTCGAGCACATCCAGAACCTCGAGGTCACGGTCACCGGGATCTTCCGCTACACCGGCACGTGGCCCGTCGCGATCGGCCTGGTCGCCTCTGGACAGATCGACCTCGACTCGCTCGTGACGGGTCGGTTCGGCCTCGACGAGGTCCGCGAGGCACTCGAGAGCGACACCGACCCGGAGTCCCTCAAGTCGGTCGTCTACCCCGGCGGCGTGCCCGCCTGAGCGCGCACGGTGCGCGGTTCGCCGCCCCGTGCCGCGTTGCGTGCCACGTGCGGGGTTGCGACCGGACACGGTGCGCGGAAGCTCGCACGGGGTGACGGCGCGCGCACGGTGCGGACGGGAGGCCCGTGGCCAGGCCGCCACGCGCCTCCCGTCCGGCAGGCGGCTGACGCACGGTGCGAGGTTCGTCGTTGTGTCCACGGTCGTCGGCATGGTGTCGCCCTGTGGGCGGACACGGTGCGCGGAAGCTCGCACCGGGTGACGACGCGCGCACGGTGCGGACGGGAGGCCCGTGGCCAGGCCGCCACGGGCCTCCCGTCCGCCACGTGACCCGGAACGGGGCCACCGGTGCGTCACCGGGACGCGCTACGGTTCGCGCATGACCGCTTCACCGGCCGCCGTCGTGCCGCAGCGCACCGACCGGCGTGCGCTCGTGTCCTGGGCGCTGTGGGACTGGGGGTCCGCGGCGTTCAACGCCGTCGTCACCACGTTCGTGTTCAGCACGTACCTGGCCAGCCGGGCGTTCGTCGACCCGGCGAAGGTGGCGGACACGTCCGCCGCGGGCAAGGCGTTGGTGGAACGCGAACTCGCCCACAACGCCGCGGTGGTCTCCACGGCCCTGACGATCGCCGGCATCGTCGTCGCGCTCGTGGCCCCGGCGATCGGGCGCCTGGCGGACTCGTCCGGGCACCGCCGTCGATCCGTGCTCATCGCCACGATCGGCATCGTGCTGTCCATCGGCGGCATGGTCTTCGTCGCACCGAGCCAGCCGTACCTCGTGCTCGGGGCGGCGCTGCTCGGCATCGGCACGGTCGCGTACGAGATCGCGAGCGTGGGCTACAACGCCATGATCGGTCAGGTCGCGTCGGGGGAGCGCACCGGACGGGTGTCCGCGATCGGGTGGGCCGCCGGGTACTTCGGCGGCATCGTGCTGCTCGTGCTGCTGCTCGTGCTCTGCATCCAGGACTTCCGCGGTGACGGCGTCGTCGGCGGACTGCTGCAGCTGCCGGCCACCGTCGCGACCGGGCAGTGGGACGTCCGCGTCGCCATCGGCATCGCCGCCGTGTGGCTCGCGGTCAGCTCGATCCCGCTCTTCGTCGTCGTGCCCGAGGCCGCGCCCGACCACCGGCACACCGGCGGTGTGCTCGGTGCCTACCGCGACCTGGGTCGGGACATCGCCCGGCTCTGGCGCGAACGGCGGAACGTGCTCGCGTTCCTGGTCGCCAGCGCGGTGTTCCGCGACGGCGTCGGCGCGGTGTTCACCTTCGGCGGCATCATCGCGGCGCAGGTGTTCGGGTTCAGCGCCTCGCAGGTCATCCTGTTCGCCATCGCCGCGAACGTCGTCGCCGGCGTCGCCACCTTCGTGTCCGGACGGCTCGACGACCGCTTCGGCTCGCGCGCGCTCATCATGGTGTCGCTGATCGGCCTCGCGGCCTGTGGGCTCGGCGTCCTGGCGGTCGGCAGTCGGACGGAGTGGTTCTGGGTGCTGGGGCTGACCCTGGCGTTGTTCGTCGGACCGGTGCAGTCGTCGTCGCGGGCGTACCTGGCGCGGCTGGCGACCCCCGGCCGCGAGGGCGAGCTCTTCGGCCTCTACGCCACCACCGGCCGGGCGGCGTCGTTCCTGGCGCCGGCACTGTTCGGTGTCGCGGTGACGGTCGGCGGCTCGACGCGTTTCGGGATCCTCGGGATCGTGGTGGTGCTCGTCGTGGGGCTGGTGCTCATGGCGTTCGTGAAGGCCGAGCCGCGGGTGCTGCGCGGGTAGGTGTCGGCGTGTGGGTGTAGCTGGTCGTTTCGGGCGTAGCTGGTCGTTTGTTCCGGCCAGGTACGCCCGATCCCGCTTTCCATCCCGAGGTCGATGGGAAGGAACGTCACCGGTGCGGTTGTGCGCACGGTTCTGCACAGGGCCGCGGTTCCACCGGACTCCGCAGCGCGGGTGCGCCAGGATGGACCCATGACCGACCAGCGCATCGCCGTCGTCGTCCTCGCCGCCGGGCAGGGCACGCGCATGAAGTCGTCCACCCCCAAGGTGCTGCACCGGCTCGCCGGGCTGCCGCTCATCGCACACGTGCTGCGGACGGCGTCATCCCTCGGGCCGGAGCACGTCGCCGTGGTCGTGCGGCACGAGCGTGACCTGGTCGCAGCGGAGATCACCGAGCGTGCGCCCGACGCCATCGTCGTCGACCAGGACGACGTCCCCGGCACCGGCCGCGCGGTCGAGGTCGCGGTCCAGGCACTCCCCGCCGACTTCGACGGAGCCGTCGTGGTGCTCTCCGGCGACGTCCCGTTGCTCGACGCCGGCTCGCTCCGGTCGCTGGTCGACGCGCACCTCGGCGCGGCCAACGCCGTCACCCTCGTCAGTGCGATCGCGCCCGACCCGACCGGGCTCGGGCGCGTGGTGCGAGACGGCTCCGGGGCGTTCGTCGGCGTCGTCGAGCACAAGGACGCGACGGCCGACCAGCTCGCGATCACCGAGACGAACGCCGGCATCTACGCCTTCGACGCCGCCCACCTGCGTGCCGTGCTGCCGTCGCTGACGACCGCCAACGCACAGGGCGAGAAGTACATCACCGACGCGCCGACGCTCATCGCCGGGCGCGGGGGGATCATCGACGTCGTCACGCTCACCGACCCGTGGCTCGTCGCCGGCATCAACGACCGCGCGCAGCTGTCCGACGCCGCCCGCGAGCTCAACGCCCGCATCGTCCGCCGGCACCAGCTCGCCGGCGTCACCGTGCGGGACCCGGCCACCACCTGGATCGACCTCGACGTCTCGATCGAAGCGGATGCCGAGGTCCTGCCCGGCACCCAGCTCCTCGGCGCGACCGCCATCGCCGCGGGTGCCGTCGTCGGGCCGGACACCACGCTGCGCGACACCGAGGTCGGCTCGGGCGCGACGGTGAACCGGGTCGACGCCACCCTCGCCGTCATCGGTGACGGTGCCTCGGTGGGGCCGTTCGCGTACCTGCGTCCGGGGACGATCCTGGGCGACCAGGGCAAGATCGGCACCTTCGTCGAGACGAAGAACGCGAAGATCGGGCGCGGCAGCAAGGTCCCGCACCTGTCGTACATCGGCGACGCCGAGGTGGGCGAGGACTCGAACATCGGTGCGAACACGATCACCGCGAACTACGACGGCGTGCACAAGCACCGCACCGAGGTCGGCTCGCACGTTCGTACAGGCTCGCACAACGTGTTCGTCGCCCCGGTTAGGATTGGTGACGGTGCGTACACGGGTGCCGGAACGACGGTCCGCAAGGACGTCCCGGCCGGATCGCTCGCGATCAGCTACGCCCCACAGCGCAACACCGACGGATGGGTCGAGGAACACCGACCCGGCACACCGGCGGCCGAGGCTGCTCGGCACGCGAACGGCGAATAGATCCTGGCGACCACCGGTCGTCGACATCGACCCCACACGGGTCAGGGAGTGAGCACCGCACTTGTCCGGAATCAAGACAACCGGCCAGAAACGACTCGTCCTCGTCTCGGGGCGAGCACACCCGGCGCTCTCCGCCGAGATCGCAGAGGAACTCGGTGTCGACCTGGTCCCCACCGATGCCCGGACCTTCGCGAACGGTGAGCTGTACGTCCGGTTCGACGAGTCGGTCCGCGGGTGCGACGCGTTCGTCATCCAGTCGCACACGGCGCCGATCAACGAGTGGCTCATGGAGCAGCTCATCATCGTCGACGCGCTGAAGCGGGCCTCGGCCAAGCGCATCACCGTCGTCGCGCCGTTCTACCCGTACGCCCGTCAGGACAAGAAGGGCCGCGGCCGCGAGCCGATCTCGGCCCGCCTGGTCGCCGACCTGTTCAAGGCCGCGGGCGCGCACCGCATCATGAGCGTCGACCTGCACGCCGCCCAGATCCAGGGCTTCTTCGACGGCCCGGTCGACCACCTCTTCGCCATGCCGGTGCTGCTCGAGCACTTCCGCGAGATCCTCGACCCGTCGATGCTGACGGTCGTGTCTCCCGACATGGGGCGCGTCCGCGTTGCCGACATCTGGTCCGAGAAGCTCGGAGCACCGCTCGCCATCATCCACAAGCGTCGCGACCCGCTGGTCCCGAACCAGGTCACGGTCCACGAGATCGTCGGCGACGTCTCCGGCCGCTGGTGCCTGCTCGTCGACGACCTGATCGACACCGGGCGCACGATCGCCAAGGCAGCTGAGGCGTTGAAGGCTGCCGGCGCGATCGGCGTCGTCGTCGCCGCGACCCACGCCGTGTTCTCCGACCCGGCCACCGAGCTGCTGCAGAGCGAGTTCATCGACCGCGTCGTCGTCACCGACACCCTGCCGGTGCCCGTCGAGAAGCGCTGGGACCGTCTCGAGATCCTGCCGATCGCCCCGCTCCTGGCCCGCGCCATCCACGAGGTCTTCGACGACGGGTCCGTCACGTCGATGTTCGACGGCGCAGCGTAGCGGAGCCGTCGAACCATGGGCACAGCCGACGGCGCCTCACCGTCTCGTCGACGTGACGTGTCTGCGGACCGTTGGTGATCCATCCCGCGCGTGACGCCCTCGCGGCCCGGCTCCGGGCCGCGGGGAGCGTCTTCGCCGAGGACGAAGCCGACCTGCTCCTCGAAGCAGGCGACGGTGAACCCGTCCGGCTGCGTTCCCTGGTCCAGCGTCGCCTCGCCGGTGAGCCGCTCGAGTACGTCCTCGGCTGGGCCGCCTTCGACGGACACCGCATCCGGGTGACACCTGGGGTGTTCGTCCCCCGTGCCCGGACGACCGTCGTCGTCGAGCAGGCTGCCCGTCGGTTGCAGCGCTACGACCGCGTGGTCGACCTGTGCTGCGGCGCCGGTGCGATCTCGGTGGCGTTGTTCGGCCGGGTCGGCGCGCTCGACCTCGTGGCCACGGACGTCGACCCGGATGCCGTCGACGTCGCGGCCGAGAACATCGGCGACCGCGGGATCGTCGTCGCCGGCGACCTGTTCGCGCCGCTGCCGGACCGGTTCCGCGGTGCCGTCGACGTCATCGCGGTGAACGCCCCCTACGTCCCGACGGCGTCGATCGCGATGATGCCGGTCGAAGCGCGTGAGCACGAGCACCGCGTAGCCCTCGACGGTGGCGCGGACGGCCTCGACCTGCACCGGCGGATCGCCGCGGGAGCGGGGGAGTGGCTGTGCCCCGGTGGTTCGGTCGTGATCGAGGTGTCGGTGGCGCAGGCAGATGCGTCGGTCGCGGCGTTCGTGTCCGCCGGGTTCACGGCCGTGGTCGAGCAGGACGACGAGGTCGACGGCACCTGCGTCGTCGCGACGCTCCCCGTCTGACCCGACGAGTCAGAGCCGCACGAGTTCGACCCGCACGGGCTCGACCCGCACGGGCTCGACCCGCGCGAGTTCGACCCGCGCAGTTCGGCCGGTGCCTGGTTCGCCGACCGGTCGCGACACGCCGCTCACTTACGCCGAGGTCGCACAGATGGCCGTTCGGGCGCTCGACATGCCGAGATCTCGGAACCTCGACGACCAGCGGACGGCATGCCGCGTGGCCCCCACCCGACGCCCCCGAACCGCGCCGGCCCGCGCTACTTCGCGTCGACCGTCACCGACGCCCAGCCTGAAGCCCCGTTCGGCGCGGGCGGCCGCTCGACGCTCGTCTGCACCTCGCCGTCGGCGCTCACGGCACGGACCTCGATCCGATGCGAGCCCGCGGTTGGCGTCCACCGCAGCACCCACTGGCGCCAGGTGTCCGCGGACACCGACTCGGCGAGTTCCGCCTGCTGCCACGCACCCGAGCCGACCCGGACCTGCACGGCCTTCACCCCGGTGTGCGGCTGCCAGGCGACCCCGGCGATGGCGACCTGCTCGCCGACGGTCACGGTCGTCCCGTCCCGTGGGGTGTCGATGCGCGACTCGAGCTTCACGGGCCCGCGTTCCGACCATCCGCGCGGCGTCCAGTACCCCTGTGCATCGGCGAAGCGCGTGACCTCCATCTCGGTCACCCACTTCGTCGCCGACACGTACCCGAACAGCCCGGGCACGACCATCCGCGCCGGGAACCCGTGCTCGGTCGGCAGCGGTTCGCCGTTCATGCCGATGGCGAGCAGCGCGTCGGTACCCTCGTCCTGCAGGACGTCCAACGGCGTCCCGGCGGTGAACCCGTCGATGCTGCGGGACAGCACCATGTCGGCGTCCCCGGTCGGCTTCGCGCGGGCCAGCAGCTCCCGGATCGGGTACCCGAGCCAGAGCGCGTTCCCGATCAGGTCGCCGCCGACCTCGTTGGACACGCAGCTCAGGGTGGCCATGTGCTCTTCGAGCGGCAGGGCCAGCAGCTCGTCCCACGTCAGCGTGACCTCGTTCTCGACGGCGCCGTGGATGCGCAGGCTCCAGTCGGCCGGGTCGATCGAGGGGACACGCAGCGCGGTGTCGATCCGGTAGAAGTCGGCGTTCGGCGTGACGTACGGCGTGATCCCGTCGACGTCGAGCGAGGCGCCGCCCGGCACGGCCGGTGCGGGTGTCGCCGCCGCGGGCAGGCGCACGGCTCGTCGGGCAGCGGCGACCGCCTGCATCGCGGACGACCCCACCCGGGAGGCCGTGCCCACCACGACCGCGACCGCTGCGGTCGCGACACCCCAGACCAGGAACGCGCGGCGCTCGGTCGAGGCAGGTCGCGGTGACGCCGACGGGACGGCCGCTGCGGCCTCCCAGCGCCGGAGCCGACGGAGCAGTAGTCGCAGGGTGATCACGGCGGCTGCCACGCCGAACACGGTGGGAGCGCCGTCGAACGTGCCGCTGCCGGAACGGGTGCTCACCGCGATGAGCGCGAGCACGCCGCCGACGGCGAAGACCAGTGCCCCGAAGGGCGGCCGAGCGCGCTCGAGGACCCCGGCCCCGGCGCTGATCGCGGCGACGATGACGGTCATGAGCGCGAACAGTGCGACCTTGTCGCCGGTGCCGAACAGGGCGACCATCAGGTTCTTGGCCCCGGCCGGTGCGAGGTCGATCACGGCGGACCCGACGGCCACCAACGGGCTGCCGGCACCACCGAGGAGCAGCGCGCCGAACTCAGCGATCCCGAGGAAGGCGGCGGCGGCCACGAGACCGACGGCGGCAGCGAGGACCACGGGCCGACGGAGCGGCGCTCCGGCCGGGCGTTCGTCCGTCGAGGGGTCGTCCGGCGTCGGGACGTCCGTGGTGCGTTCGGTGGTCACCGCCCGAGCGTAGGTCGCCCGGCCGCTCGTCCGCTGTGCGTGCGGTTCCCCGGGCGTTCACCGACCCCGGCCAGCACCCGCCGATCGGGCCGTGCGAGGATCGGGGTGTGCCGAGGCGTCCAGATCCAGTTCCGCGCCCCGGCCGCGCCCGCCGCTCCGACCGCACGCCGATGTCGGCCGCGCAGCGCCTGTCCACGTTGCGGTGGGTGATCGTGGGCATCTGGGCGGCGCTCCTCACCGCGCGGATCATCGTCGTCGCGACGGCACCTGACGTGGACCTGTCCTGGTTCGGGATCGTCGAGTTCGGTGCGATCGCGCTGGGCGTCACGGTCATCGTGGTCGCGGTCTTCCGTGCCGCTGCGGTGCGACGTCGGCACGCTGACGAGGCCCTCGCGCTCGCCATCCGCCGCATCGACCCCACGGTCTGGCTCGTGCCGGCGGCTCCGACGACCGAACTGCGCGACGCGATCGCCGAGGTCCGGCCGGAGGTGAGCCTCGGTGCCCGTGTGACGTGGGCGTTCGGGGCGACCGAGGCCTCCCTGTGGGAACTCGACGACCGCAAGGCCACACGGTTGCTCGTGGTCCGGTGGAGCCGGGTGGTGCACGTCGGGATCGAGGACGTCCACGGCGACGGTGACCGCGCCGATGCCCGTCGGGCGTGCGCGGTCGCGATCCACTACGTCCGGCCGGACGACACACCGGCGGTCGCGACCTTCTTCGTGCGGACGGCTCCCGGCTCTCGTCGGCTGCTCGGCCGCGGACAGCGGCTGGACCGGCTCGTCGCCGACCTCGCGCGCGAGCGCATCGTCGCCTGAACCGAGCGCATCGTCGTAATCGAGCGCACTGCCGTCGGACGTGGGAAGGGCCCCGCCGATCGGCAGGGCCCTTCGAGGGTGCGGTCGTGCCGCGGTCTAGTGGGTGGACGGTTCCTGGTCGACCTCGCGGCGGTCGTCGTCGGACCACAGCGTGTGGAAGGTGCCGTCCTTGTCGATGCGCTGGTAGGTGTGCGCGCCGAAGAAGTCGCGCTGCCCCTGGATGAGCGAGGCGGGCAGCCGCTCGGAGGCGAGCGAGTCGAAGTAGGACAGCGCCGACGAGAAGCCCGGCGCGGGGATCCCCGACGCGGCGGCGATCCCGACGATGCGGCGCCAGGCGGCTTCACCCTCCTGCACGGCGTTCGCGAAGTACGGGTCGACGAGCAGTGACTCGAGCTCCGGGTTCTTGTCGTACGCCTCGACGATGCGGTTGAGGAACTGGGCACGGATGATGCAGCCACCCCGCCAGATCTTCGCCACGTTGCCGAGGTTGATGTCCCAGCCGTACTCCTTCGCCCCGGCGATGATCAGGTCGAAGCCCTGCGCGTAGGCGACGACCTTCGAAGCGTAGAGCGCCGCGCGGACGTCGTCCTCGAAGCCGTCGGGGACCTCGGCGATGTCGGGCCGGTCCGGGAACGCCTGCTGCACCGCGGCACGCTGCGACGGCTTCGACGACACCGCGCGGGCGAACACCGCTTCGCCGATGCCGGAGACCGGGATGCCGAGTCCGACTGCGTTCTGCACGGTCCACACGCCGGTGCCCTTGGAACCCGCTTCGTCGCGGATGACGTCGACGAGGGGCTTGCCGGAGTCGGCGTCGCGCTGCTTCAGGACCTCGACCGTGATCTCGATCAGGTAGGACTCGAGGTCGCCGCCGTTCCACTCCTGGAACACCTTGACCAGGTCCTCGACGGAGAGCCCGCCGACGCGGCGGAGCAGGTCGTAGGACTCGGCGATGAGCTGCATGTCGGCGTACTCGATGCCGTTGTGCACCATCTTGACGAAGTGGCCGGCGCCGTCGGTACCGATGTGGGTCACGCACGGCTCGCCCTCGGCGACCGCCGCGATCGACTTGAGGATGGGGCCCAGGGTCTCCCAGGCTTCCTTCGAGCCGCCGGGCATGATCGACGGCCCCTTGAGCGCGCCCTCTTCACCACCGGAGATGCCCGTGCCGACGAAGTTGAGGCCCTTCTCGCGCAGGTCGTGCTCACGCCGGATCGTGTCGTGGAAGTTGGCGTTGCCGCCGTCGACGATGATGTCGCCTTCCTCGAACTTCTCGGCGAGCTGCGAGATCACGGCGTCGGTGCCCTTGCCGGCCTGCACCATGATGATCGCCGTGCGCGGCTTCGAGAGTGAGGCGACGAAGCCGTCGATGTCCTCGGACGCGATGAAGCCGGCGTCGCCGTGCTCCTTGATGAGTTCTTCGGTGCGGGCGTAGGTGCGGTTGTACACCGCGACCGTGTTGCCTTCACGCGACGCGAGGTTGCGTGCGAGGTTCGACCCCATGACGGCGAGGCCGATGACCCCGATGTTCGCCTGACCAGTGCTGTCTGCCACGTCGTCTCCTTTGTCCGGACGTGAGACCAACCTACGGTCGGCGCCCTGGGACCGCACGGGTGTTACGGCAACTGGGGACCACTGTTCACCCCGTCAATACTGTGGAGGGATGACCGACACCGCTGTCCTCCCGCCCGTCCTCGTCATGGGCGTCTCCGGTTCCGGCAAGTCCACGATCGGGCAGGCGCTCGCCGACGCGCTCGCCGAGCAGGGCCAACCGACCGTGTTCGTCGACGCCGACGACCTGCACCCGGCCGCGAACAAGGAGAAGATGCGGCAGGGCATCCCCCTCACCGACGACGACCGCTGGCCGTGGCTCGACGCCTGCGCCGCGCGGATCGCCGCCGTCGAGGCGTCCGGGAGCCGCTGCGTGATGGCCAACTCCGCCCTCAAGCGCGTCTACCGCGATCGGCTCCGGCAGTCGGCGCCGGACCTCGTCATCGCGTTCCTGGACGGCTCGCACGACCTCATCGCCGAGCGGCAGGCGCACCGGCACCACGAGTACATGCCGTCGTCGCTGCTCGACTCCCAGTTCGCGACGCTCGAACGGCCGCAGGCCGACGAGGCCGCCGTCGACGTCTCCATCGACGGGTCGGTCGACGACACGGTGACGACGATCCTCGCGGCGCTGTCGGTCACTTCCGGCTGAGCCTCACTTCTCCACAGTGAAGTCCTCGCAAGGGATCGTCCACAACCTCTCCCAGACCTTCCCCCGGCGGAGAAGCGACCGCGCAACACTCGGATCATGACAGTGAACAATCCAGTGACAGGTCGCATCAAGCCGCCACGCGTCGACCCCACCATCGAGATCGACGTCGACGCCTCGAGCGAAGGGACGCCGGTCGGTGCTGCTGATCGATGACCGTGGTATCAAATGTGATACCGTCCTGCGCATGGCCATGACCCTTCGACTGGACGATGCCGAGGCGGCTGCGCTCCGAACCCGGGCCGACCTCGAAGCCCGATCGATGCAGGACATCGCGCGGGAAGCGATCCGCGAGTACATCGAGCACCACAGCCGACGTGACCTCATCGACGGGGTCCTCGACCGCGAGTTGCCGAACTTCGCCGAGGCGCTCGAGCGACTCGGACGATGATCCACCTGACGATCGACGAAGCGCTGCACATCGCTCGGCGGACGTTGGGGCCGGACTTCGTCATCCGAGATGCTGGACTCCTCGAGGCCGCGGTGGCCCGACCAGCGACCTCGGTCGGTGGACGCGACGCCTATCCGTCGTTGCTCGAGAAGGCGGCAGCGCTCGTGCACTCCGCGGTTCGGAACCATGCACTCGTCGACGGCAACAAGCGCCTGGGGTTGATGCTGCTGGTGGTGTTCCTCGGGGTCAACGGGCTTCGGTTGCGCGCGACGAACGACGAGGCGTACGAACTGATCATCGCCATCGCCGAGGGGGAGTTGGACGCGGTTGCGGACATCTCCGCGGTGCTGCAATCGCTGGTTGCTGAAGCCTGAACGACGGCTTCAGCGGATGGCACCGCCGGCTGAGGCACCTCACCGCCGCTTCGCGCGGATGGCAGCGTGCGGCCGCTGTCCCTGATCGACCCGGGCCCGGACGTCCACCACGTCGAACCCGTGGTCCTCGAGGACCTCCGCCAGCGCGCCCGTCGGCCACCGGTACGCCGTGACGACCGCGTGGTCGAAGGACTCGATCGAAGGCCCCTCGAAGAACCCGACCAGCAGGCCGCCGCCCGGCCGGAGCACCCTGCGGAACTCGGCGAAGACCTCGCCGACGCAGGACGGATCGTGGTGGATCACGGAGTACCAGGCGAGCACCCCGTCGACGCTGCCGTCGTCGAGACCGGTGGACTCGATCGCGCCCAGGCGGAAGTCGACGCCGTCGTGCGCACGTCGTGCGTGCTCGACGAAGGGTGCGACCGCGTCGATGCCGATCACTGCGTGCCCACGATCCGCCAGGTGTGCGGCCCAGTGCCCCGGCCCGCACCCTGCGTCGAGGATGCGAGCACCGGATCCCGACGCCCAGGCCTCGACCTGTGTCCGGTCCTCGTCCTGGACGGCCGACATCGATCCGAGGACCTCCGCGTACTCGCCCGCACGGTCGCCGTACGCAGCGGTGACGTCGAGGTCCATCGTCCGACCGTACCGGCGCAGGTGGCAACGGACGGCAACAGTCGCCGTCGGCACCTCGGACGAGTTGCATGGACCGCATGTCGTCCAGGGGACTCGGCGTCGTGGCCGGGGCAGAACTGACCGAGGTGGTCCGCCGCGCGGGCGCGGACCACGTGGAGCCGACGATCGCCGGCAACCTCGCGGTCCGCGACGGAACGGCGTGGCGGCGGAACGAGGTCTACGCCGGCCAGCGGTTCCCGTCCTTCGCCATCCTGGTGCCCGGCGATCTCCCGCTGCTGACCACGGAGCTCGGGACGGTCCGGTCGTACTTCGAGTCGGTCCTGCCGATCGTGCGGTCGGTCGCGGAACCGGGCGCGACGATCGTCTTCGGGTCGGGGACCGCTCGGAACGCTCCCGACGGCATGGCGGGCGACGACGCCCTGCGCCGGTTCGGCGAGGTGGTCCGGACCGCACGCGATGTGGCCGCCGCGAACGACCTGCGCATCGTCGTGGAACCCCTGAGCCGCGCGGAGACGAACGTCCTGCACACGGTCGAGGCGACGGTGGCGTTCCTCGAGGGCACTGGCCTCGACGGTGCAGCCCTCGACGGCGTCGGCGTCGTCGCCGACCTGTTCCACATCCGGAACGAGGGCGAGTCCTTCGAGGTCCTGCGGCGCCACGGCGACCGGATCGGGCACGTCCACCTCAGCGACCCGGACCGTCGGCCACCCGGCACGGTCGACGACGTCTGGCACGAGTTCCTCGCCGCCGTGCACGACGGCGGGTACCGGGGCGCCGTCTCGCTCGAGTGTCGGTGGGCGTCCGACGCCGAGACGGCCGAAGCCGAGATCCGTTCCGCGCTGGAACGCGTCCGCAGCGTCACGGCCACGGCCACGGCCCGCACCGCTACAGCTTGAACGTCGCCCGCGGGATGTCGGACACGATCCGCCCCGCGGTGCGGACGGCGTCCTCTTCCGAGATCTCGTGCGTGACGACGAGTGACGCCAGGTACGCCGCGTCCGCTCGTCGCGCCATGTCGTGCCGCGCCGGGATGGAGCAGTACGCCCGGGTGTCGTCGATGAACCCGGAGGTCTTCGTGAACGACGCCGAGTCGGTGATCGCGGAGCGGTAGCGGCCGATCGCCGCCGGGGTGTCGATGAACCACCACGGTGCTCCGGCGTACACGGCGGGGTAGAAGCCGGCGAGCGGGCCGATCTCGCGCGAGAAGACGGTCTCGTCGACGGTGAACAGCACGAGGTGGAAGCCCGGAGCGGTGCCGAAGGAGTCCAGGAGCGGCCGCAGCGGCGTGGTGAAGGAGCCGACGGCGGGCAGGTCGTGGCCGGTGTCCGGGCCGAAGCGTTCGAGCGTCGGCGCGTGGTGGTTGCGGATGACGCCGGGGTGCAGCTGCATGACGAGGCCGTCCTCGACGCTCATCTCGGCCCAGCGGTAGAGCATGTCGTGCCGGTACGCGGTGGCGTCCGCCTCGGAGACGGACGACGGGTCGCGGAGCGCCTCGGCGTGGATACGCTCGCGCGACGTGGCGGACAACGGCGACGATCCGGCGTCGAGCACCCCGGTGTCCGTGGCGGTCGCGCCGTGCTCGATGAAGTACTGGCGACGTGCGCGGACTGCTGCCAACAGCCCTGCGTGGGTGCCCGTGTCGATGCCGGCGGCCTGCCCGATGGACGCGACCACGGGCCTCCAGTCCGGCCGCGACGGGTCGAACACGGCGTCCGCGCGGAACGTGGGGACCACCCGGCCGGTGAACGTGGGGTCGGCGGCGAGCTGCGCGTGCGCGGCGAGGTCGTCGGCGGGGCCGTCGGTGGTGGCGAGGACCTCGATGCCGAAGGTGTCGAACAGCGCGCGCGGGCGGAAGGCGGGCGACGCCAGCAGGCCGGCGATGTGGTCGTACTGGGCGTCGGCGTTCGCCGCCGACGGCTGCTCCGTCAGTCCGAAGACGTCGTGCAGCTCGGTCTCGAACCAGTAGCGGACGGGGGTGCCGAGGAAGTCGTCCCAGTGGTCCGCCAGGTTCCGCCAGATGGCGCGACCGGGAGGCACGGGGCTGGTCCCCGACAGGTCGGCGCGTCCCAGCGCGGCCAGGTCCACCCCGTTCGCGTGCAGCAGGCGGAGCACGTAGTGGTCGGGCGTGATGAGCAGCGACGCGGGGTCGCTGAACGGCTGGTCGGCGGCGATGAGCGCCGCGTCGACGTGGCCGTGCGGGGAGATGATCGGTGCGTCCTTGACGGCGTCGTAGACGGTCCGTGCCACCTGGCGTGCACCGGGGTCGGCGGGGAGCAGCCGGTCGGGGTGCGGGGCGAGACGGGTGGCGGTGCTGGTCTGGGTCATCATCGACTCCTTCGGGGAACGGCCGGGACGGCGGGGAACGGGAGAACGGCGGGGAAGGGTGTGCGCCGGTGTCAGGCGGGCGCGGGACCCGTCGACTCCCGGACGGTCAGGTGGGTGGGCAGTGCGACGGCGCCGGTCACGTGCTCACCGGGCAGCTCGTCGGCGGGGATCGCACCGAGCCGGCCGAGCAGCATCCGGATCGCGACCCGGCCGGCGCGTTCGATCGGCGAGGTCATGGTGGTGAGCGGCGGGTTGCAGAAGTCGGCACCGAAGATGTCGTCGCAGCCGACGATGCTCATGTCCTCGGGGACGCGGACGCCCCGTTCCCGCAGCCGCGCGAGCATGCCGATCGCGATCAGGTCGTTGAAGGCGATGCAGGCCGTGGCCCCGGCGTGCACGGCGGCGTCGGCGGCTGCGGCTCCGGAGTCGACGAACGGCGCGTGCGGCCCGATGCGGGCGACGCGGACCCCGAGGCGCTTCGCGACGCGCACGAGCGCCTTCCACCGGCGTTCGTTCGACCACGAGCTGTCCGGACCGGCGACGTAGAGCACGTCGCGGTGGCCCAGGGAGACGAGGTGCTGCACGGCCTGCTCGACGCCGCCGGGGGTGTCGATGAGCACCGAGGGCACCCCGGCGGGGCGACGGTTGACGACGACGAGGGGGATCCGTTCGGCGAACCGGGCGATCTGGGCGTCGGACAGCCGTGAGGCGGTGAGGACGACGCCGTCGGCCTTCGCGCCGATCGAGCTCAGGGTGGCGAGTTCGGCGTCGGCGGACTCCTCGGTGTCGACGAGCAACTGCGTCCACCCGGCGCCGGCGAGCTGGTGCTGCGTACCGCGGATGACGTCGAAGTAGAACGGGTTCGTGATGTCGGAGACGAGCACGGCGACGGCCCGGGTGCGGCCGGACGTCAGGGCGCGTGCCTGCGAGTTGGCGACGTAGCCGAGTTCGCGGGCCGCGCGTTGGATGCGCTCCTGCGTGGCGTGGTTCACGCGGTCGGGCAGCGAGAGTGCACGGGACACGGTCGACGGGGCCACACCGGTCGCGTCGGCGATGTCCCGGATGGTCACGCGCCGGGCGGCGCTGAAGCCGGCGCCGGCGCTCGTGTCGGCGCTCGCGTCGGATCGCGTGCCGAAGCCGCTGCCGGCGCCGGAGACGTCGATGTCTGTGTCGCTCACGAGGCCGAACGTATTCGCGTCTGGCAACAAGTGGCAACCGGTTGCCGGATGTTGCCAACGGCGGAACAGTGGTGCCACCGGGCAGCGCCGCCCGGAGGAGGTCTCGAGGAGGAAGCCCCCGGATGAACAGAACACGGCTGAAGCCCCGCACCCTCGTCGGTGCCGTCGCGGTGATCGCCCTCGCCGCTCTCTCCCTGCAGGGCTGCGCCGTCGTGAACGGCAGCGGCGACGACCCGAACACCCTCCGCGTGATGATGGGCGCGGACACCACGTACCCCAAGGAGCGCAAGCAGTGGCAGCAGGACACCGCTGCCGAGTTCAAGCGCACCACCGGTGCGGACATCCAGTGGGAGACCTACTCGTCCGCGCAGGAGGAGTTGACCGCGATCCAGACCAGCGTCATCTCCGGCCAGGGCCCCGACGTCTACGCCATCGGCACCACGTTCACCCCCACCGCCTACGCCACCGGTGCCTTCGTCGAGATGGGATCGAAGGAGTGGAAGGCCATCGGCGGCAAGGACCAGTTCGACCCGGCCTCGTTCGGCATCTCGGGGCCGAGTGACTCGAAGCAGATCGGGATCCCGTTCGCCAGCCGTCCGTTCGTGATGGCCGTCAACAAGGACCTCCTCGCGAAGGCCGGCATCACCGACATGCCGACCACGTGGGACGAGCTGACCGAGGACGCGAAGGCCACCACCGGTGACGGCCGGCACGGCCTGGCGATCGCCTACGCCGACGGCTTCGACCCGTGGAAGTTCGTGTGGGGCATGGCGCAGAACGCCGGCAACACCATCGTCTCGAAGGACGGGAAGGCCGAGATCGACAGCGACGCCGTCGAGAACGCGTACCGGACCTACTTCGACTGGGTCACGAAGGACGGCGTCGTCGACAAGGCCGCGATCGGCTGGAACAACGCGCAGGCCCTGGCCCAGTTCACCGAGGGCAAGGCCGCGTTCTTCCCGATGACGACCACCACCGCGATCAACTCGTTCAAGGACACCAAGGTCGACGGCAAGTACGAGTTCGCCCTGCTCCCCACCGTCCCGCCGGGGGCCAGCGAGCGCCCGGCCGACGGCATCGAGGCCGCGAGCATCCTGTCCGGTGACAACTGGGTGGTGGCCGACTACGGCACGAAGCAGCAGCTGTCCTTCGACTTCGTCAAGCAGCTCAGCGCACCGAAGGCGCAGCTCGAGTACTACGACCTGTTCGGCAACCTGCCGACCAACGCGTCCGCCGCCGCTGACCTGGCGGCCGACAACCCGCAGCTCAAGCCGATCATCGACGCGGGCCGCCTGTCGAAGCCCACCGCCTTCACCGGCGCCTGGTCCGACATCCAGCTCGCCCTGGTCGACGTGGTCGTGCAGTCGATCCCGTCGCTCAAGAGCGGCGAGGTCACCGACGACCAGCTCCGCAAGCGTCTGCAGGACGCCCAGAAGGACGCCCAGTCCACCCTCGACCGTCAGAAGAACGGAGGTCTGTGATGACCAGCACCCAGACCAGACCGCCGCAGCGCACGGAGCAGACGGTCCGCCCGCACGGCACGACGCCGCTGTACAAGAAGGAGCGTCCGCTCTGGATGCTCATCCCCGGCGGGGTCCTCATGCTCGCCGTCATCGTGGTGCCACTCCTGGTGGGCTTCTACATCGCGATGCTCGACCTGGACCAGTACACGCTGCGGCAGTGGTTCAGCGCCCCCTTCATCGGCTTCGCGAACTTCACCGAGGCCTTCACGAACTCGCCCCTGCTCCACTCGATCTGGATCTCGGTGTCGCTGTCCGTCCTGGTCACCGCGGTCACCGTGCCGATCGGCGTCGCGGCCGCGATCTCGACGCAGAACCGGTTCCCGGGGCGCGGCCTCGTCCGGTCGATCTACCTGATCCCGTACGTGCTGCCCGCGTTCGTCGTCGGCACGTTCTTCCGCACGATGCTGCAGCCGCAGGGCGTCGTGAACTCGATCCTGCACACCGACGTGCTCTGGCTGAACGGCTCCGCGTCGTACTGGGCGCTGGCCGGCGTGATGATCTGGACGAGCTGGCCGTTCGTCTACCTGCTGTCGCTCGCCGGGCTGCAGGCCGTGGACAACGAGGTGCACGAGGCCGCCGCGCTCGACGGCGTGACCTGGTGGGCGAAGCTCCGCTACATCATCTTCCCGTACCTGCGCGGCCCGCTCAGCCTGGCGGTGATCATCGCGATCCTGCACAACATCAACAACTTCACCCTGCCGTTCGTGCTGTTCGGCATCCCGCTGCCGTCGAGCGTCGAGGTCATGCCCGTCCTGACGTACATCGCGAGCTTCCAGTCGTTCCGCTTCGGTCTGTCCGCGGCCATGGCGATCTGCTCCCTCGTGATCGTCGCCATCCCGCTGTTCGTCTACCTGCGAGCCGTCAAGCTCGACACCGGTGACGACGCGGGCCCCAACCGGAAGCAGCGCCGCGCCGACCGCGCCACGCTCGCCGCCGCCCCGACCGCCGCCGACATCGACGGAGCACGAGCATGAGCGCCCAGAGCACATCCTTCGCCGGCACCACCCGGACCCGCCCGACGTCGACCTTGACCGAGAGCATCACCGCACCCGGTCGACGCCACAAGCGCCCCTACGACACCGACGTCACCCGGCTCCTGCCCCGCTGGCTGCTCATCGTGGTGATCGCGATCATCATCGCGTTCATCGCCGTCCCGGTCCTGTACATCCTGTTCGGCTCGGTGAACTCGGACGTCGCGGTCGCCCGCGGCGAGTACTTCCCGTCCGAGTTCACGCTGTCGAACTACGTCGAGATCTGGTCGACGGTCGCCCTCGGCGAGGGGCTGGTCAACTCGATGCTCACCGCCGGCGCGGTCGCCATCGCGAGTGCGGCGCTCGCCGTGTCCACCGCGTACGTGCTGGTCCGGTTCCGGTTCCTCGGCCGCCTGACCATCCTGCGTGGGCTCCTCGCGCTGCAGTCGATCCCCGGCACGCTCCTGCTGCTGCCCGTGTTCGTGGTGTTCTCGAACATCGCCAGCGCCACGGGCGTGCAGATCATCGGCACCCGCTGGGGTCTGTTCGTCACCTACCTGACGTTCGCCCTGCCGTTCTCGACCTGGGTCATGGTCACCTACCTGCGTGGTCTGCCCAAGGAACTCGAGGAGGCCGCCCGCATCGACGGCGCCTCGAGCACGAAGATCCTGACGAAGATCGTCCTGCCGCTGTCGTGGCCCGGCATCGTCGTCTCGGCGATCTTCGCCTTCCTGCTCGGCTGGAACGACGTCCTGTTCTCCACGATCATGACGACCCCGAACACCCGGACGGTGGCCGTGGTCCTGCAGGTGCTCGGCACCGCGCAAGAGGGCGGTGCTGTCCCGATCTACGGCCAGATGATGGCCGCCTCGATCGTCTGCGCCGTGCCGGTCGTCGCCCTGTACCTCATCTTCCAGCGCTACCTGGTGGGCGGTCTGACGGCCGGCTCCGTCAAGTGAGCGCGGCAGTCACCGCAACCCAGAACCGGACTGGAGGCCCGTGGCGGCCCCGCCACGCGCCTCCCGTCCGACACGAAAGGACACCATGACCGACCAGCCCACGTGGGAACTCTCCGGCTTCGGCGACGAGATCGACTCAGACCCCGTCGTCCAGGTCGCGGTCCTGCAGGCGCTCGGCGCGAGCGCCATCGAGGTCCGCAGCGCCTGGGGCGTGAACGTCGTCGACCTCGACGAGGACCAGCTCGCCGGACTCCACCGCCTGCTCGAGGAGCGCGGACAGACCGTGTCCGCCATCGCCTCGCCGATCGGCAAGGTCTCCGTCGACGAGCCCGTCGAGCACGAGGTCGGACGGCTCGGTCGCGCGATCGCCGCCGCGCACGCCCTCGGCACCACGAACATCCGGATCTTCTCGTTCTACTTCGAGGGCCGGCAGCCGGAGGACGTCCGCGACGACGTCCTCGTCCGGATGCGCGCCCTGGCCGACCTCGCCGCACGCGAGGGCGTGACCCTGCTCCACGAGAACGAGAAGGACATCTACGGCGACGTCCCCTCGCGCGTGCTCGACATCGTCGAGAGCGTCGGGTCCCCGGCGCTCCGACTGGCCTGGGACAACGCGAACTACGTGCAGTGCGGCGTCAAGCCGTTCACCGACGGGTGGGCGCAGCTCGCGCCCTACGTCGACTACCTGCAGGTCAAGGACGCACTGGCCGCCGACTCGTCGGTCGTCCCCGCGGGCGAGGGTGACGGCGAACTGCTGCAGACCCTCACCGCGCTGCGCGACGCCGGGTACTCCGGCTACGCCTCGCTCGAGCCGCACCTCAGCGACTTCACCTCCCTCGGCGGGTTCTCCGGCCCCGCGGCCTTCGGTCGTGCCGGTCGTGCCCTCCGCACCCTCACCGACCAGATCGGAGTCACCCTGCGATGACCACCCCACTGAAGTTGGCAGTCGTCGGCGCCGGCGTCATCGGACGCCACCACGCCACGGTCGCCGTCCACCACCCGGACCTGCAGGTCGTCGCCCTCGTCGACGCGATCCCCGCCGCCGCCACGAGCGCCGCCGACGAGATCGAGGCGATGGGCGTCACCCGCCCCGTCACGACGTCCACCATCGAGGAAGCGATCGCGCAGACCGACATCGACGTCGTCGCGATCTGCTCGCCCTCAGGCATGCACGTGCAGCTCGCCGAGGCCGCCCTGGCCGCCGGCAAGCACGTCGTCATCGAGAAGCCCCTCGACACCACGATGCCCCGGGCCCGGCAGATCGCCGCGCTCGCCGCAGCGGCACGCGACCGTGGACTCGTCACGAGCGTCATCAGCCAGCACCGCTTCGACCCGGCCTCGGCCGCCGTCGCCGCAGCCGCCCACGACGGCGGGTTCGGCACCGTGACCTCCGGCCTGGCGAGCGTCGCCTGGTACCGGTCGCAGGGCTACTACGACTCCGGTGACTGGCGCGGCACCTGGGCGCTCGACGGTGGTGGCGCCGTGATGAACCAGGGCGTGCACACCGTCGACCTGCTCGTCTGGGCGCTCGGCCGTCCGGTCGAGATCTCGGCCCAGACCGGGCTGCTCGCGCACGACCGCATCGAGGTCGAGGACACCGCCGTCGCCACCGTCCGGTTCGCCGGCGGCGCGCTCGGCGTCATCCACTGCACGACCGCCGCGTACCCGGGCCTCTCCGCCCGCTACGCCGTGTACGGCACGCACGGGTCGGCGATCGTCGACGACGACCGCCTGGCCTACTTCCACATCGCACCCGACGCCGCGACCCTCGAGTCCGCGTCGACCACCTCGAACGCCTCGGCGGTCGCGGGCGCGGTCGACCAGAAGGACGACGTCGTCCCGCCGGAGCACGTCGTCGGCGGCCCTGCCGAGCCCGACCACTTCGCCGCAGGGCACGGTCGGCAGTACACCGACATCGTGGCCGCGATCCGCGAGGGCCGTGAGCCCGGCGTGACCGTCGACGCGGCCCTCGTGTCGCTCGCCACCGTCCGCGGGCTGTACGTCAGCGCGACGCTCGGGCAACCCGTCCGGATCGACGACGTGATCGAGGGCAAGTACGACGACGTGGTGCCCGTGGTGGGCGCTGCAGCAACGTCCGACACCGCGACCGAAGGAGCCACCCGATGAAGTTCTCCGTGTTCACCGCCTCCACCCCCGACTGGACCCCGTCGCAGGCCGCCTCGACGCTGGCCGAGCAGGGCTGGGACGGCGTCGAGTGGCGCATCGTCGACGACCGCCCCGCGGACGGCACCGTCGTGCCCGCCGGTCGCTCGTTCTGGGCCGGCAACAACTCCACGTGGCAGTTCACCGGCGTCCAGGACCACGTCGGCGAGATCGCGCGGATCACCGACGCCGCCGGCCTCGAGTACTCCGGCATCGGCGGGTACCAGCAGGCGTCGGACCACGAGGGCGTCGAGACGATGCTCCGCGTCACGAGCGAGCTCGGCGCCCGCCAGGTCCGCGTCTCGATGCCGATGTACCGGCAGGAGAAGGAACGCACCGGCGAGACGTACGGGCAGATCTTCGACCGCACCCGCGCCGACCTCGAGTGGGCGGTGACCCGGGCGACCGAGCTCGGTGTCAAGGCGCTCGTCGAGCTGCACCACATGACGATCACGCCCTCGGCCTCGGCGGCGCTGCGGCTCGTCGACGGCCTCGACCCGGAGCACATCGGCGTCATCCACGACCTCGGCAACCTGGTCATCGAGGGGCAGGAGGACCACCTCGCCGCGTTCGAGCTCCTCGGCCCGTACCTCGCGCACGCCCACGTGAAGAACGCCCGCTGGGTCGACACCGGCGACACCCGCGCCGACGGCAGCACGATCTGGCAGAACGAGTGGGCGCCGCTGCGCACCGGGCAGGCGTCCGTCTCCGAGTACCTCGACGCCCTCCGCCAGGTCGGCTACGACGGCTGGGTCACCATCGAGGACTTCTCCACCGACCTGCCGCTCGAGGCCCGGACCGCCGACAACCTGGCGTACCTGCGGTCCCTCGTCCCGGTGTCGGCATGACCGATCGCCGCCCCGGCATCGTCCACCTCGGGGTGGGCGCGTTCGCGCGCGCCCACCTCGCCTGGTACACCGCCCACACCACGGGGGAGTCGTGGGGCATCACGGCCTTCACCGGCCGCTCGCCCGCGGCGGCCGACGCCCTCACCGCGCAGGACTGCCGGTACACGCTGGTCACGCGTGCTGCGTCCGGCGACGACGCCGAGGTGGTCGACACGATCGTGGCCGCCCACCCGGGCAGCGACGACACGGCCTGGAGGCACGTGGTCGCGTCCCCGGAGACCACCATCGTGACGCTGACGGTCACCGAGCAGGGCTACCGGTCCGGTTCCGACGTCCCCGCCCGGTTGGTCACGGGGCTCGACGCCCGGCGGACGGCTGGCGGCGGGCGCATCGCGCTCGTCAGCCTCGACAACCTGACGCACAACGGCGCGGTGCTGCGCGAAGCCGTGCTGGGTGCCACCACCGACCCCGGACTGCGCGCGTGGATCGAGGCGCACGTCTCGTTCCCGTCGTCGATGGTCGACCGGATCACCCCCGCGACCACCGACGCCGACGTCGAGGGCCTCGCCGCCCTGCGGGGAGCGCTCACCGGGGACCGGGTGCCCGTCGTCACCGAGCCCTTCGCGGAGTGGGTGCTCGAGGACGCCTTCGACGGGATCGACCGCCCCGCGTGGGAGACGGCCGGCGTGCGCATCGTCGACGACGTCACCCCGTACGAGCAGCGGAAGCTCTGGCTGCTGAACGGCTCGCACTCGCTGCTCGCGTACCTCGGGCTCCAGCTCGGGCACGAGACCGTCGCCGCGGCCGTGGACGACCCGGTGTGCCGTGCCGCCGTCGAGCAGCTGTGGGACGAGGCCGCCCGCGAACTGCCGCTGCCTGCCGACGAGGTCACCGACGCCCGTGCCGCCCTGGTGGACCGGTTCCGGAACCCCCGCATCCGGCACACCCTGCGGCAGATCGCCTCCGGCGGGTCGCAGAAGCTGCCCGTCCGGGTCGTCGACGTCGTGCGGCACCGACTCGAGCGTGAGCCGTCCGCCGGCATCGGGCCCGGCGCCGCGACCGCGATCGCCGCGTGGTGGTTCCACGTCACGACGCAGCCCGACCTCGTGGACGACGACGGAGCCCCCGGGGCAGACTCGGACGTGCGCGACGTGCTGCGCGTCATCGCCCCCGACCTCGACACCATCGACGTGGTCGACGCGATCACCGCGGCGGCCGACGACATCCGTGCGGCGAGCACCGCCGCACGCACCACCACGAGCACCGACGAAGGAGTCCACGCATGACCGACACCACCACGAACCCCGCGGCACCGGTGCCGGGCGCCGCCGACACCGGCGCGGCGACCGGGAACACCTCCGGGCGTCCGGACACGTGGGCGTCGGCCGACCGCGGCCAGCTCATCGAGCGTGCCGAGGTCATCGTCACCAGCCCGAACCGGAACTTCGTCACGCTGAAGATCACGACCGCCGACGGCGTCACGGGCCTCGGCGATGCGACGCTGAACGGCCGCGAGCTCGGCGTCGCCGCGTACCTGTCCGAGCACGTCGTGCCGCTGCTGATCGGCCGCGACGCCAGCCGCATCGAGGACGCCTGGCAGTTCCTGTACCGCTCGTCGTACTGGCGCCGTGGCCCGGTCACGATGGCGGCGATCGCGTCCGTCGACATGGCGCTCTGGGACATCAAGGCCAAGGTCGCCGGCATGCCGCTCTACCAGCTGCTCGGTGGTGCCTCCCGCACCGGGCTGATGGCGTACGGGCACGCCTCCGGCAAGGAACTCCCCGAGCTGTTCGACTCGATCCGCGAGCACCAGGAGGAGGGCTACCGCTCGATCCGCGTGCAGACCGGCGTCCCCGGTCTCGAGAGCATCTACGGCATCGCGTCGAACAAGACCACCGAGGGCAACGAGGGCGTCCGGTACGACTTCGAGCCGGCGCAACGTGGGGCCTTCCCCGCCATGGAGGACTGGGACACCCGCGCCTACCTGCGCCACGTCCCCACCGTGTTCGAGGCCGTCCGCAACGAGTTCGGACCCGAACTGCCGCTGCTGCACGACGGCCACCACCGGATGACCCCGCTGCAGGCCGCCAAGCTCGGCAAGTCGCTCGAGCCGTACGACCTGTTCTGGCTCGAGGACTGCACCCCGGCCGAGAACCAAGAGGCACTCAAGCTCGTCCGGCAGCACACCACCACGCCGCTCGCGATCGGCGAGGTCTTCAACACGATCTGGGACTTCAAGGACATCATCCGCGACCAGCTCATCGACTACGTCCGCGGAGCCGTCACGCACATGGGTGGCATCTCCCCGCTCAAGAAGACGATGGACTACGCCGCGATGTACCAGATCAAGTCCGGGTTCCACGGGCCGACCGACATCTCGCCCGTCGGCCTGGCCGCCCAGATGCACCTCGGGATGGCGATCCACAACTTCGGCATCCAGGAGTACATGCAGCACGGCCCGCAGACGAACCAGGTGTTCCAGCAGACCTTCACTTTCACCGACGGCTACCTGCACCCCGGTGACGAGCCCGGCCTCGGGGTCAGCCTCGACGTCGACGAGGCCGGCAAGTACCCGTACGAGCAGGCCTACCTGCCGTTCAACCGCCTGGCCGACGGAACGGTGCACGACTGGTAGCGGCAAGCTGTGGGTGTGGAGTTCGCAGAGGTCGCCCGGGAGCTGCTGCTCGTCGCGCCGGGGGACTTCGTCGCCGAGCGCACGGCTCGCCAACGCGCGGTCCGGAAGGACGACCGGTCCCTGGCGGCGGCGATCGGGAAGCTCCGGAAGCCGGCACCGGCAGCGTGGGTCGTGGACCTGCTCGCGCACGACGGCGCCCTCGACGACGCGGTCGACCTCGGGCCAGCCCTCCGCAAGGCCCAGGCCGACGCCGACCCCGGAGCGATCCGGACACTCCGACAGCAACGCTCCGAGGTGATCGAGGCGCTGGCGCAGGCCGGGGCCGACCTCGCCTCGGACGCCGGACACCCGGTGACGGCGGCGGTGCTGGCACAGGTGCGGGCGACGATCGAAGCGGCGATGGCCGATCCGCACGCAGGCGCCGCTGTGCGTTCGGGGCTGCTCGTGACGCCCTTGGAGAGCGTGGGGTTCGACGCGGTCGACCTGGACGGGGCGCTCGCGGACCCGGACGCGGTGCCGGACGCCTGGTCCGGCAGCGATGCCCCACCCATCCCGATCACCCAGGCGAGGGGCGCGCGGAAGGCGAGCCGTGCCTCCCGGTCGACGGAGACGGAACCCCAGGACGGACCGGAGCCGGACGCCCAGCCCGAGCCCAAGCGTGACCCGGCCGCTGCGCGGAAGGCCGCACGCCAGGCGGAGACCGCCGCCCGGAGCGAGTCGCGCGACGCCGATGCCGCAGTCGACGCCGCGGAGGCGGACCTCGAGCAGGCCGAGGAGCGCCGGGCCGACCTGCAGCGCGAGCTCGATCGGGCGACCGCGGAGATCGAGGCCCTCGAACGTGCTCGCGACGCCGCCGAGGCCACGAGCAACGACGCCCGCGAGCTGCTGGCGGCCGCGCAGGAGCACCGGCGCAGCCTCGGCCGCTGAGCCTCGCGGAGCGTTCCTTCCCATCACGCGCGCGATGGAAGGTCGAATCGGGCGTACTCGGTCAAAAGGAACGACCACCTACGCCCGGAACGACCCACTACGCACGGAACGACCGCCTCCGCGCGGCACGACCGCCGATCGTTACACAACAGTTGTCGTTCTTGACGAGCGGCGTTGGAGCGGTCTAACGTCGGACACCATGCTTCGGGCCGGCGATGGTCCGCCGGGATCCGTCTCCGCATCAGCACGGGGCGCCCCGGGTACAGGACTCGCATCATCGCCGACGCCCCGACCGCCCGCAGCCACTGCGCGGGCGGTCGGGTGCGTGGCGCGCGGCGCACCCCGGAGACATGCCGCGATGCCGGGTCGAGCACTCCGGGGCCCCTCCAGGAGAGACGACACATGTCGGAACCCCGCACCAACCGCACCACGACCATGACCCCGCCGAACGGCGTGACGACCGCCCCACCTGCCACCGCACCACCGTCTGCCGGGCGCGAGGGCCTCATCGCCCGCCTCGGCATCCCGCACCCGCTGCGCTGGGGCTTCCTCGGTGTCCTCGTCTTCATGACGGGCGACGGCATCGAGTCGAACTTCATCGCTCCGCACATCGCCGCTGCCCTCGGCTCGGGCGGTACGGACAGCGCCGCGATGGTGATCGGCATCTACGGCGTCGCCGTCCTGGTGGCGTCCTACTTCGCCGGCGTGCTCTCCGAGCTGTGGGGCCCGCGCCGCGTCATGACGATCGGGGCCGTCCTGTGGGTGGTGTTCCAGGTCGCGTTCCTCGCGGCACTGCCCACCGGGTCGGTCGGGCTGATCGCCCTGACGTACTTCCTGCGCGGACTCGGCTTCCCGCTGTTCGCCTTCTCGTTCCTCTGCTGGGTGAACCACACCGTGGCGCGCGACCGGAACGCCACGGCCGTCGGCTGGTTCTACGTCGTCTTCACCGGCGGCCTGCCGACGCTCGGCTCGCTCATCGCGATCGGCAGCATCCCCGCGTTCGGTGGCGGCCACACGGGTGAGACGTGGTCGATGGCCCTGTCGCTCGTCCTGGTCGTGGCCGGCTGGGTGATCGTCCGGTTCGGCGTGCACGAGCGGACCGGGCTCGGCCGCATCGCCCCGCGCTCGCACTCCGCCGCACGGGTCATCGCCAGCGGCATCGAGGTCTGCATCACGCGCCCCAAGGTCCTGCTCGCCGTCCTGATCCGGCTCGTCAACACGGCGCCCGAGTTCGGCATGTTCGTGATCATGCCGGCGATCATCGGCACCGAGCTCGGGTGGGGCCAGTCGAAGTGGCTCACGATGACGGTGATCGTCTACGCCGGCAACATCCTGTTCAACGCATTCTTCGGCGCCCTCGGCGACCGCATCGGCTGGATCCGCACCGTCAAGTGGTTCGGCATCGGCGCCTCGGCGATCGGGCTGCTGGCCTGGTGGTACGTCCCGCACCTGGTGCCGGCCGGTTCCGAGTGGGGCTTCTGGCTCGCCACCGCCGCGGGCACGGTGTTCGGCATCATGCTCGCCGGGTTCACGCCCATGGGCGCGATCGTCCCTGCCTTCGCCGGCGAGGAACGCCGCGGCGCCGCGATGGCCATGTACGCCACGGCGGCCGGCGGTGCGACCTTCCTCGGCAACGCCGTGGTCAGCGCCGTCCTGCCGTGGGGTGGGCCCGGTGGCGTGGTCTGGACGTTCGTCGGCCTCTACGTCCTCGCCTTCGTGGTGCTGTCGTTCCTCAAGGTGCCGAAGGAGGCGGTGGCCGCTGGGCACTGAGGCACGACACGCCCGGCGGGTGCTGGTAGAGTCGGTGATTGACTTCGGCGAGGGCCGCGACAGCGGCCGTGATCGACGCGGTGGGAGACCCGGCCCAGCCCAGGGAACGTTCCTCACGCGTGCACGCGTTCGAGTTGCAACACCACAGACCCCCACGATGCCGGACCGCCGGTGTCGACCCCCGAGACCAGGAGGCACCATGGCCGACTACACGAAGCTCGCAGCGGACGTCCGCACCAAGTTCGGCAAGGGTGCAGCGCGCAAGCTCCGCGCCGCCGACAAGATCCCGGCAGTGGTCTACGGCCACGGCACCGAGCCGAAGCACATCTCGCTGCCCGGTCACGAGACCATGCTGCTCGTCCGTACCGCCAACGCGGTCGTCGACCTCGACATCGAGGGTGCGGCCCAGCTCGCTCTCGTCAAGGACGTCCAGCGTGACCCGGTGCGCCAGATCATCGAGCACATCGACCTCGTGGTCCTGCGCCGCGGCGAGAAGGTCACGGTCGACGTGCCCGTCGTCATCGAGGGCGAGTCCTTCTCCGGCACGATCCACGTGCAGGACCTGAACACCGTCTCCCTGCTGGTCCTCGCGACCGACATCCCGGAGCACGTCGTCGTCGACGTCGAGGGCCTCGAGGACGGCAAGCAGATCACGGCCGCCGAGCTCACCCTTCCCGAGGGCGCCGAGCTCGAGACCGACGGCGAGGCGCTCGTCGTGCAGATCGTCACCCCGCGTGGCACCGCTGACGACGACGCTGCGGACGAGGCCTCGGCCGAGGCCGGTGCCGAAGCCGGTGCCGAGGGCGGCTCCGAGCCGGTCGACTCCGAGTAACACCCCCTTCGAAGGCATCTGGTCGACGCTGTGGCGGATCGAACGCTGGTCGTGGTCGGACTCGGGAACCCCGGGCCCGACTACGCCGGCAACCGTCACAACGTCGGCCAGATGGTCCTCGACGAACTCGCGTCCCGCATGGGTGCGCGGTTCAAGAAGCACAAGACGCCGAACCAGGTCGCCGAGGGGCGCCTGGTGCCCGGCGGACCGCGCCTGGTGCTCGCGAAGCCCGGCTCGTTCATGAACACCTCCGGCGGACCGGTCTCGTCGGTCCTCGGGTTCTACAGCGCCACCCCAGCTGACCTCGTCGTCGTGCACGACGAGCTGGACCTGCCGTTCGACACCGTCCGCCTCAAGGGCAGCGGGGGTCACGGCGGGCACAACGGGCTGCGCGACATCATCAAGGCCACCGGCACGAACGAGTTCACGCGCGTGCGGGTCGGCATCGGTCGTCCGCCCGGTCGTCAGGACCCTGCCGACTACGTGCTGCGTGACTTCTCCGCAGCCGAGAAGAAGTCGCTGCCCATCCTGCTGGCCGACGCCGCGGACGCGGTCGAGGCGATCGCCGAGGTCGGACTCGTCGCCGCGCAGCAGCGGGTGCACGCACCGTCCTGACCTCGCCGTCCGTGTTCGCCCGTCGCGCACCACGCGGGCGGTGTCGGTGGGGGCCGGTACCATCTCCTGAGTGACGATCTCGGGCATCATCCCTGCGCTCTCGCGCGCCTCCGCGTTCGATCGCGTGCTCCGCGCCGCGCCTCGTGACGCCGACTTCTCGGTCGTCGACGGCCTGCGGGTCCCGCTGCTCGGGGCGCTGCTCGCCGAGCGGAACGGGCCGCAGTGCGTGCTCGTCATCACGGCGACGGGGCGTGAAGCCGAAGCGGTCCGCGACGCCCTCGGCAGCTACGTCCCCGACGCCGACGTCCTCGAGTTCCCGGCGTGGGAGACCCTGCCGCACGAACGGCTCAGCCCGAGTGCCCAGACCGTCGGCACCCGCATCGCGACGCTCCGCAGGCTCGCGTCCTGGTCCGCTGCCGACGCCGCCGACCGCCGCACCACCATCGTCGTGGCGAGCGTCCGCGCAGCGCTGCAGCCGATCGCCGCAAACCTGACCTCGCTCGCACCCGTCGTGCTGCGCACCGACTCGCGCGGCAACGACCTGGCCGCCATCGCCGCGAAGCTCGTCGACATGGCCTACGCCCGCGTCGACCTCGTCACGCGGCGCGGTGAGTTCGCGGTGCGCGGCGGCATCCTCGACGTCTTCCCGCCCACCGCGGACCACCCCGTCCGCGTCGACTTCTTCGGCGACGAGATCGAGGCCGTCAAGGCGTTCTCGGTCGCCGACCAGCGCACGACCGAGGACGACCTGGGCTCGGTCGAACTCACCGCCTCGCGCGAACTCCTGCTCAGCGACGACGTCCGGCAGCGGGCGCGCGAGATGCTCCACGAGTTCCCGAACCTGTCCCAGATGCTCGCGAAGATCGCCGAGGGGATCCCGGTCGAGGGCATGGAGTCCCTCGCCCCCGCGCTCGTGCAGGACCTCGTCCCGATGACCTCGTACCTGCCCGAGGACGCCACCATCGCGGTGTTCTCGCCCGAGCGGGTGAACGGTCGGGCGAACAGCCTGGCCGAGACGAACACCGAGTTCCTGCAGGCCGCGTGGAGCGCCGCGGTCGCCGGGGCCCAGGCGCCGATCGACCTCGACGCCGGCAACTTCCTGACCGTGCAGCAGCTCAAGAACACCCGCGGCCAGCGCACCTGGTGGACGGTGTCGCCGTTCGACTCCGGTCTCGACGAAGGCGACACCGCGCGCGTGCTCACCGACGCCGAGGCAGCAGCCGAGGCGGGGGAGTACATCCGCGTCCGAGCCGAGGCAGTACCGAGCTTCGCGGGCAGTGCCGACGGCGCGATCGCGCACGTCAAGGCGCTCACCGATGATGGGTGGGCGGTCGTGGTGACCGCCCAGGGCCAGGGTCTGGTCGAGCGGGCGGTGCAGGTCCTCGCCGACGCCGGGGTCGCAGCCCGTGCCGAAGTCCTGCCCGCGCCTCCCGAACCGGGTGTCGCCATCGTCACGACGGCCACCGTCGAGCACGGCTTCGCCATCCCGGATCCGCGTATCGTCGTGCTCAGCGAAGCGGAGTTCTACGGCCGGAGCGTCCAGCAGGGCGCGCGCACCGTGAAGAAGCTCGCGAGCCGTCGCAAGAACGTGGTCGACCCGCTGCAGCTCAAGCCGGGCGACGTCGTCGTGCACGCGACGCACGGCATCGGCAAGTTCGTGGAACTGGTGAGCCGCGAGGTCAGCTCCGGCGGCCGCAACGCGGTGAAGACGCAGCGCGAGTACCTCGTGCTCGAGTACGCGCCGTCGAAGCGGAACTACCCCGGCGACAAGCTCTTCGTGCCGACCGACCAGCTCGACCAGCTCTCGCGGTACGTCGGTGGCGAGTCCCCGACCCTGTCGAAGATGGGCGGCTCGGACTGGTCCGCTGCCAAGTCGAAGGCCCGCAAGGCCGTCCGCGACATCGCCGTCGACCTCGTGAAGCTGTACTCGGCGCGGATGGCGTCGAAGGGGCACGCGTTCGGCCCGGACACCCCGTGGCAGCGCGAGCTGGAAGAGGCGTTCCCGTTCGCCGAGACCGCCGACCAGCTCACCACCATCGACGAGATCAAGCGCGACATGGAGCGGCCCATCCCGATGGACCGCCTGCTCTCGGGCGACGTCGGCTACGGCAAGACCGAGGTCGCGATCCGCGCCGCGTTCAAGGCGGTGCAGGACGGCAAGCAGGTCGTCATGCTCGTGCCGACGACGTTGCTCGTCCGCCAGCACATGGAGACGTTCCAGGAGCGCTTCGCCGGCTTCCCCGTGCACCTGCGCGCCCTGAGCCGGTTCCAGTCCGAGAAGGAGTCGAAGGAGACCATCGCCGGGCTCGCCGACGGGACCGTCGACATCGTCATCGCGACCCACCGGATCCTGTCGCAGGGCATCACCTTCAAGGACGTCGGGCTCGTCATCATCGACGAGGAGCAGCGGTTCGGTGTCGAGCACAAGGACCAGCTGAAGAAGTTCAAGACGAACGTCGACGTCCTGGCGATGTCGGCGACCCCGATCCCACGCTCGCTCGAGATGGCGGTCACCGGGATCCGCGAGATGTCGACCCTCGCCACCCCACCCGAGGACCGCCACCCCATCCTGACCTTCGTGGGGCCGCAGTCCGACCTGCAGGTGGCCGCCGCGATCCGCCGCGAGCTGCTGCGCGAGGGCCAGGTGTTCTACGTGCACAACCGCGTGCGGGACATCCAGGGCGTCGCCGCGCACCTGGCCGAGATCGTTCCGGACGCCCGCATCGCCGTGGCACACGGGCAGATGTCCGAGAGCACCCTCGAGCAGGTCATGGTCGACTTCTGGGAGCGCCGGTTCGACGTCCTCGTGTCGACGACGATCATCGAGACCGGTCTCGACATCGCGAACGCGAACACGCTCATCATCGACAAGGCCGACAAGTACGGGCTGTCGCAGCTCCACCAGCTGCGCGGTCGTGTCGGCCGAGGGCGCGAGCGCGGGTACGCGTACTTCCTGTACGACTCCGAGAAGCCCCTGTCCGAGACCGCACAGGACCGCCTCGAGACCATCGCGGCGAACAACGAGCTCGGCGCGGGCATGCAGGTCGCCATGAAGGACCTCGAGATCCGCGGCGCCGGCAACCTGCTCGGCGGCGAGCAGTCCGGGCACATCGCGGGCGTGGGGTTCGACCTGTACCTCCGGATGATCGGCGAGGCCGTCTCGCAGTTCCGCGGTGACGTGGCCGAGGGGCAGACCGAGCTCCGACTCGAGATCCCGGTCGACGCGCACATCCCCGAGGACTACGTCGAGTCCGAGCGGCTCCGGCTCGAGGCGTACCAGAAGCTGTCGGCGGCCTCGGCCCCGACGGCGCAGCAGGACGCCATCGACATGGTGCTCGACGAACTCACCGACCGCTACGGGCAGCCGCCGCAGGCCGTGCAGACGCTGGTCGAGGTCTCCCGCCTGCGTCGCATGGCGCAGCAGGTCGGCCTGTCCGACGTGGTGGTCATGGGGTCGAACCTGCGCGTGGCGGGCAAGGAGCTCGCCGACTCGTCGCAGGTGCGGCTCAAGCGGATGTTCCCGGGCGCGAAGTGGTTCCCGCAGCAGAACGCGGCGAGCATCCCGATGCCGCGTCCGCACGACCAGGCGCTGCCGGACGACGCCCTGATCCAGTGGGTCGAGAGCATCCTCACCGCCGTGTACGGCGCGACGACGCCGGCGGAGGCGCCGGCCGCGTAAGGGGTGCAGTGGTCGCGAGCGGCGACGGACAGGAGGCACGGTGCGGGCTGGCACCGTGCCTCCTGTCCGCTCGTGGGCGCGTCCACCGCGCGCACGCTGTCCGCGACGATCCACGCGTCGATCGACGCGTGGATCGTCGCAAAGGTGGTGCGGGCCCGGAACCGCGCCCCGCTACTCGGTCGCCTCGGCCTCGGACAGCTCGCGCCGCCCGCGGTACGCCCGCGCCCGCAGCGTGACCACGACCGCCGACGCGACGATGGCGATGCCCGAGCCGACGAGCACGGCGAGCACACCCTCGTCGAGGATCTCCTCGTTCCGGGCGAACGCGAGCTCGTTCATGAGCAGCGAGACCGTGAACCCGATCCCGCCGAGCACCCCGACGGTGATGATCGAGAAGAACGACAACGACGACCGTCCGGGTGAGCGGAAGATCCGCGTGGCGACCGCGCCGAACAGCGTGATCCCGATGACCTTGCCGACCGGCAGTGCGATGACGACGGCCCAGAACGTGGGCGAGAGCTCGCCGATGCCGACGGCGGGGATGACCACCGCGGCCGACGCGAACGCGAACACCGGCAGCACGATCGCGTTGGACCACGGCTCGACGTTCTCGTGCAGGGTGTGGCCCGGACGGCGGGGGAGCACGAGCCCGAGCGCGACGCCGGCGATCGTGGCGTGCACGCCGGAGTGGTAGACGAGCCACCACGTCAGGAGCCCGACCACGACCATCGCCACGATGAGCAGCGTCTGCCCGTTGCGCCCCGGACGGAGCATCCGGCCGAGCAGCCAGAACACCGCGAGCGTGACGACGGCACCGGCGAGGGCCAGGAAGTCGGTGTCGTGCGCGAACACGACGGCGATGATGATGATCGCGATGAGGTCGTCGAGCACGGCGAGTGCCAGCAGGAACACCCGGATGCCGCTCGGCAGTCCGCGACCGAACATCGCCAGGACACCGAGGGCGAACGCGATGTCGGTCGCCGTCGGGATCGGCCAGCCGTGCGTGTACGGGGTGCCCGCGGTGACGAGCAGGAAGATGCCCGCCGGCACGAGCACACCGCCGACCGCCGCGATGGCGGGAATGATCGCGGTCTTCGGGTTCGACAGCTCACCGTCGACGAGCTCCTGCTTCAGCTCGATCGCGACGAGCAGGAAGAACACCGCCAATAGGCCGTCGCTGATCCAGTGCGCGATCGACAGGTCGAGGCCGACGGCACCGAGCGGCAGGTGCGCGTCGAGCAGCCGTTCGAGGCCAGGGCCGACCGGAGAGTTCGCGACGACCAGGCCGAGCACGGCGGCGGTCAGGAGCGCGATGGCGCTGAAGCGGGGGGAGCGGACGAGGGACGACATGGATCTCCGTCTCGAGGGGTCGGGTGGTAGTCCGTCGACCAGACTTCCCGACACACCACGACCAGCATACGTGGGTGAGACGATGGCGCGATGACCGCCGTACCGGACCTCGTGACCGTCGTCGACCGCCTGCTCGCCGAGGACGGGGGCTGCGTCTGGAACCGGGCGCAGACCCACGCCACGCTCGCGCGCTACGCGGTCGAGGAGTCCTACGAACTCGTCGACGCCATCGACGACGGCGACCCGGACGACGTCCGCGAGGAGCTCGGCGACGTCCTGTACCAAGTCGTCCTGCACGCCGGGATCGCCGAACGCGCGGGGGAGTTCACCCTGGAGGACGTCGCCGCCGGGGTCCGCGACAAGATGGTCCGTCGACACCCGCACGTGTTCGGCGACGAGACCGCGGACACCGTCGACGACGTGGTCCGGGTGTGGCGCGCGGCGAAGGCGGCGGAGAAGTCGGCCCGGACGAGCGCCCTCGACGGCGTCCCGCGCGCGATGCCGCCGCTGGAGCGGGCCGTCAAGCTGCTGGAGCGCCTCAGCGAGCACGGTGCGGCCGACACGGCCGTCGCGTCGGTCGTGGCCACCGCGCCCGTCGCGTTCGGCTCGGTCGCTGACCGGGAGGCCCGTGGCACGTCCGACACGTCGGCCGCGGCACCCGGAGCGGGGACCGCTCGGGCATCGGTCGGGTCGCCGGCACCGGCCGACGGTGCGGGGGCGGTGGACACGGCGTGGGGGATCGCGATGCTGGAAGAGGTCGCCGGAGCGGTGCGGGACGGGATCGACCCGGTCGCGAGTCTCCGCGTGGCGGTCGCTGCGCTCGAGGAAGCCGGCCGCGCCGCGGAGTGAGTGCGCGGAGAAAGAGAAGGGCGCCCTCCTAACCCGAAAAAGGAGGGCGCCCGTGAGCGGGTGGGCACACCCCCAGGGAGAGGTGTGCACGCAGAACCCGCTCGGGTCGCGGGGCACACTGCAGCACGGTGCCCACGCGATCGGTCCGGAGAGTGGATCAGGCACGCTCCGAACCGAGGTTCTGCATCCAGTATGCCAGTGCAACGCATGCCGCGCAAGCCGGCAGGGTGCATCTGCCAGACTGGACGCCATGGCGACGACCGTGACGGCACCCCGTGGCATGCGCGACTTCCTCCCGGCGGACAAGGCCCGACGCGAGCACGTGCTCGGTGTCGTCCGCGACGTCTACTCGCGGCACGGGTTCGACGAGATCGAGACCCCCGTGGTCGAGGACGCCGCACGGCTGCACTCCGGGCTCGGCGGCGACAACGAGAAGCTGGCGTTCGCGGTCATGAAGCGCGGGCTCAGCACCGAGGACCTGCAGGCTGCCCAGGCGCCGCTCGACCTCGCTGACCTCGGGCTCCGGTTCGACCTGACCGTGCCGCTCGCCCGGTTCTACGCCTCGCACCGCGCCGAGCTGCCCTCGGTGTTCCGATCGGTGCAGATCGCGCCGGTCTGGCGCGCCGAGCGTCCACAGAAGGGGCGCTACCGCCAGTTCGTGCAGTGCGACATCGACATCCTGGGGGAGCCCGGGCAGCTGGCCGAGATCGAGCTCATCCGCGCCACGACCGCCGCGCTCGATGCGCTCGGGGTGACCGGCACCACGATCCGCATCAACGACCGGCGGATCCTGCTGACCCTGCTGGCGTCGTGGGGCATCGCGGACCCCGCTGCCGCCGACCGCGCACTCATCACGGTCGACAAGCTCGACAAGATCGGCCCGGACGGCGTCGCCGCCGAGCTCCGCAGCGCCGTCGGACAGGAGCTGCCGGGGCTCGAGGACACCATCCGTGCGCTCGAGGCCGCGGACTGGACCTCGGTCGAGGGGGCTGCGTGGCTCGACGCCGAGGCGTTCGCCGACCTGCTGCGCCTGCGGGAAGCGCTGCCCGGCGTCGACCTGCGCTTCGACCCGACGCTCGTGCGCGGCATGGGCTACTACACCGGCACGATCTTCGAGGTCGCGCACCCCGACTTCGGCTACAGCCTGGGCGGCGGCGGTCGGTACGACGGAATGATCGGTCGGTTCCTCGGGCAGGACGTCCCCGCGGTCGGCTTCTCGCTGGGCTTCGAGCGCCTGGTCGACCTCGTGACACTCCCGGAGTCCGCCGAGTCGGACGCCGTGGTGCTCGTCTACGACAAGGACGTCGACCCGGTCCGGCTCGCGGCCCTCAAGACCGAGGCGCTCGCATCGCACCGGCGCGTGCGGCTCGAACGACGCACCAAGAACACGAAGAACCTGCTCGCCGGTCTGGCCGCGCAGGGGTTCTCCGCCTTCGCGACCGTCGGCGCCGACACGACGTCGCTCGAGGGTGTGGAGTTCCGCCCGCTCGACTGAGTTGTCCACACCGGGCGTCACGGTCGACGTCGTGTTCACCTCGGCTCGCTAGGATCGGTCCCGCAAACACCACAACCAATGTGTAGGGAGTACCCCGTGGCCCTGATCGATGCCGTAGGCGCACGCGAAGTCCTCGATTCCCGAGGCAACCCGACGGTCGAGGTCGAGGTCCTCCTCGACGACGGCGTCGTGTCCCGCGCGCTCGTCCCCTCCGGTGCCTCCACCGGCGCGTTCGAGGCGTACGAACTCCGCGACGGCGATGCCTCGCGGTACGGCGGCAAGGGCGTGCTCAAGGCCGTCGACGCCGTCCTCGACGAGATCGGCCCGGCGCTCGAGGGCTTCGACGCCACCGACCAGCGCCTCGTCGACGCCGCGCTCATCGAGCTCGACGGAACCGAGAACAAGTCCCGCCTCGGCGCGAACTCGATCCTCGGTGCCTCGCTCGCCGTGGCCCGTGCCGCTGCCGACTCGGCTGACCTGCCGCTGTTCCGCTACCTCGGCGGCCCGAACGCGCACACGCTGCCCGTTCCGCTGATGAACGTCGTCAACGGCGGTGCCCACGCGGACACCAACGTCGACATCCAGGAGTTCTTCCTCGTGCCGTACGGCGCCGAGTCGTTCTCCGAGGCGCTCCGTTGGGGCGTCGAGACCTACCACGCCCTCAAGGGCGAGCTGAAGAAGCAGGGCCTCGCGACCGGCCTCGGCGACGAGGGCGGCTTCGCGCCGGAGCTCGCGTCGAACCGTGCGGCACTCGACTTCCTGCTGACCGCGATCGAGAAGGCCGGCTTCACCCCGGGCAAGGACATCGCCGTCGGCCTCGACGTCGCGTCCACCGAGTTCTTCCACGACGGCAAGTACTCGTTCGAGGGCAAGCAGCTCTCGAGCCAGGAGTTCACCGCGTACTTCGCCGACCTCGTCGCGAACTACCCGCTCGTCACGATCGAGGACCCGCTGGCCGAGGACGACTGGGAAGGCTGGTCGCACCTGACCGCCGAGCTCGGCGACAAGGTCCAGATCGTCGGCGACGACCTGTTCGTCACCAACCCGAAGCGTCTGCAGCGGGGCATCGACGAGAAGGCCGCGAACTCGATCCTGGTGAAGGTCAACCAGATCGGCACGCTCACCGAGACCCTCGACGCGGTCTCGCTCGCGCACCGTCACGGCCTCACCTCGATCCTGTCGCACCGCTCCGGCGAGACCGAGGACACCACGATCGCGGACATCGCGGTCGCGGTCGACGGTGGTCAGATCAAGACCGGTGCACCGGCTCGTTCGGACCGCGTCGCGAAGTACAACCAGCTGCTCCGCATCGAGGAAGAGCTCGGCGACGCCGCGGTGTACGCCGGTCGCTCGGCCTTCCCGCGCGCCAAGTCACTGTAAGCAGCTCGGCCAGCAGCACCGGCACCACCGAGACGCCGTCCTCCTCCGAGAGGGCGGCGTCTCGTCGTGTGCGCGGCCCCGAGTTGCTGAGCGGTCAGGACGTGCCGCGCGCGCTGCGTCGAGTGGTCACGAGTCGTCGGCTGGGCCGGGCCTGGCCGACAGGACGTGACCGCCGGACGCGCGCCGGGCGGTGGGTCGTGACCGCTCCCGGTACGGGACGGGTTGGCGGGCCGGACCCGCGCCTCCCGGCAGCATCGATCGGACGACACGAGTCGCTGAGAGGCCACCGAACGGCCGCGTGCCGGGCGCTCCCACCGCGTCGGTCGGGTTATCGTCGGGACGTGCCCAGCCAGAAGCCCCGCGTCCGCCGCGTCCCCGTGGCGATGCCCGACGGCAGCACGTCGGCGCAGCCCTGGTACCGCTCGATCCACTTCTCCGGGTTCAGCCTGCTGATGCTCGCGATCATCGTGCTCTTCGTCGTGGTGCTCGCCCCGTCGCTCCGCACGCTCATCCAGCAGCAGGAGCAGATCGCTCAGCAGCAGCGTGAGGTCGCGAGCCAGAAGGCCGACGTCACGCAGAAGAAGAAGGACGTCGCCCGCTGGGACGACCCCGCGTACATCGAGGCGCAGGCGCGCGACCGCCTGCTCTACGTGTACCCGGGCGAGGAGAGCTACCTCGTGATGGGGGCCGAGGACCGGAAGGCCGAGACCACGCCGACGACGGACTCCGGCACGCCCGTCAGCACGAAGGTCCAGACGCCGAAGGTGGACTGGGTGCAGGCGATGCTGTCCTCGGTGCTGCAGTCGGGGCTCACCGACGAGACCGCCGCCGACCTCGTGGCCCCGGACGTCTCGGGCACCGGCGAGAGCAAGTAGCTCCGAGCCGGACCCGTCCGGCACGACGGTGCGCGGGGTACCGGGTCTCCGGTAGGCTCACGTTCCCGTGACGACCCCTCCCTTCGACCCGCCCTCCGACCGCGACGTCCAGGTCGTGTCGGCGCAGCTCGGCCGACCGGCACGCGACGTCATCGGGATCGCGGCACGGTGCGTCTGTGGCAACCCCACGGTCGTCTCCACGAAGCCCCGACTGTCGAACGGCACCCCGTTCCCGACGTTCTACTACCTGTGCCACCCCGCGGCCACCGCCGCGGTCAGCACCCTCGAGGCCAACCAGGTGATGCCGGAGCTGGCAGCACTGCTCGAGGACGACACCACCGCGGCCGCGTACCTCGCGGCCCACGAGTCCTACCTGGCCGATCGCGAGTCGATCGAGCACGTCGACGAGATCGTCGGCATCAGCGCCGGTGGCATGCCCACCCGTGTGAAGTGCCTGCACGCCCTCGTCGGTCACGCCCTCGCCGCCGGACCCGGCGTCAACCCCATCGGCGACCTCGCGCTCGAGCGCGCGGACTGGTCGCCCTCCCGGTGTGAGTGCCGGGCGTATGATGACGGTGCAGACGCTGGAGTCGGGGCGGGTGGCGGCGAAGTCTGACTCGACTCCGAAACCCCCATCCAAGGAGATCATCCCCCGTGCCCAAGATCCTCGTCGTCGGCGGCGGTTACGCCGGTTTCTACACCGCATGGAAGCTCGAGAAGCACCTTCGCCAGGGCGAAGCCGAGGTCGTCATGGTGGACCCGCTGCCGTACATGACGTACCAGCCGTTCCTGCCCGAGGTCGCTGCCGGTTCGATCGAGCCACGTCACGCGGTCGTCTCGCACCGCCGCCACCTCAAGAACACCCGCGTCGTCACCGCGAAGGTCACCAAGGTCGACCACGCGACGAAGACCGCCACGATCACGCCGACCGAGGGCGAGGCGTGGGAGGAGTCCTACGACCAGATCGTCATGACCGCCGGCGCGGTGTCCCGCACGTTCCCGATCCCGGGTGTCGCGGACGAGGCCATCGGCCTCAAGACGATCGAGGAAGCCGCGGCGATCCGCGACAAGATCCTCACGAACTTCCACAAGGCGGCGAACCTGCCGGCCGGTCCCGAGCGTGACCGCCTGCTGACCGTCGTCGTCGTCGGTGGTGGCTTCGCCGGCATCGAGGTGTTCGCCGAGCTCCGCTCCTTCGTCACCGACCTGCTGAAGAGCTACCCGCAGCTCTCCTTCGACGAGACGCGCTTCCACCTGGTCGAGGCGATGGGCCGCATCATGCCCGAGGTCTCGCTCGAGACCTCGCACTGGGTGCTCAAGAACCTGGCGCAGCGCGGTGCGAACGTGCACCTCGAGACCCAGCTGGCCTCGGCCGTCGGTGGCGTCTGCGAGCTCAAGACGAGCGACGGCGCGATCGAGAAGATCGAGTCCGACCTCATCATCTGGACCGCCGGTGTCATGGCGAACCCGATGGTCAAGGGCACCGACTTCCCGCTCGAGCAGCGCGGTCGCATCCGCGTGCAGCCCGACCTGCGCGTCGTCGACGACAACGGCGTGATCGCGGACGCATGGGCCTGTGGCGACGTCGCAGCCGTGCCGGACCTCACCGGTGGTGGCGTCGGCGGCTTCTGCGTGCCGAACGCCCAGCACGCCGTCCGTCAGGCGAAGCAGCTCGCGAAGAACCTGGTCGCGACCATCCGTGGCGAGGCGACGACCGACTACAAGCACGAGAACCTCGGCGCCGTCGCGGGCCTCGGTCTCGGCATCGGCGTGTTCCAGTCCGGCAAGTTCGCCATGAAGGGCTTCCTGGCGTGGGGCGCGCACCGCGGCTACCACGGCATGGCGATGCCGTCATGGGAGCGCAAGTGGCGCGTCATCGGCGACTGGGTCGGTGGCTTCTTCCTGGGCCGCGACATCGCGTCGCTCGACGACCGTGAGACCCCGCGCGCTGCGTTCGAGGCCTTCGCGTCCCGTCCGAAGCCCGCGGCCGAGGCCCCGGCAGCTCCGGCCGCCGCTCCGGCTCCCGAAGAGGGCAAGCCCGCTGGTGCCGCTGGTCCGGCGTACGGCGAGCCCGCCAAGGACGTCTCGAACGAGGCCGAGCCCGTGAAGGCCCCGGCCGACGCCAAGTAGTCCCAGCAGCAGTCCACGAGAGGCGGTCACCCTTCGGGGTGGCCGCCTCTCGCGCATCGGTAGGCTGTTGCGGCCCGCCCCCGTGGCCCAATCGGTAGAGGCATGCGACTTAAAATCGCCGAGTTGTGGGTTCGAGTCCCACCGGGGGTACCAGTGTGCGTTCCGCGAAAGCGACAGTCTGCCGCCAACCGCTCGCGGCACACCGTCGCCTTGGCGGGCAAGACGGCGCGACCGCGGGTGCATCTGTCGCTTCGGCGGGTGTGAACCGGCCCCAGCCCGGCCGGGAGGCCCGTGGCGCGCCCGCACCGCGCCTCCCGTCCGTCACACGCGTGCGTCCCGCGAAAGCGACGTCGTGCCGCCAACCGTTCGCGGCACGACGTCGCTTTCGCGGGCAGGACGGCGCGTCCGTGCGGACAACTGTCGCTTTGACGCGCGAACCGGGTCCGGTGCGGACGCGTCCGGCCGAATCAAGCTTAGGGTTGCCTAACCTAACTCCTGTCCCTATGCTCAGGGAGTTAGGTAAGGCTACCCAAACTTGGAGACCACCCGAATGCACCTGTCCTCTCCTCGCGCCCGGCGTGTGGCCGCCGGCGCGACCGCCGTCGCCCTCGGCGCGACGATCGCCGCGGCCGCCGCGCTCGGCGCTGCCCCCGCGAACGCCGCCTCCGCCGACGTCACCGACGCGTCGCTGTCCTGGAGCCTCAGCAACGAGGCCAACGCCGGCGCCTACTTCGGCGGCTGCAACTTCCTGTCCGCCGGGGTCGCCGGCAACTCGGGTGCCTCGGCACCGTGGACCGCGACCAACCCGTCGCCCGGCTACGCCGCTTCGGCTGGCAACGTCTCGATCGCCTACCCGAAGGCCGCGGGCGGCACCTCGACCCCGACCTTCGCCACGAAGTGCCAGACCGGCGACGGCACCACGGTCCGCCCGGGCACCACGACCGCCGGCGTCCTGACGCTCGCCGCGGGTACGGGCACCGTGGACGCCGCAGCCGGCACCGCGGACATCGCGTGGGACGGCGGCTTCACGGTCGCGTTCTACGGCGGCCTGACCTACTGGTCCGCCGAGGACCCGGAACTGCACGTCGCAGCGGACGGCACGGGTGAGCTCACGGCGACGGTCTCGGGCTACGCGGCCTCGCGCGACGGGGGCAGCTGGGCGCCGCTGACGCCGCGCACCGTGCACCTCGCGACCCTCACCGACGTCGACGTCACGAGCTCGGGCATCACCGTGAGCCCGGACTGGCAGGGTGTCGAGCCCGCGTCGGCGACGAGCCTGAACAAGACGAACGCCGACTGGGGTTCGTGGCCGGCGGACTTCGTCGACTTCCAGAACGAGACCGGTCAGAGCTCGTACTGGTACACGTCCGGCGCGAACGACGCCGCGGCCAAGAAGCCGCAGCCGATCTCGATCGCCTACACGGCAGCCGAGGCACCCACGCCCGAGCCGACCACCCCGGTGACGCCCGAGCCGACCGAGCCGAGCGAGCCCGGCACGCCGGAGCCGACGACCGGGCCGGGCGAGCCGGGCACCCCGGAGCCCACGACCGAGCCGAGCGAGCCCGGCACGCCGGAGCCGACGACCGAGCCGAGCGAGCCGGGCACCCCGGAGCCCACGACCGGCCCGACCACCGGCCCGACCACGGAGCCCACCACCGCGCCGACCACCCCGGCCCCGTCGATCAGCACCGGTGGCACCACCACCTTCACGGTCGGCGACTCGGTGCCGCTGCGCGCCGAGGGCCTGCCGGCGGCGACGGAGTACTCGATCGTCCTGCACAGCGACCCCGTCGTCCTCGGCACCGTGACCACGGACGCCGACGGGGCCTTCGCGACCTCGGTCGTGATCCCCACGGGAACCCCGGCCGGAGCGCACACCATCGCGGTGGAGTCCTCGGACGGCACGGCCGTGGTCTCGCTCGCCATCACGGTCACCGCGGACGGCACCGTCGTCGTCGACCCGATCGACACCACCACGGCCGTCACCACCGACGCAGCCGTGAACACCGGAGGCACCGTCTCCGGCACCTCGGCCCTGCCGTGGATCGGGCTGTCGGCCGTCGGCGTCGTCGCCCTCGGCTCGGTCGCGTTCATCGCGTACCGCCGCCGCGTCACCCAGCAGGACTGACGCACCGGGATCCGCGGGGCGGTCGACCCCGCCACGCGGATCCCGGCACCCAGGTGTCGGACGGGAGGCGCGCCTCCCGTCCGACACGTCCGTCACCACCCCGGAACGGAAGATGACCGCCCCACCCACCCGACCGCGTACCGCGCTGCTCTGGACGATCGCCGTGCTCGCCGCGGCGTCCCTCGTCGTCGGCGTGGTCGGTGTGGTCACCGCGACCACCGGAGCGGCCTCGCCGACGGCGATCACCGGCACGTCGCTCGACGGCAAGCAGGTCACGCTCGACCCGGGCGAGTCGGGGACGGCGGCGTCTGCGTCGAACGCGGTCGCCGACACCGGCGTCCAGCTCGTGCTGCCGTCGGTCGGGCTCGAGGTGCCGCTCGGCGAACTGGACGCCGTCGACGGGCAGATCACGCCGCCGGGGTTCAGTGAGGCCTACCGGGTCCGCAACCTGGGGGTCCCGCTGGCGGACCGCGCGGACGGCACCGTGTTCGTCGTCATGCACTCGCTGCGGAACGGTGCGATCGGCCCGGGCAACCTGCTCATCGACGTCGACGGGCAACGCTCCGAGGTCGTGGTCGGCAGCAGCGTCCGGATCGGCGACGCGCGGTGGACGGTGACCGGTTCCGAGCGGATCACGAAGGCGACCGTGGCCGCCGATGCCGACGTCTGGGCGGACGAGCCCGGCCGGCTCCTGCTCATCACGTGCCTGCAGCGGCCGGACGGCTCCCCGTCGGTCGACAACGTGGTCATCGAGGCCACGCTCGATCGCTAACATCGCCTGCGTGGTCGGACTCGGAAGCGCACTCGCGAACCTGCAGAACGCCCTCCGTCGGCCCGAGGCCCACGTCGAGGTCGTCGACGGCGAGACCGTCCCCGTCGGCATGCTCCTCGGCACGCTCGGTGCACTGCTGCTCGACGCGGGCAGCTCCGTCACCGACGTCCGCTCGGCGCTCGAGAAGGCCCGCGACGCCGCCGGGGTCGGTCCGACCCTGGCGATCGGGGTGCTGCCGGCGCTCGTGATGGTGAGCGAGGTCTCGACCGGTGCGGCGACGATCGTGAACGCCGAGGGCGTCGAGCTGTCATCGCGACAGGCTGCACGGGCGAACCGGGTCGTGCTCGGGTTGGAGAGCGGGTCGATCGCCCTCGCCGAGATCCCCGCGCGGGTCCGGGCCATCCGTGCCGGCACCGTCCCGCCGCCCGCACTGCCGTGGATCCTCGGCAACGCGCTGACCTCCGCCGGGCTCGCCGTCGTGTTCCGGTGCCCGTGGTGGGCGATCCTGCTCGCGCTCCTGGTCGGTGCGCTCGTCGGGGTCATCGGACTGCTGCTCCGGCGCTTCCGCGAGGCCGTCGCGATCATCCCGTTCCTGGCGGCCTTCGTGTCGACGGCCATCGTCGGACTCGTCGCCGCGGGTGCCGGGTTCGAGCAGGTCCCGCTGTTCGCCGTGTGCGCCCCGGTGGCGGTGTTCGTCCCCGGTGCCCTCATCACCAACGCCCTGCTCGAACTGACCGCCGCGGACATCGTGACCGGGTCCTCGCGGCTGGTCCAGGGGCTCATCATGCTCGGCTTCATGGCGGCCGGCATCGCCTCGGGCAGTGCGCTGACCGGGTTGCACGTCGACCCGTCCTCGGCGGCACTCGTCGGCGAGGTCGCCGGCGTCGGCACGGACCTGGCCGGGTGGGAGTCCGTGCCGTCCTACTGGGTGTCGTGGGTCGCAGTGGTGGTCCTGGCGGTCGGCCTCGGCCTGGTGTTCCGCTCGGGCTGGCGGCTGACGCTCGTGTCGGTGGCGGTCATGGTCACCGCCTACGCGCTGGTGAGCGGGACGACGCCGGTGTGGGGGAGCGTCGTCGCGACCGGGGCGACGGCGGCGCTGTTGTTCGTCGCGACGCGGTTGCTCGAGCGGCTCGTGCCGGCGATCCCGGCGACGGTGTCGTTCTTCCCGGCGTTCCTGCTGCTCGTCCCCGGGACCGTCGGGCTGGTGGCGGTGGCCACGTTCGACCCCGAGTCCCTCGCGACGCCCCTGGCGACCTTCGTCAGCCTGTGCATCGGGACGAAGATCGGTGGGTTGCTGCCGGGTCTGTTCGCCCGGAACGCGCCGAGCCACACGTAGCGCCGGCCCGGGGGTACCTGGGCGTTCCGGGCCGAATCGGGCGTACCTGGTCGGAAGTTTCGACCAGGTACGCCCGATCCGGCAAAGCACCGCACGCGGCATGGGAAGGAACGCACGCAGGCACGGCCGTGGACGCGACCGGCTGACGGACGGGAGGCGCGGGGCGGGGCCGCCACGGGCCTCCCGTCCGACGCCGCGCACGTCCAGAGCGCGCTACGGCTCGAGCAGTCGGCCCGCCGCCTGGTCCTCCGCTGCCGTCGCCTTGGCGAGGTAGTGCACCTTCTTGCCCGTCGCGTTGTAGGGCAGCTCGTCGACGAAGCGGTACCGCCGCGGCCGCTTGTAGCGGGCGAGACCGGGGTGTGAGCCCGTCCACTCCTCGAGCTCGGCGGCGGCTGCGACGTCGTCCTCCGGTAGCCGTCCCGCTGCACGGACCACGTACGCCGTGACGACCTCGCCCCAACGCTCGTCCGGGATCCCGACGACGATCGAGTCGGCGACGCCCGGGTGCTCCTGCAGTGCGGCCTCGACCTGGACGGGGTGGACGTTCTCGCCGCCGGAGATGATCATGTCGTCCTTGCGGCCGACGATCGTCACCCGTTCGTGCTCGTCCCACGTCGCGAGGTCGCCGGGGTAGAACCAGCCGTTCGCGAACTTCTCCGCCTCGAGCCCCGGGTTGCGGTACGAGTAGCCGGACTTCACGGTCCGGACCGCGAACTCGCCGATCTCGGAGCCGTCCTTCGGCACGGTGTCGCTCGGGTCGGCCAGGCGGTCCTCGTACACGCGCACCACGGCGACGTCGTCGTCCGTCGATGCTCGTCCGGTGGAGCCGGCGCCGTCGGGGAAGTCCTCAGGACGCAGGAACGTGTTCCAGAAGGTCTCGGTCGTGCCGTAGCCGTTGAAGATCCGCGGGGACAGGAGCTCCTGGTAGCGGAGTGCGGCGGCGCGGTCGAGTGGTGCACCCATCGTGACGATGCCGTGCAGGGACGACAGGTCGCGGGGCCGGGCCTCTTGCGCGTTCGCGAGCTGCACCAGGTTCGGCGGCGCACCGATCAGGAACGTCAGCCGCTCGGACTCGACCAGGTCGAGCACCCGCTCGGCGTCGAAGTGCCGCAGGGTGGTGAGCTCGGCGCCGACGTAGAACACCGGGTTCGGACCGCCCGAGTACAGGCCGCCACGGTGGAACAGCGGCGACATGTTGAGCGTCTTGTCGAAGGGGCTGAGCGGGAAGTGCATCACGACGTCGTGGGCGCTGAGCACCTCGACCAGGCTCGGCAGGGGCACCGGCTTCGGTCGCCCGGTGGTGCCGGAGGTGTAGAGCCGGGTGGTCTCGTCGTAGGTACTGCGGGGCTCGGTCGCGGCGAGTTCGGCGGGCGTGACGGGGTCGGCGGCGAGGAGCGCGGTGAACGCGACGCGCGCGTCGTGTGCGGGGTCGTCGTCGTGGTGCGCTGCGTGGTCGTGGCCACCGACGACGACGATGTGGTCCGGACGGTGCGGCGCGGTCTCGAGCGCTCGGGCGATGTCGTCGCCGCGCACCGCGTCGTGCACCAGCACCACGGGCGCGGAGTCCTCGATGATGAAGGCGACCTCGTCGGGGGCGAGCCGGAAGTTCGTCGGCGAGAACACCGCGCCGATGCGGTGGCACGCCAGGTAGAGCATCGCGAACTCGGGTGAGTTGAACAGCTCGACCATCACGACCGAACCGCGACCGGCACCGTGCCGGACGAGCCACCCGCCGATGTGGTCGACGACGTCCCCGAGCTCCGCGTAGGTCCACGACCGACCCGTGTCCGGGTCGCGCAGCGCGGGCCGGTCCGCGAAGCGGTGGGTGTTCCGCGCGAAGCCGTTCGCGTACGTGTAGCTGCCCTCGAACACCTCGCGGAACCGCGTCGGGTCGTAGTCGGATCGGGTCTCGGTCATCATCGCTCCCTGGGGCGGTCGAACGGCGCGTCACGCACCGATCGTCACTGTATCCGCCGCGCGGGGACGGCGGACGGGAGGCCCGGTGCGGGTCAGGCGGCCGCGTCCGGTCGCGCGGTGCGCGCCCAGAACCAGGCCCCGATCGCGCCCGCCACGCAGGTCGCGCCGACCGCGCCGAGCAGCACCGGCGACGCGTGGGTCCCCGCGGGACCCGAGTAGACCGCGGCGGTGAGCGCGACGGCGACGACCGCGAGTGCCACGTACCGGGCACGCGAGGCCACCAGGACCGCACTGCCGGCGGAACCGGCGAACGGCAGCAGCGTCGCGACGACGGCACCGACCCCGCCGACGCACAGGGTGATGGCGAACTCCGACGTCAACGCGGACCAGAAGCCCCCGCCCGCGGTCAGGCTGTGGAGCACCCACCCCGCGGTCGCGAGCCCGAGCAGCGCGATCGTCCGCCAGGTCGCGCTCCGGGCACCGGCGGCGATCCCGGAGCCGAGGCGCAGTGCGGCGGTGTCCAGGTCGGGGCGTCCCGACGGCACGAGCACCATCCCGACGATCAGGGCGGGGGAGAGGTCCGCGGCCCGCGTGATCCCGCACGCCACGAGCGCCGCGAGCACCAGCCACGGGGACACCCGGAAGCCCACCGCACGGTGGTCGGGTCCGGCTGCCCACCGGGTCACGAGCACCACGGCTGCCGTGAGCACCGCGGTGCCGAGCAGCACGGCGATGGCGAGGCGGACGTAGCGGGCCTCGAGCGAGACGCCCACGCCGAGCAGTGTGCACAGGGCGGCGACGGCCACCGCGACCGTGATCGACACCCACGTCGGCAGCACGTCGTCGGACCCGGAGCGGTCCGAGCGCGAGCGGTTCCGCCCGAGCAGTCCGGCGAAGGGCGAGCGGATGCGCCCGCGGGCAGCGGCGGCGACGAGCGCGAGGGGTGCGGCGATGAGCAGGAGGAACCCAGCGGCGACGGCCGTGGCGATCAGGACGGTTCGCCACGAGAACGCGGCCTGGATCGTCGGAACGGTGCGGTCGTAGGCGGTGGCGGCGGTCCAGTCGCCCGCGGGGCCCGACCAGTCGGTGTGGCCGCCGCCGGAGCCTGCGGCCCCGGGGGTGCTCGTGCCGGTCGGCTCGGTGCCGTCACCGGGCGCTGCCGCCGAACCAGGTCCGTCGTCGCCGGTGCCGCCGGCGTTCCCGGTTCCGGTGCCGGCCGGGGTCCCCGTGTCGCCGGGGGTCTGGCCGTCACCCGGTGCGGTCGTGGTGCCGGTGGTGTCGGTGCCGTTGCCGTTGCCGTTGCCGTTGCCGTTGCCGGTGGTGCCGTTGGTCGGTGCGTCCCCGCCGGTTCCGGAGGTGCCGGGGGTGCCGTTCGGGGCGCCCGAGGTCGACCACACGGTGACCTGCACGGCAGCGGACGACCGCGAGTAGTTGCCGGCGGCGTCGTGCTGCGTCGCGGTGAGGTCGTGTCCGCCGGCCCGCAGCTGCGACCCCGCGGTGGAGCAGGACCAGGAACCGTTCGCAGCGACCTCGGCCCGGCAGACGGGTGCGCGGTCGACGTAGACGGTCACGTCGGCACCGGGTTCGCCGGTGCCGCGGACGACCGTGGCACGCGAACCGACGCGGTCGCCGTCGTCGGGTGCGGTGATCCGCGGGGCTGCCGGTGCTGTGCGGTCGACCGTGATCCGCACCGGGGCCGAGGACGCGCTGCGCAGGTCGGAGCGGTAACCGCGCGCCGTGCTGGCGGTCTGCGAGGCGGTCACGGTGACGGTCGCGTCGGACCGCAGCGCGAGCGAGGTCACCCACCGACCGTCCGGGCCGACCGGGGAGGTCTGCTGCGTCGACGATCCGGAGACCGACAGCACCACGGTGGAACCGGGGAAGCCCGTGCCGGAGAGCGCGCCGCTGGTCGGGTGGTCGGACGCGATGGTCGGCGGCACGATGACGTCGGAGGCCGGGGCACTCGCGGGCGGCTGGCTCGGCGCGGTGACGTCCCGCACCGTGAAGACCTGCTGCGGACCCGACCGCACCGTACCGAGGCACGACCACGAACCGTTCGCCTGCACCTGGGACGAGCAACCGGCCGAACCGGTCGACGCGGGGCCCGCGACGCGGACGACGTGCGCCGGGGTCCCGGTGCCGTGGAACCGGGCGGTGCTGCTCGTCACGTCTCCCGGGTCGGCGATGGTCGGTGCGACGGGCGGTCGCCCGGTGGACGCGGGCGGGGGCGTGGGCGTGCCGGGGCGACCGCTGCTCGGGGGGCCGACGAGTTCGCCCGGTGCGGGGGTCGCGGCGCTCGCGGCGCTGACGCGTTCGGTGGTCGCCTGTTCGTGGGCCGCCGTGCCGGCGAACGCAGGGGCGGCCGCCGCCGCCAGCAGCGCCGCGGCGAGGACGGCCGTGGCCGAGGCGAGCGCGACGAACCGGGTACGACGACGAGGGCCGTCGCCCCCGACGGCCCGGTCGTCCACGTTGTCCCCTCGCGTGCTCACCGGCTCCATCCCACGTGATCCGGGCCGCTGGGTCAATACACCTCGCGGATGATGTCCCGCATCCGGTCGTGTTCGCCCCGCAGCCCGAACGCCCGGTGTGCGTGACTCGGGAATCGCCCGTGAACCCTGGCGGTCGACGCGAGCACCGCGGACGCGTCGGTAGACTTCACGACGGCCGTTCAGGCCACGCAGCACCGCGGATCCGAACGCGAGAAGGAGCACCCACGCATGGACACCGGACTCGTCACGACGCTGATCGTCGTCGGAGTGGTGGTGGTGATCCTGGTCATCATCGGGATCTACCTCTGGGTGACGTACAACTCGCTCGTCACGCTCAAGGTCCGTGTGGACGAGGCCTGGAGCGACATCTCGGTGCAGCTGAAGCGGCGCGCCGACCTGATCCCCACCATCGTCGACACGGTCAAGGGGTACGCCACCCACGAGAAGGCGGTCTTCGACGACGTCACCAAGGCGCGCTCCGAGACGCTGACGGCCGGTGACGCCGGCACGGCCTCCGCGGCCGAGGGACACATGCAGAAGGCGCTGAAGAGCGTGTTCGCGGTCGCCGAGGGGTACCCGCAGCTGCAGTCGAGCCAGAACTTCCTGCAGCTGCAGACCGAGCTCGTCGACACCGAGGACAAGATCCAGTCCGCCCGGCGCTTCTACAACGGCGGCGTGCGCGAGCTGAACACGAAGATCCGGGTCTTCCCGAACTCCACGTTCGCCAAGCGACGGGGCTTCGCCGAGGCGACCTTCTTCGAGACCGCCGAGCCGGCAGCCATCGCCGAGCCGCCGCGCGTCCAGTTCTGACCCCAGCCTCGCAGCTGCCGTGTACAGCGCCATCGCGCGGAACAAGCGCAACACCGTCGTCATCGTTCTGGTCTTCCTGCTGATCATCGGCGCGCTCGGGTTCCTGGGCGGGTACCTGGCGGGGAACGTGTCGATCGGCGTCATCGTGCTCGCCGTCGCCCTGGGCTACGCGGTGCTGCAGTACTTCTTCGCTGCTCGGCAGGCGACCGCCATCGCCGGCGGCATCGAGATCGACCGCACCTCCGAACCGCGGCTCTGGCGGACGGTCGAGAACCTCGCGATCTCGACCGGCATGCCGATGCCCCGGGTCTACGTCATCCAGGACCCGTCGCCGAACGCCTTCGCCACCGGGCGCGACCCGGAGCACGCCGTGGTCGCGGCGACGACCGGGCTGCTCCAGATCATGGACGACCAGGAGCTCCAGGGTGTGATGGCCCACGAACTCGGGCACGTCCGCAACTACGACATCCGGGTCTCGACGATGGTGTTCGGGCTGGTGGTCGCCGTCGGCCTGATCGCCGACGTGCTCCTGCGCATCTCGATCTTCAGCGGCCTGTCCGGCGGCCGGAACCGCAACTCGGACAACGGCGGTGGCGCGAACCCGGTGCTGCTCATCGCCGGCATCGTGGCCGTGGTCGTGGCGCCGATCGCCGCGGCGGGCGTGCAGGCTGCGGTGTCCCGGCAGCGCGAGTACCTCGCCGACGCCACCGGTGCGATGACGACGCGCCACCCCGAGGGCCTCGCCCGGGCGCTCGAGAAGCTCGGCGCGTACGGCCGTCCGATGCAGACGCAGAACTCGTCGATGGCGCACCTGTGGATCGCCGACCCGATGCGCCCCGGCGTGATGGACCGGCTGTTCTCGACGCACCCGCCGCTGCCGGACCGCATCGCACGCCTGCGGGCGAACGCCGACCGCTTCTGACGCCGGTCAGGCCTCGACGGCGTCGAGTTGTTCCGTGGGTTCGGGGGCATCGGCGTCGTCGACGGCTTCGTGCGGGACCAGCGGGAGGCCGAGCGCCCCGGCGACCGCGGCTGCAGCCGTGCCCCGATCGGTGACCTCGACCTCGTCGAGTCCCTGCCAGGCGGCGGTGCGTCGGAGGGTCTCGGCCAGCCGCTCGGCATCGAGGTGCTCGCCGGGCTCCTGCCACGCGGTCCGGACCCGCAGCACGCCACGCTGCCGGTCGCTCTTCAGGTCGACCCGGCCGACGAGGCGGTCGTCCTGCAGCACGGGCAGCACGTAGTACCCGAACACCCGCTTCGGGGCCGGTGTGTAGATCTCGATCCGGTAGTGGAACCCGTACATCCGCTCCGCCCGTCGGCGGAACCACACGACCGGGTCGAACGGGCTGAGCACCGCGTCGGCGGTGACCTGCCGGGGCACCCGGGCATCGGGGTGGAGCCAGGCCCGCTCACCCCAGCCCTCGACCCGCACGGGCAGGAGCTCGCCGGCAGCGGTGAGCTCCGCGATGGCGCCGGCGGTGTCGTCCGACCGCAGTCGGTAGTAGTCGGCGATGTCCGCTCGGGTGCCGACGCCGAGGGCGCGGGTGGCGTGCCGGACGAGTTCGAGCACGGCGGCAGCGCGCGGCGGGGCCGTCTCGAGGAACCCGGCCGGCAGGACCTGCTCGGGCAGGGCGTACACGCGCTCGAAGCCCGACCGTCCGGCGCTCACGGCCTCGCCCCAGCGGAACATCTGCTCGAGCCCGAGTTTCACGTCGCTCCAGCCCCACCACGGACCACGGCGGACGTTCGACTCGTGCTCGACCGCGCTGGCCCGCATCGGCCCCTCGGCACGCAGGAGCGCGTGCAGCTCGCGTCGGACCCCGGCGGTGCGGGTGACGCCGTCGATCCTGGTCGGACCGGCGTCGCGGTCCCGCAGGGCGTCCATCCGCCAGCGGAACAGCCGCAGGTCGTCGCGCGGGATGAGGGCTGCCTCGTGCGCCCAGTACTCGGTGTAGGGCCCGGACCGGCCGAGGGTCAGTCGGTCGAGCGTGGACCGGTCGTACGCCCCCAGTCGTGCGAAGAGCGGCAGGTAGTGGCTGCGCTCGAACACGTTCACCGAGTCGATCTGCAGCAGCCCGAGCCGGGCGAACGCTGCGTTCACCGCACGCGTCGAGACGTCCGTCGCCGGTGGCCGACCGAACCCCTGCGCGGCGAGGGCGACGCGGCGGGCTTCGGCGGCGGAGAGCGAGGACCTGACCATGCGGCGACGCTACCGAACCCCGCCGACAGCGCGGCGTCCGAACGTATGCCGTATCTGGAACGCGAGGACGTCTGGATCGCTAGGATCGGCCCATGGCCTGGGGAAAGAAGACACCGCACACGGATCCCGTCGTCGTCGATGACGCGGTGCCGCCCGGCATGCGGATCGCCGGCGCGTGGTCGTGGCGGATCCTCGTCGTGGTCGGCGTCGTCGCGGTGGTCATCTACCTGGTCACGCTGTTCAGCGAGATCCTCATCCCGTTCCTCATCGGCATCGTCGTCGCCGCGCTCCTGGTCCCGCTGTCGAACTGGATGCAGCGCCACCACGTGCCGAAGTGGCTCGCGGTCATCGTCAGCCTGGTCGGTGGGCTCGCCGCCGTCGGGGCGCTCATCTGGCTCGTCGTCGACCAGATCGCCGCCGCCTACCCGTCGCTCCGCGACCGCACCCTGTCGCAGTACGACAACATCCGCGACTTCGTGCTCAGCTCCGGGCTCGGGATCAGCCAGAAGGACCTGAACTCCTACCTCAACCAGGCGACCGACTGGCTGCAGAGCAACTCCGGCTCGATCCTGTCCGGAGTGGCCAGCGCGGGGTCGTCGCTGACGCACATCCTCACCGGCCTGTTCATCGTCATCTTCACGGTGATCTTCCTGCTCATCGACGGCAAGAACGTCTGGCGCTGGACGGTCCGGCTCTTCCCGAAGAACGCCCGCAGCGCGATCGACGGCGCCGGGGTCGCCGGCTGGACGACGTTGACGAGCTTCATCCGGGTGCAGATCTTCGTCGCGTTCGTCGACGCCGTCGGCATCGGCCTCGGTGCGTTCTTCCTGCAGCTGCCGCTCGTCGTGCCGATCGCGGTCTTCGTGTTCCTCGGGTCGTTCATCCCGGTCGTCGGTGCGATCGTCACCGGGTTCCTGGCGGTGTTCGTCGCCCTGGTCTTCAACGGCCCGGTGGCGGCGGTCATCATGCTCGGCGTGATCCTGGTCGTGCAGCAGGTCGAAGGACACATCCTGCAGCCGCTCGTCATGGGCAGCGCCGTCAAGGTGCACCCGCTCGCCGTCGTCCTCGGGGTCACCGCGGCGTCGGGCCTCGCGGGCATCGCGGGCGCGTTCTTCGCCGTCCCGCTCATCGCCACCGTCAACTCCATGGTCACGACCATCTCGAGCGGCCGGTGGAAGACCATGGACTCCGACCACGTGCTCGAGGCCAAGCAGGACGCGCACGACGAGAACGTCCGGACCAAGCGGCGGCGCAAGGTCCTCAAGCTGCGGAAGCGTCGTGGCGACGTGCCGAAGCCGGGCACCGACGAGCAGCCGACCGCGGTCAAGGGGACGGCAGGCTGACACTGAACGATCCCTCGTGTCACGGGTTCGCCGCGGAGGCCCGGAACGACGATGATGGGGGAGTGACCGACACCAGCGCCTCCCAGCACACGCTCGCCGCGATCCCCACCCTCGCGGACATCGAGACGGCGCGGGAGACCATCTCGGGCGTCGCGCGCGTCACCCCGATGGAGACCTCGCAGTTCCTGGCCGAGGTGCTCGGTTCACCGGTGCACCTGAAGTGCGAGAACCTGCAGCGCACCGGTGCGTACAAGGTCCGCGGCGCGTACAACCGCCTGTCGACCCTGTCCGAGGAACAGCGCGCCAAGGGCGTCGTCGCGGCCAGCGCCGGCAACCACGCCCAGGGAGTCGCCCTCGCCGCCCGCGAGCTCGGCATCCCGGCGACGATCTTCACCCCGGTCGGTGTCGCGCTGCCGAAGCTGCAGGCCACCCGCCACTACGGCGCCGAGGTCGTGCTGCGCGGCCACTCGGTGGAGGAAGCCCTGAGCGCCGCCAAGGACTTCGCCGCGCACACCGGCGCGGTCTTCATCCCGCCGTTCGACCACCCCGCCGTCATCGCCGGCCAGGGAACCCTCGGCCTCGAGATCATCGACCAGGTGCCCGACGTGGACACCGTCGTCGTGCCGATCGGCGGCGGCGGGGTCATCTCCGGCATCGCCCTCGCGGTCAAGGGCATGGCCGAGCGGCTCGGACGACCGATCAAGGTCATCGGGGTGCAGGCCGAGAACGCTGCTGCGTACCCGTCGTCGATCCGCGCCGGCGAGCCCGTCACCATCACGACGACACCGACGATCGCCGACGGCATCGCGGTCGCCCGCCCCGGCGACCTGAACTTCCCGATCATCCGCGACCTGGTCGACGACATCGTCACGGTCTCCGACGACGACACCGCCCGCGCCCTGCTCGTGCTGCTCGAGCGTGCGAAGCTCGTGGTCGAGGCCGCCGGAGCCGTCGGTGTCGCCGCGATCATGTCCGGCGCGGTCCGCGACACCGGGCGCACCGTCGTGCTGTTGAGCGGCGGCAACATCGACCCGCTCATGATGGAGCGCGTGATCACCCGCGGTCTGGTCGCCGCGTCGCGTTACATCGGCATCCGCATCATGCTGCCGGACCGTCCCGGCCAGCTCGCCCGGGTCGCCCAGGTGATCTCGGACGCCGGCGCGAACGTGGTCGAGGTCCTGCACACCCGCCACGGACAGGGCCTGGTCATCAACGAGGTGGCCCTCGACCTGTCGATCGAGGCGCGTGGCCCCGAGCACGCGCAGGAGGTCATCCAGCGCCTGCACGAGGTCGGCTTCCGCCCGGAGCTCCTCGAGCACTAGCCCTGCGACGATCCACGAGTCGTTCGACGCGTGTCCTGTCGGATCGGTGGTGCGCCCCGGTGAGCGGGGCCGTGGACGCGACCAGCGGACAGACGGGAGGCCCGTGGCGGTGTCGCCCCGGGCCTCCTGTCCGTCTGTGGTGCTGCCTACGGCTCGTAGCGCTCGATCTTGACGACCTCGACCGCGATCTCCTTGCCGTTCGGCGCCGTGTAGGTGGCCTTGTCACCGGCCTTGAGGCCGACGATCGCCGCGCCGACGGGGCTGACCGGGCTGTAGACCGTCAGGTCGGAGCCCTCGGCGACGATCTCGCGGCTGCCGACCAGGAACGTCGACTCGTCGCCTGCGATGACCGCGGTGACGACGGTGCCGGGCTCGACCGTGCCGTCGAAGACGGCTTCACTGACGGTCGCGTGCTTGAGGAGGTTCGTGAGGACGCGGATGCGCGCCTCGATCTTGCCCTGCTCGTCCTTGGCGGCGTGGTAGCCGCCGTTCTCCTTGAGGTCGCCCTCTTCGCGAGCGGCCTCGATGCGGCGCGCGATCTCGGCACGGCCCTCGCCGCTCAGCTCGTCGAGCTCCGCCTGGAGACGGTCGTGCGCCTCCTGGGTCAGCCAGGTGACCTGCGTGTCGTTGCTCATCTTCTGTCCCTTCGACCATGAAAAACGAGACCGGCCGAGTGGTCGGTCTCGAGAGGCGAATCAGGACAGTCTAGGGAATCCAGCAGTCGTGGATCAAGCCGGTGACGCCACGGGTCGTGGTCGTCACCTCGGTGCTGACACTGCGGGTGCGCTGCTCGGACGGGGCGAGGGTGATCTCCTTCCAGCCCACGATCGAGTAGCTCTTGTCGAGGACCTGGACGGCGCACTTCGCCCGGACACCCGGGTCGACGGAGACCTGCGAGTGCACGACCGTGCTGTGCTGGGAGAGGACCTCGTACCCCACGACGTCGTCGGTCAGGCCGCGGTCGGACTGGTCGAGACCCGCCCAGATCACCCAGGCGGCGAAGACCACGACCACGGCGATGGCGGCGGTGATCGCGACGGCCTTGCTGCGGCGCGCGCGGGCCGGGGTGCGGCCGTAGCGGTCGTCGAGGGTGGCGGTGTAGTGCTGTTCGGACAGTTCGGGGCTCCCGGGGTGATTATCCTGATCCCAGGGTAGTTCACGCGTCGCTGTGCACTTCCCGTCCCCGCTCGTCCTCCGCTCGCCCACGCTCACCCACGTGAGGAAGTCCCGTGCCGTACCGCTTGCTGGCCGTCCACGCCCACCCCGACGACGAGTCGAGCAAGGGGGCGGCGACCGTGGCGAAGTACGTGGCCGAGGGGCACGAGGTACTGGTCGTGTCCTGCACCGGGGGCGAGGCCGGCGACATCCTCAACGACCAGCTCGGCGAGCCCGCGACGAGCCGCGCGCACCGCGACATGGCCGGGTACCGCCGCGGTGAGATGGCCGCCGCGCAGGCAGCCCTCGGCATCGACCACCTGTGGCTCGGCTACCACGACTCCGGACTGCCCGACGCCGAGAAGGGCGAGACCGTCCGACCCGGCACGTTCTCGACCGTGCCGCTCGAGTACAGCACCGAGGCGCTCGTCCGGGTGATCCGCCGGTTCCGTCCGCACGTGCTCGTCACCTACGACGAGAACGGCGGCTACCCGCACCCCGACCACATCCGCACGCACGAGGTGTCCGTCGCCGCCTGGGCAGCCGCGGCCGATCCCGCTGCGTACCCCACGGCCGGCGAACCGTGGTCGATCGCCAAGCTCTACTACGAGCGCACGATGAACCCGCGCCGTTTCCGGACGATCTTCGAGGCGCTGCAGGACCGCGACCCGGACAGCCCCGCGATCGAGCAGCTGCGCGAGTGGGTCGAGCGGTTCGCCGACCGGCCCGACCTCGCGACCACGCACGTCGACGTGCACGAGTACTTCGACCAGCGCGACGCCGCGCTCCGTGCCCACGCCAGCCAGGTGGCACCGGACAGTGCGTTCTTCTACTGGCCGAACGACCTCCTGGCCACGGTGTGGCCGACCGAGGACTACCAGCTCGTGGAGGCCCGCGTGCCGACCGAGCTCCCGGAGACCGATCTGTTCGCCGGGATCCCTGCCGACAAGGAACCGACCCCGTGAGCTCCATCGCGGCGGCACTCGCCGCCACCCCCAGTCCCAGCCCCAGCGTCGTGCCGGACGTGAACGTCACCCCCGGTGTCGTCGGGTTCATCGCCATCGCGCTGGTGGCGATCGCGACGATCGTCCTGGTCGTGGACATGACCCGGCGCATCCGCCGGACGCGCTACCGGTCGGAGATCCGCGAGCGTCTCGAGGCGGAAGCGAACGGCACCGCGGTCGACGGTCCGGCGACGGACGAGTCGGAGCGGCGTGCGGCCGAGGACGGCCGGGCCGACGTCGGGGACGACACCGAGCGCGGTTGACCCGCTAGCGCCTGACGGAACCGGGCGTACCTGGGCGGATCGGGCGTACCTGGTCGAAAGTTCCGGGTGAGTACGCCCGGAACGACCAGGCATCGCGCGCGTTATGGGAAGGAACGTGCGACCGTCAGCGCACCGGGTCCAGGGCGACGATGAGCACGCCGACCCACTGCGCGCCGAAGGCCACGACCGTCAGGGCGTGGAACACCTCGTGGAAGCCGAACTGGGTGGGCACCGGGTTCGGCCGCTTGAAGCCGTAGACGAGCGCGCCGATGATGTACGCGACACCGCCGGACAGGATGAGCACGGTCATCGGGACGCTCGCCGCGAAGAACTGCGGCAGCAGCCCGAGCGCCGCGCAGCCGAGCACCAGGTAGATCGGCACGTACAGCCACCGGGGCGCGTTGATCCACAGCACCCGGAAGGCGATGCCGAGGGCGGCGCCGGACCACATCACCCAGAGCACGACCACCATCAGGGTGTGCGGCAGTGCGCAGATCGCGATCGGCGTGTAGGTGCCGGCGATGAGCAGCAGGATGTTCGTGTGGTCGATGCGCTTGAGCACCGCCTTGACGGTCGGCCCCCACGGGAACCGGTGGTACGTCGCGGAGACCCCGAACATGGCGAGCGACGTGGCCATGAACACCGCGCTGCCGACCTTCGCCGCGGTGCTGTCGGCCAGGGCGATGAGGACGATGCCCATCGCGATGGCGAACGGGAACGCACCGAGGTGGATCCACCCGCGCCAGGCGGGGCGGGTGTCCTCCGTGGTCGTCGCGGCCTCTTCGGTGAACGGGACGTGGGGGAGGGTGGCGGTCTCATGCTCGTCCTGCATGTGCCGACTGTAAGCCCCGTGCCCGAACGGATGCCACGAGTTCTGGGGGAGCCGCACTCGGGACGCTCCGACCGACGGTGCACTACGCTCGGTGCGTGACCGGCAGGGTGGGATGGGCAGGACGAGGGATCCTCTACCGCGCCTACCAGAGCCGCATCCGCCGCCAGATCGAGGGCAGCGCGAAGCCGAAGCACGTCGCCATGATCGTCGACGGCAACCGTCGGTGGGCGAAGCAGCTCGGGCTCGAGTCCGCCGCGCACGGCCACCGCGCCGGCGCCGCGAAGATCCCGGAGTTCCTGACCTGGTGCGACGAGCTCGGCATCGAGGTCGTGACGCTCTACCTGCTCTCCGCCGACAACCTGACCGGACGTGCCGGAGCGGAACTCAGCGAGCTCGTCGGCATCATCGGCGACCTGGCCGGGGTGCTCGCCGACACCACGGACTGGCGCGTCCAGCACGTCGGGTCGAACGAGGGGCTGCCCGATTCGCTCGTGTCCGCGCTCGCGCAGGCCGAGGAGCGCACCGCCGGCCGGACCGGACTCCACATCAACCTGGCCGTCGGGTACGGCGGACGCCGCGAGATCGCCGACGCCATGCGCAGCATCGTGGAGTCGCACGGCGCGGGTGGCGGCACGATCGACACCCTGGCCGAGGTCCTCACCCCCGAGCTCATCGGCGACCACCTGTACACGCAGGGACAGCCCGACCCCGACCTGGTGATCCGGACCTCGGGCGAGCAGCGGCTGTCCGACTTCATGCTGTGGCAGAGCGCGCACAGCGAGTTCTACTTCGTCGAGGCGCTCTACCCCGACCTGCGCGAGGTCGACTTCCTCCGCGCCGTCCGCGACTTCGGGCTGCGGTCGCGACGCTTCGGCGGCTGACGCTTCCTCGCTACTGCGCGGATCGGCCTGGGTTCGCTGACGTTCAGTGATCCCAGTAGGCTCTCAGGGTTCGACACTGTGAAAGGTGCACCCCTGTGAACATCGACGAGTACGCCGCCGGCTTCTCCGAGGATCCCGGCTACCTCGACCACGCTGCGTTCGGCCCCGTGCAGACCGCCGTGCTCGAGGAGCAGCGCGTGCTCGGCACGATCCAGGAGCACATGCGCTTCGGCGCCATGGAGACCCTCGACGAGCAGGACGCCCGAGTCCGCACGGTCGCCGCCCGCTTGGTCGGTCGCCGCGAGGACCAGGTCGTCTCGCAGACCGCGACGACGCCCGGCCTGCTGCACACGGCCTTCGGCCTGACCGGCGGCGTGCTGGTGTCGGCCGACGAGTACCCTTCGCTGCCGCTCGCGCTGGCTAGCGCCGCCTCGGCGACCGGCGGCCGGGTCCAGCCGGTCGTCATCGAGTCCGGTGCCGGGTGGATGACCCCCTCGCTCATCCAGGAGCGCCTGACCGACGACGTGACGGCCGTGGCGGTGTCGCTGGTCGACTGGCGCACCGGCTACCTGGCCGACCTCGCCGGCATCCGCGAGGTCATCGGCGACCGCCTGCTGATCCTCGACGCGATCCAGGGCTTCGGAGTCGTCGACGCCCCCTACGAGATCGCGGACGTCGTCGCGACCGGCGGCCAGAAGTGGCTGCACGCCGGCTGGGGCACGGGCTTCACCGCCTTCAGCGACCGCGCCCTGAACCGCCTGCGTCCGGCGCTGTCCGGCCCGCACGGCACCACCGGCTGGCCCGTGGACGTCCCCGCCGTGCGCCCGGGTGCCGCCGGGTACCAGATGACCCGCATCGACCCCATCGCGCAGGCCCGCCTCGCGGTGTCGCTGGACCGGCTGACTGCCGTCGGTGTCGCCGCCGTGCAGGAGCGCGTCACCGAGCGCGTCGAGCGCGTGTTCGCGATCGCGGACGAGTTCGGGCTCGAGGTCGAGTCCAGCCGCGACCCGCGCGAGCGCGCCGGCATCGTCGTGCTGCGGCCGGCCGAGGGGCGCCTGACCGCGCTGTCCGCGGCGCTGCACAACCACGGCGTGACCGCGACGACGCGGCTCGGCGTCGCGCGGGTGTCGGTGTTCGCCTCGACGACGGACGAGACGCTGGACATGTTCCGGGACGCCTGCGTCTCGTACGCCACGCTGCAGTAGCGCGCGTCAACAGGCGGACGGGAGGCGCGGGGCGGTGCCCCCACGGGCCTCCCCTCTGTCGAGTGGTCGCGAACTGTCGGCTCGCGCGGTCGCAGCCGACAGTTGGTGACCACTCGACGCCGTCCGCGCGACGAGTCGCGACCAACGGGCGGCCTGGAGGCGCGGTGCCCGGCCGCCACGGGCCTCCTGTCGGCCACCCGCGAGGGTCACGACGCACCGCGCACGTCCGCCGACTGGTCACCGTCTGTCGGGCGGCACAGCCGCAGCCCACAGCTCGCGACCGGTCAACTGCCGGAGTCACGTTGTTCACGTGACCGTAACGCCGGAAACCGCGTGTCGCTGGCGGGGTGTCGGAGGGCGGACGTACGTTGTCCCCATCGGGCACCGCGCCCGATCGAAGCGGCCACAGTCGGTGCTTCGGGACCCGCTCCACGGCCGCGTTCGAGGACATGGACCGGGCTGCTCGCGGCCCGGGGATGGAGTGGTCGTGACCTCTCAGAACGTCTCTCGCGGAACCCAGCACCAGCACACCGCGGACTCGTCCACGTCGGTCGCCCAGCGCACGTACGTGCTCGACACATCGGTGCTCCTCAGCGATCCGCGGGCCTTGTTCCGCTTCGCCGAGCACGCGGTGGTCCTGCCCGTCGTGGTCGTCAGCGAACTCGAGTCGAAGCGCAACGACCCGGAGATCGGGTACTTCGCACGGCAGGCCCTGCGGCTGCTGGACGAGATGCGCATCGAACACGAACGGCTCGACTTCCCGATCGCGCTCGGTGACGGCGGTTCCTTCCGCGTCGAGCTGAACCACTCCAACCAGTCCGTCCTGCCGTCCGGGCTGCAGCTCGGCGACAACGACTCCCGCATCCTCGCCGTCGCCTCGAACCTGCAGAACGACGGGCTCGACGTGGTCGTCGTGTCGAAGGACCTGCCCCTGCGCGTCAAGGCGTCGTCGATCGGCATGGCGGCCGAGGAGTACCGCGCCGAGCTCGCGGTCGACTCCGGCTACACCGGCATCGCCGACCTGCAGGTCTCGGGCGAGCAGATGGCCGACCTGTACGAGAAGGAGGAGATCCGCTCCGTCCAGCTCGACGGCGTGCCGGTCAACACCGGTGTCGTCATCCACTCCGAGCGCGGTTCGGCCCTCGGTCGCGTGCACACCGCCGGTTCCGTCGCCCTGGTCCGTGGCGACCGCGAGGTCTTCGGGCTGCGCGGCCGGTCCGCCGAGCAGCGACTTGCGATCGACGCCCTGCTCGACTCCGAGATCGGCATCGTGTCCCTGGGCGGCAGCGCCGGCACGGGCAAGTCCGCGTTGGCCCTGTGCGCCGGGCTCGAAGCGGTCCTCGAACGGCAGCAGCACAAGAAGATCATGGTGTTCCGGCCGCTGTACGCCGTGGGTGGCCAGGACCTCGGGTTCCTGCCCGGTGACGCCGGCGAGAAGATGAACCCGTGGGCGCAGGCGGTCTACGACACCCTCGGGTCGGTGGTGTCCGACAACGTCCTCGACGAGGTGATCGAACGCGGCTTGATCGAGGTCCTGCCGCTCACGCACATCCGCGGTCGGTCCCTGCACGACGCGTTCGTGATCGTCGACGAGGCACAGTCGCTCGAACGGAACGTGCTGCTCACGATGCTCTCCCGCATCGGGCAAAACTCACGCGTGGTGCTCACCCACGACGTCGCGCAGCGCGACAACCTGCGGGTCGGACGGCACGACGGCATCGCGAGCGTCATCGAGCGGCTGAAGGGCCACCCGCTGTTCGCCCACGTCACGCTGACCCGGTCGGAGCGCTCCGCGATCGCTGCCCTCGTGACGGACCTGCTGGACTCGCCCGACCTGGTGTAGCGCCCGGCCGTTCCCCACATGCGAAAGCGACAGATCTCCGCGAACAGTTCGCGGTGGATTCAAGTGGTCGGTGCAACACCGCCTGTCAGTGACGCCGAGAGTAGCTCGTCGAGAGCTTCTCTCGGCGTCATGGCGTCGAGGCGTTTG